>JAEYOR010000002.1 GCA_023411615.1 Actinomycetes bacterium
TGACCGATGATGCGCTGGAGGAGGAGGGGGTCGATATTGCCGCCCGAGAGTAAGACGAGCGTGGGGCCTGTTGGTGCGATAAGGCCATTGAGGATGGCCGCAACGCCCGCAGCGCCACCGGGCTCGACAACGAGTTTGGTGCGCTCGAGCAGGGTGAGGACAGCGCGTGCGATATGGTCCTCTTCCACCGTGACAATTTCATCCACGTAGTCCCGCACCAGGGGAAACGTGATGTTGCCGGGCCGAGCCACCGCGATGCCGTCCGCAATGGTGGGGCCGCGGTCGATCGTGACGGGCTCGCCTGCTTGCAAGGAGGCGGGGAAAGCGGCCGACGCTGCCGCTTGCACGCCGACGATGCGGACGGTGGTGCCACGTGCGGCGGCGATTGACTTCGCAACGACGGCGACTCCGCCAATGAGCCCGCCACCGCCCACAGGGACAATGATGGTGTCGACGTCGGGGACGTCGGCCATGATCTCGAGGCCGATGGTTCCTTGGCCGGCAATGACGTCAGGGTGATCGAAGGGGTGAATCATCACCGCACCGGTGCGTTCGGCAAACTCTTGTGCCTGGCTCAGGCATTCTTCGACGGTATTGCCTTCAGTGATGACGGTGGCGCCGTAGCCCTTTGTCGCGAGGAGCTTGGGGACGGGGGCGCCGATCGGCATGAATACCGTGGCGTTAATGCCAAGTTGCTGGGCGGCAAAGGCCACGCCTTGCGCGTGATTGCCCGCAGACGCGGCCACCACACCGCGCCGTTTCTCCTCATCGCTGAGTCGCGAGAGTCGGTAGGTGGCGCCGCGCAGCTTGAACGAGCCGGTTCGTTGGAGATTCTCCAACTTCATGTAGGTGGGAACACCCAAGAGGCCGCTCAAGTATGAGGCGTGGTCGAGAGGGGTGTGTTGAGCGACGCCCGCAAGAGATCGCGCCGCATCCTCGATGCGCTCGAGCGTGACCGCGCCGTCGTTCATGCGCTGACGGTACTCCGGTCGCGACGCAGCAAGTAGTGCGCCGCGGAGTGAGCCGCGATGAAGATGGCAGCGCCGGCAAGGTGCGCCCCCACGATGAGCTCGGGCAGGCCGGTGAAGTACTGGACGTAGCCGATGGCGCCCTGGAGAAGGGTCACGGCAACGAGCACCACCCACGCCTTGCGCACTTCGTCGCGCGGACCGACTGAGCGGTCTTTGCGCACCCGGAACACGATGTAGGCGAGGACGAGGATGAAGGCCCACACGGTGAGGGCGTGAATGCGCGCGATCGCCGCGGGGTCAAGACCAAGCCGGTCGGTCGCGTCGGCGTCGCCTGAGTGGGGGCCCGCGCCTGTGGTGAGAGTGCCGAGGACGGTCAGCACAATGAGGAGGAATGTCGAGATGCGAAGCGGTTTCTTGATGCACCGGCCGTCACGGCGCGGGGCGTCGCGGTAGCGCAACGCGAGCCACACGCCCTGCCACACGAGCACTCCTGACAAGAGAAAGTGCGGGGCAACCGCGACCGGGTTGAGGCCGGTCAGCACCGTGATGCCGCCGACGACCGCCTGGATGGCCACGCCTGCGAGGGGGAAGAGGCCCCACCATTTGAGGTCAGGGCGCGTTCGCCATAGGGAGATTGCGACGCCCAACGCGACAATGAGCAGCACACCGGTGAGGGTGCGGTTCCCGAACTCGATGAAGGGGTGAAGGCTTGTCGCTTCGCGGAACTGCGGAGTGAATTCGCCCGGCTCGCACATGGGCCAGGTCGAGCAGCCAAGGCCCGACGCCGTGAGGCGGACGGCGCCTCCGGTCACGATGAGGCCACCCTGGGCGAAGATGTTCGCCACCGTGAAGAAGCGTCCATGGCGGCCGATGAAGTCGGCGAACCGCGACCACCGCGAGATGCGCGTGGTAGGCGAGGCGTTGATTGTCACGCTAAGAGTCTAGGCGGGGGAGTGGGCCCGTAAATGCCCCGATCGCGCGGCTGATCAGTTCGCGCCGGCAATGGCGTGCTCATGTCCGAACCTAGACGCACCCTTTCGCCCGAGGTGCGAGCCGAGCCTCAGCCCTGCGTCACAGGCTTTGGGTTTGCCCGGCTTCCCAACTCCGCGTGAGCACAGTAGCGCAAGAAGACATCTCCGGGCCGCGGCACCTGTGCCCTCGAACCAGCCACCGCGAGACTCAACATCTTCCCGCCGCGAAACGGTGGCGAGCACCCCCGATGACGGTAGCGAGCACCCCCGATGGTCGAACACATGGATACGAACGTCTCGGTCGACCTCGACGTGCTTGAGCGAGCATTCCCGATACTCATCAAGCACCTGAGGGAAGTGACGGGCAACAACGTGAGCCTCTCCTCGGATCACTACTGGTCGGGGCCTGCCGAATACGCGCACGACATGAACGTCGAGCCTGCGGAGCTCAGCGTCGGTCAAGTATCCGAATGCATGGAGTGGTTGACTGCCTTGGCTGAGGACCCCGAGCATGCACTGACGTATCACCTTGTGTGGTTCGCCGATGTGCTCCGCGCCGTCGGCCAGGCAAACCCCCGATAACACCCCCGGAAGTGGGTGCACGGCACCCCAGGTAAGGCACACCTTGCTTGCGGCGCGGCATTTTCGGCACAACAATGTTGTTAATTCCTTTGAGCCTCCAGCGACGGGGGCACGGCACCACGCTTCAGCACCATTCCCAGCGTCGGCGCCATGCCTACGGGTGAAGTGGGAAGACGCGCGAGAAAGGAGGCGAGCATGAGTACAGACACCACGCGTGAACGCGTGCTCAGCCTCATCATCACCGCCGGCCCCATCAACGCCGCCACCCTCGCCGAAAGCCTCAACCTCACGCCCGCAGCGGTCCGCCGTCACATGACGGCACTGTTCGACGAAGGCCTCATCGCCGAGCACGAACTTCCCGTTCTCATTGATCGCGGCCGCGGACGCCCAGCCAAGTCCTACGTCGCCACTCGCGACGGACAGCAGGCACTTCAGTCTGCCTATAGCGACGTGGCCCGCTCGGCGCTCGACTTCATGCGTGAGCGGGGCGGCCTTGAGGAGTTCATCGGGGCTCACGAGGAACGCCTCGAGCTGTCCCTCATGGGCGCCGTGGATCGCACCGCGCCCCTACCCATGCGTGTCGAAGCCCTCTCCGAGGCACTCGCCGAGTTGGGCTACGCGACGTCTGTGCGTCCCGGCCCCGGTGGCTTCACGCTTCAGCTGTGCCAGGGGCATTGCCCCGTACAGGAGGTTGCTCAAGCAGCCCCCGAATGGTGCGACGCCGAGACGCGGGCCTTTTCGCGCGTACTCGACGTGCATGTCCAACGACTGTCCACGCTCGCCCAAGGGGCGCACGTGTGCACGACCACCATCCCGCTCACTCCCGCCATCAAGGAAGGATGAGAATGAGCACTCCCACTGACACCCCCATGACTCAGGACGAGACGATCGCCTCACTGGGCAACTACGGCTACGGCTGGCATGACGCCGACGTCGCAGGCGCCACAGCGCGGCGCGGACTCAGCGAAGAAGTAGTTCGCGACATCTCCCGGCTCAAGAACGAGCAGGAGTGGATGCTGAACCTCCGCCTCAAGTCCTTGAAGCTCTTCGAGAAGAAGCCGATGCCGCACTGGGGTAGCGACCTCAGCGGTATCGACTTCGACAATATCAAGTACTTTGTGCGTTCCACCGAGAAGCAGGCGACCTCGTGGGAGGACCTGCCGGAGGACATCAAGAACACGTACGACAGGCTCGGCATCCCGGAGGCAGAGAAGCAACGCCTCGTCGCCGGAGTTGCGGCTCAGTACGAGTCCGAGGTGGTCTACCACCAGATCCGTGAGGACCTCGAGCAGCAGGGCGTCCTGTTCCTTGACACCGACACGGCGCTGCGCGAGCACCCCGAAATCTTCGAAGAGTACTTCGGCACCGTCATCCCGCCCGGCGACAACAAGTTCGCCGCTCTCAACACCGCCGTGTGGTCGGGTGGCTCCTTTGTCTACGTTCCGCCGGGCGTGCACGTGGAGATCCCGCTCCAGGCGTACTTCCGCATCAACACCGAGAACATGGGCCAGTTTGAGCGCACGCTCATCATTGCGGACGAAGGCTCATACGTGCACTACGTCGAAGGCTGCACCGCGCCGATCTACAAGTCGGACTCGCTGCACTCCGCCGTGGTGGAAATCATCGTGAAGAAGAACGCCCGCGTGCGATACACGACCATCCAGAACTGGTCGAACAACGTCTACAACCTTGTGACGAAGCGTGCCGTTGCCCACGAGGGCGCCACGATGGAATGGGTGGACGGCAACATCGGCTCCAAGGTGACGATGAAGTACCCCGCCATCTTCATGGTGGGCGAGCACGCCCGTGGTGAGACGCTGTCGATTGCCTTTGCTGGCGAAGGTCAGCACCAGGACGCAGGCGCCAAGATGGTGCACGCCGCAGCGAACACGTCCTCGTCGATCGTGTCGAAGTCGGTCGCACGCGGCGGTGGCCGTACGTCATACCGCGGCCTCGTTCAGGTGCTCGAGGGTGCCAAGAACTCGAAGTCCAACGTGCTGTGCGATGCGTTGCTCGTCGACCAGATCTCGCGCTCCGACACGTACCCCTACGTCGACGTGCGTGAAGACGACGTCCACATGGGGCACGAAGCGACGGTGTCACGCGTGAGCGAGGACCAATTGTTCTACCTCATGTCCCGAGGCATGGAAGAGACAGAGGCGATGGCGATGATTGTGCGCGGCTTTGTGGAGCCCATTGCGCGCGAGCTGCCAATGGAATACGCGCTCGAACTCAACCGCCTCATCGAACTACAGATGGAAGGGAGCGTGGGGTGACCCTCACCACCGATCACACCCAAGCAACGGCCGACGCTGCACACAGCCACGGCGTTGTGGGCGACGGAACGCGAGGCGACCGTCTCACGTCCTTCGACCCGGAGGCATTTGGCGTTCCCACCGGACGCGAAGAGCAGTGGCGTTTCAGCGCAGTCCGTGACCTCAAGCCGCTCTTCGCTCTTGAAGGCGGCGAGGGGCACCTCACCTTCGACGTGCCGACGCTGCCCGACGGTGTCACCTTCACCGAAGTAGCCGCGGACGACGCTCGCGCTCGCACTGTGCGCGCGCCCGGTGACCGTGCGTCCGCCGTCGCAGTGGCGCTGTCCGGGGGTGCGATGGCCCTGGAGATTGCCGCCAATACCGCAGTCGAAGAGGCGATCCAGATCGGCATGTCCGGTCAGGGCGAGGACGTCCGTGGCCACCTCCTCATCGAGGTCGGGACGAGCGCCGAGGCATCCGTCGTGCTGCGCCGCACCGGTACCGCCACCTACGGCGAGTACCTCTCGGTGTCGCTTGGCGACAATGCCGCACTCAACCTCGTCCTCCTCCAGGAGTGGGACGACGACGCGATTCACGCTGGTGAAGTGGTGGCACGTTTGGGCCGCGACGCTCGACTGCGTGGCTCCGTTGTCACGCTCGGCGGCAAGGTGGTCCGTCTCAACACGTCCGCCGCCTTTGCTGGCGAGGGCGCGTCGATTGACCTTTTTGGTCTGTACTTTGCGGACTCCGGCCAGCACCTCGAGCACCAGCTCTTCGTTGACCACGCCGTCCCGCGCTGCACCTCCCGGGTGACCTACAAGGGTGCACTGGCCGGAGCGTCGGCCCGGACCGTGTGGATTGGCGACGTGCTGATCCGTGCCGCAGCTGAAGGCACTGACACGTACGAACTCAACCGCAACCTCGTCCTCACCGACGGCGCACGCGCGGACTCCGTGCCCAACCTTGAGATCGAGACGGGCGAGATCGAAGGTGCCGGACACGCCTCCGCCACCGGCCGCTTTGACGACGAGCAGATGTTCTACCTGCGTGCTCGCGGTATCCCCGAGGCAGAGGCTCGCACTCTCGTGGTGCGTGGCTTCTTTGCCGACGTCATCCGCGAGATCGGCGTTCCGGAGGTTGAGACCAGCCTCCTTGAAGCGATCGACAGCGAACTTGAGCACGTGAAGGAGCTGTGATGGCCGACGAGTTCTTCCAGTTCGCCTGCAACGTGGGCGACCTTGAGCCGGGAAGCGCGATGCTTGCCGAACTCACTCTTGCCGACGGCACCGACACCCCGGTGGCGATTGTGCGCACCGACGATGGTGACTTCTACGCGATTCACGATCTGTGCACGCACGGTGAGGTGTCGCTGTCCGAAGGCGAAGTCGACGGGTGCTTTGTCGAATGCTGGGCACACGGTTCGCGATTCGACGTGCGCACCGGCGAGCCCGACGAGCTGCCCGCAATCACCCCTGTCAAGACCTACCCCGTCCGCATCGATGGCGATCGAGTGCTCGTGGACGTGGACAACCCCAAGCTTTCCCAGAAGGAGAACGCATGACCACCCTCGACATCAAGAACCTCCACGTCACTGTGGAGACGCCGGACGGCGTCAAGGAGATCCTCAAGGGCGTGAACCTCACCATCAAGTCGGGTGAGACCCACGCGATCATGGGCCCCAACGGCTCCGGCAAGTCCACCCTTGCGTACGCGATCGCCGGTCACCCCAAGTACACGATCACCGAGGGCTCCGTCATGCTCGATGACGAGGACGTCCTCGAGATGAGCGTGGACGAGCGGGCTCGCGCCGGTCTGTTCCTCGCGATGCAGTACCCCGTTGAGGTGCCTGGTGTCTCCGTGTCGAACTTCCTCCGCACCGCCAAGACGGCAGTGAGCGGCGAAGCCCCCAAGCTGCGCACCTGGGTGAAGGACGTGAAGGCATCGATGGAGAACCTCCGCATGGATCCCTCCTTTGCCGAGCGCAACGTCAACGAGGGATTCTCCGGTGGTGAGAAGAAGCGCCACGAGATCCTTCAGCTTGAGCTGCTCGCCCCCAAGGTGGCAATCCTTGACGAGACGGACTCCGGTCTCGACGTCGACGCGCTGCGCATCGTCTCTGAGGGTGTGAACCGCGTGAAGGAGAACACCGGACTCGGCGTCATGCTCATCACGCACTACACGCGCATCCTTCAGTACATCAAGCCCGACTTTGTTCACGTGTTTGTGGACGGGCGCATTGCTGAAGAGGGCGGTCCGGAACTCGCCGAGCGTCTCGAGGCCGAAGGCTACGACCGCTTCTTGGTCGGCGCGTAAGCGAGACATAGCTGTGCAGACCCTCGCCACAGTGAAGCAGGACTTTCCGATTCTGGGCCGCACGGTCCGGAACGGGAAGCCGCTCACGTACCTCGACTCGGCAGCCACCGCCCAGCGCCCCACCCGGGTGCTGGACGCGGTGGCCGAGTTCGAACGCGCCCACAACGGCGCGGTGGGGCGTGGGGCTCACATGCTGGCCGAGGAAGCAACCGAGGCTTTCGAGACCGCACGGGAGTCGGTCGCACGCCTGGTTGGCGCCCGCGAAGCCCGCGAAATCGTGTGGACCGAGAACGCCACCGCCGCAATCAACCTGGTTGCGAGCGGCATCGGTAACGCAAGCCAGGGAATCGGTGGGGAAGCGTCGGCCGGATTCCGGGTGGGACCGGGCGATTCGATCGTTGTCACCGAAGCCGAGCACCACGCAAACTTTGTGCCGTGGCAGCAGTTGGCGGCCCGCACAGGGGCGACGCTGCGATGGATCGAGGTTGACGATGACGGCCGGCTCATTCTCGACCAACTGAACTCCGTGATCGATGGGTCAACCAAGGTCATCGCGTTCACGCACGCGTCCAATGTCACCGGCATCATCACGGACGTTGCGCCGGTTGTGGCGCGCGCGCGCGAGGTGGGTGCACTCACGTTCCTTGATGCATGCCAGTCAGTGCCGCACACCCCGGTCGACTTCGCGTCGCTCGGGGTGGACTTCGCAGCGTTCTCGGGACACAAGATGCTTGGACCGACCGGCATCGGCGCAATGTGGGGTCGCGGTGAACTGCTCGATGCGCTGCCGCCATCGGTCTTTGGCGGCGGCGCGGTGCGCACCGTCACCCTTGATGAGACGACATGGCACCCGGCGCCCACGCGCTTCGAGGCGGGAACGCAGCCCGTTGCACAGGCCGTTGGCATGGGGGTGGCGGCCGAGTACCTCATGGACATCGGCATGGAGGCGGTAGCGGCGCATGAACGTCGCATCGGCCACATCCTCCGGGAGGGCGCAGCAGCCCTCCCTGGCGTTCGTCTGCTCGGACCAGTCGGCGACGTCAACAGGCAGGACGTGCTCGGCCTCGCCGCCGTGGTGGTCGAGGGCGTTCACGCGCATGACGTGGGCCAGGTGCTTGACGACGCTGGCGTTGCTGTGCGCGTTGGTCACCACTGCGCGCAACCCCTGCACCGGCACTTTGGTGTGGCGAGCTCTGCCCGGGCCAGTAGCCACATCTACACAACGGAAGAGGACGCACACCTGTTTGTTGACGTCCTTGGCACCGTTCGCGATTTCTTTGGAGTGGGCGCATGAGCGACCTCGAACAGATGTATCAGCAAGTGATCCTCGATCACGCACGCGCACGCCACGGCGCAGGGCTCATCGAGCTTGACGGCCCCGCGGTCGGTGAATCTCACCAGATCAATACGACGTGCGGCGACGAGATCACCCTTCGCGTCGCGCTCGATGGGGACTCCATCAGCGCGATCCGATGGGAGGGCCAGGGCTGCTCGATCTCCCAAGCGAGCGCATCGGTGCTCGCTGAGTTGCTGGAGGATGCGGACCTGCGCACGGCCGATCAAACGATCGAAGCGTTCAAGGCGCTCATGCACAACAAGGGTGTGGCGCTCGACGATGAGCGGGACGACCTCTTGGACGACGCGACGGCCTTTGTGGGCGTCGGCAAATACCCTGCGCGCATCAAGTGCGCGTTACTCAGCTGGGTGGCATTGCGCGACGCGATCGCGCGTGCGACCGTGGGAACGGAAGGAGCGTGACAATGGGTAACACGGCGACACCAGCCAACGTTGCAGACGTCGAAGAAGCACTGCGCGACGTCATTGACCCAGAGCTCGGCATCAACGTTGTTGACCTGGGGCTCGTGTACGGGGTTCACCTCGACGAAAACCAGCATGCAGTCATCGACATGACGCTCACCTCGGCGGCATGCCCATTGACTGACGTACTTGAGGACCAGGCCGCGCAGGCGTTGTCCGGCATCGTTGACGGTTTCCGCATCAACTGGGTGTGGATGCCGCCGTGGGGTCCGGACAAGATCACCGACGACGGGCGCGAGCAGTTGCGCGCGCTCGGCTTCAACGTCTAGGCCCGCGTAGGTCGAGGGACGCGAGTTCCTGGCCGCGAGCATGGAGCAAGGTTGACAATGCCGACTCACGTGGCGCTTATTCGCGGCATCAACGTGGGCGGGAACAACCTGGTGCCGATGGCGCGCTTGCGCGAGACCTTGGCCGCGCGCGGCTTTGACGACGTTCGCACCTACATCCAATCGGGCAACGTTCTCCTGTGCGCGCCCGGATGGACAGCGGCCGACGTCACGGCTGAGGTTGAGGCGGTCCTTCGCGAGGAGTTTGCCGTGGACACCGTTGTTGTCACCATCACGGCCGACGCCCTGCGCGCCACCGTGACGCAAGCGCCCGCCGGATTTGGTGCCGCGCCCACCGATTATCGCTACGACGTCGTCTTTGTGCGCCCCCATGTCGATCCCGTGGAGGTCCATCCGCTCATCCGCTTGCGCGAAGGAGTCGATGACTGCTGGGCGGGTCCCCAGGTGCTGTACTTTCGCAGGCTCGAAGCGCGCCGCACAAGCAGTTACCTCAGCAAGATCCTTGCACTGCCTGCGTACAAGGACATGACGATCCGCAACTGGCGGACCACTACCACTTTGCTCGACATGATTGACCGCTCGTAAGCGGATTGGGCCGCGTGGCTCCTGCTAGTGGGCTTGTTCGGGCAGGCGGGTGAGGCGATCCGAACCAGGTGTGGCCACGTCGTTCCGCGCTTCGTCTCCGATTCCTCGCGCGTGGAGCGCCGCACCTAAGTCGAGGGCGAACCCAACAGTGCGAGACGCGGTCGGGATGATGATGGCGCTTGCGGAGAAGGCGACACCACGCGCGCGCGCGGCCTCGCGTGATTGGCGCATGATTGTGGCAACCTCGGGAATGGCACGGACCAGCAAAGCGAACATGAGCCCAGGAATTGCCGGCGGAATGATGCGCCTGAATGGCCGCGATGCAGCCGTGGCGAAATCCAGCAGTTCGCTCATCGGCGTCGAACTCGTGATCGCGATCGACAAGGAGAAAATCCCGATGATGTCCGCGCCGATGTCGATCGCAGACTCATACTCCCCGCGATAGACCTGGTAGGCGCTCGCGAGAGCGGCGAGCAGCACGACAAACGTCAAGCCCCTGATTGTCGGCTTGGGAGCAGGCAACACGCTGACAAGCAACATGAGAGCGGCAAGCGCCATACCCGAAGCCGTGATCGGGTCCGAGAACACCATCGCGACAATCGCCCAGGCCACGAGCAACAGCACCTTGGCAACCGCAGGCAGCCGGTGCAAGGGCGAGCCCCCCGGGCGGTAGATGCCGAGAACGCTCACGCGCGCTCACCAACGGACTTGCGGTACATGAGGTCGCGGTAATGCGCGACGGCGTCCACAGGGTTGCCGTCAAAGACCACGCCGCCCTCGTCAACCACGAGCGTGCGCTGCGCCTTGGTGGCGGCCTCGAGGTCGTGAGTGACCTCGATGAGTTGGATCGGCAGGGCGTACAGCAACGCCCCCACGTGTGCCTTCCAACGAAGGTCAAGAAGGGTAGTGGGCTCGTCAGCGACCACAATTGACGGCGTAGCGGACAGCACACCCGCCAAGGCGAGCAGCTGGCGTTGGCCTCCCGAGAGCGCATTGACCGAGACGTTCGCTTTGTCTCCCAAGCCAATGTCATCGAGGGCGTCGAAAGCCGCTTTGATGCGCTCGTCTTTGGAGCGCACCGTTCGCCGCAGCGACAACATGACGTCCTCGATAGCCGTCGGCATGATGAGCTGTGAGGAGGGGTCGGTGAAGAGAAAGCCCACCCGGCGTCGGACCCGCGAACCGTGCTTGCGGGTGTCAAGGCCGTCCACCAGAACCTGGCCTTCGACGGGCACTGCGAGGCCATTGATGAGGCGCGCCAGCGTCGACTTCCCCGAGCCGTTGGCGCCGATGATCGTCACCCGCTGCTCGGTGAGCGTCAGCGTGGTCGGATGAAGGATCGGCACACCGGTATCGGGCGCGACAACGGAGGCTCCCCTGAACTCAATCATGGTGACAAGGCTACGGGAGTCGGGCCGACGCGTGGTTCGGCAGTGCTCGGTGGGGGGCCATCAGTGGTCGTCATCGGCATTGAAATCTGCGAGGCCGCGTGCCGTGATGGCGTCGCCCACATTGAGTGCGAAACCAACGGTGCGCAGGGCCGTGGGGACGAGGATCGCCCGTGGACTGCGCTCGAGACCGCGGGCGCGAGCGGCGGATCGTGCTTGGCTGAGGATGCGTGCGCCTTCGGGGATCGAACGGATGACGAGGGAGAACATGAGGCCCAATGCGGCGGCGGGCAGCCAACGCCGGACGGGCCGCGCGAGGTGGACAAAGACGCTGAGCGTGCCATCCGCTGAGGTCGACGTATTGACAGCGAGGGCCGCCAACAGAATTGTCACGGCGCGGAGCGCAATCTCTGTCCCGAGCCGTGGATCGCCAAAGAACCAGTGGTAGGCGCCGCCAAAAGCCGCGAACACCGCTAACACGCTCGCGCCCTTTAGCGTTGCGCGCGCAGGCGGCAATGTCGAGATGAGGAGAACGAGGGCGATTGCGGCCGCGATGGCTGTGGACTTGGGTCCGTTTAGTTGGAAAGTGACAACGGCACCCACCGCCAGGCCAAGCATCTTTGACCACGCGGGAAGGCGATGCAACGGCGTGCGCCGGTCGCGGTACATCCCGAGCGTGGTCACAACGGGTCGCTACACGCGTGACGCAGGGGTGGATTCCTCAGTGAGTTCAGTCGCGTTGTCGTGCGCCTCGGCACGGTCCGAAGGGGACACAGCGAAATGGGCTGACGTTGCGGACAGCAGCTGTGGGAAGGAGCGGTGAACTGCTGCTGCCACGGCCGCCGCGACGAGCACCTTGAGAATGTCTCCCACAACAAAGGGGAGCAAGCCCCACGCAAGCCCCGTCGGTTCGCCGGGGGACTCTGCGGTGAAGACCGGCAGCTCGAAGTAGTGCGCGAGCCACGGCACCCCGATTGTGTACACGATGGGCAGGGAGACAAGCCCGGCACCCATGAGCGCCGAGAACCCGACAATCCCGTTTGCGCTGGTACGGATGCGCTCGGCGATCCACCCGACAACAAAGGCCGCGATGGGGAACGACCACAGGTACCCGCCCGTCGGCCCAACAAAGGCACCCCAACTTGAGGCGCCGTCCGCATAGACGGGGGCACCGGCGAGGCCGACAGCGAGATAAAGCACCACGGCGGCAAAGCCACGCCAAGCGCCAAGGACCAGGCCCGCGAGGACCACGGCGAGCGTCTGCAGTGAGATCGGCACACCGGAGGCGAGACTGAACTCCGGGGGAGTGGTGGACAATGCAATGAGGCCCGCGAACACGGCGACGAGTGCCATGTTTTGGCCGGTGAGCCTGGGGACGAAGGGCATGTCACTCCTCTTGTTGGAAACGTTCGAAAGCCAACTTACCCTCACTACAATGGAGCGCTGCGAGTTCGCCCGACAATACGGCCGATCTTGTCGAAACCCTACAAAATGCAACGCGAGGACGACTCTTGATTTCTGCACAAGGACTTGAAGTCCGGATTGGTGCGCGCGTCCTGTTGCACCCCACGACTTTCACCATTGGCAAGGGTGATCGCGTGGGCCTTGTGGGTCGAAACGGCGCGGGAAAGACGACGCTCACCCGCATTCTCGCAGGGGAGGGCCAAGCTTCGGGCGGCTCCGTCACGTCAAAAGGCTCAATCGGCTATCTGCCTCAGGATCCGCGAACTGCCGACATGTCGATGAAGGCGCTCGACCGCATTCTCGCTGCGCGCGATCTCGAGTCGATCACGCGCAAGCTCCGCGAGGCCGAGGAGCTGATGGCGAGCGAAGACCCGGACGTGGCGGCCAAGGCAATGGACCGTTACCCGAAGATCGAGGAGCGCTTCCGGCTTGCGGGAGGCTACGCGGCGGAAGCGGATGCCGCTCGGATTGCGGCCAACTTGGGGCTCGATGAACGTGTGCTTGGTCAGCCGCTGCACACCTTGTCGGGTGGTCAGCGCCGCCGTGTTGAACTTGCTCGTATCCTCTTCTCCGACGCTGAGACGTTGCTCCTTGACGAGCCAACCAACCACCTCGATGCGGACTCGATTGTGTGGCTCCGTGGCTTCCTGCAGGCATACCCGGGTGGCCTTGTTGTCATCTCTCACGACGTCGATCTGGTGCGCGAGGTGGTGAACAAGGTGTTCCACCTCGACGCCAACCGTGGTGAGCTCGATCAATACGCGATGGGCTGGGACTTGTACGTCCGTCAGCGTGAGGACGACGAGAAGCGACGCAAACGCGAACGCGACAATGCGGAGAAGAAGGCCGCAGCGCTCATGGAGCAGGCGAACAAGATGCGTGCCAAGGCCACAAAAGCGGTGGCGGCCCAAAACATGGCAAAGCGTGCCGAGCGTCTGCTCAACGCGACCGAGGGTCAGCGCCAAGCCGACCGCGTCGCCCACCTGCGTTTCCCCACCCCGGCGCCGTGTGGCAAGACGCCCTTGCGAGCGTCGGAATTGTCCAAGTACTACGGCTCACTTGAAGTCTTCACTGACGTTGAGCTCGCTATCGACAAGGGATCGCGCGTTGTTGTCCTCGGGCTCAACGGCGCCGGAAAGACGACGCTGTTGCGGCTCTTGTCCGGGGTTGAAACGCCGGATACGGGTCAGATCGAGCCTGGACACGGCCTCAAACTTGGCTACTACGCGCAGGAGCATGACTTTCTCGACCTCAGCGCGACAGTGCTTGAGAACATGCGCCACGCGGCGCCGGACCTCAACGACACCGAAGTGCGCGGCGTGCTCGGCTCCTTCCTGTTCATCGGCGACGATGTCGAAAAGCCAGCGCAGGTGCTGTCGGGCGGTGAGAAGACGCGTCTGTCGCTTGCGACTCTCGTCGTGAGTCAAGCGAACGTGTTGCTGCTCGACGAGCCGACAAACAACCTCGACCCGGCGAGCCGCGAAGAGATCCTCCGCGCTCTGCGCACGTACGAGGGCGCGGTCGTGCTCGTGACCCACGATGAGGGGGCGGTGGAGGCTCTTGAGCCCGATCGCGTCTTGCTCTTGCCCGACGCCGTCGAGGACTTGTGGAACGACACGTACCGGGAGCTCATCTCCCTCGCATAGACGGTGCCGCTAGAGCGCGTCTTCGACCTCTTCGTCAGACGGGCCGTCGTGGCGGTCGAGAAAACGACGCGGCTTCTTGGTTCGCGGGGGCGCTGGGGAAGCCGGCACCTTCTCGTCACGGGATGGTGCTTCTGCGCGCGCACCCGGGGCCATTCGCTCGCGCTCAAGGCGCGCATCGCGCCGAGTCAGTGCAATCGCGATTGGGGCCGCCGCGATCGCAAGGAGCCACCACTGGAACGCATAACTCATGTGGGGGCCAAGCGACAGGCTCGGCTCTGGCACCGGCTCCACATGTCCAACACAACCTGACTCACCGCATGCGGAGCGTGCCATGAGATACGCAGGGAGTACCCCGGCTCCGGGATCAGCCATGTGCTCGGGCGTGATGCGCGTGCCCGGGCGGTCATTGGCGGGTTCAAGAGAACGCACGATGCCCGTCACCGTCACACGGCCGCCCGGCACCACCGGGCCCGTGGCATCGGCGCGAGGCTGCCAGCCAAGGTTGACAAGCACCGCGCTGCCGTCCTCCAGGTGCAGCCACGTGACGTACTGGATTGAGGCGGCACGATCGACGCTGCGCCCGCGAATCTCAAGCACAGCGTCGGCGTCAAGAGTTCCTGTTGCGCTCGCCTCGCGCCACTGGGCATCTCCTGCGTCCTCATCAACCACCGACACGAGCTCACGAATGTCCACCACCGGCAAACCCTCGGCCCGTTGCTGAGCCTCCGCAGCGTCGTGGCGAACCTCGTACCTGTCCCATTGCCACCGCCCCGCAACGATGCCGAGCGCGATCACGGCCAGTAGAGCCAGCGTCGTCCCGATGAGCCTGAGCGGCCGGTAGGCGGCAGGCCGAGGGAGCGAAGCAGGGGTGGTCACGTGACGATCGTACGGGCGTGGCGCGGCGTGCTCGCCGCCCTGCGAATCGACTAGGTTTGGGCGCATGAGTCGACACGTAGTGGTGACAGGAGCAAATCGGGGCATCGGTCGTGCGATCGCGGAGGCGTTTGTCGCCAACGGCGACACTGTCTCGACGATCTACCGCGGCGGAGACCTTCGCGACGGTGTCACCGGCGCCATCGCCGACATCACCGACACCGATGCTGTCAACGCCGCCTTCGATGAGCTTGAGTCTCAGCATGGGCGCGTGCGCGTCCTCATTGCCAATGCCGGTATCACGCGTGACGGTCTCCTCATGAGGATGAGCGATGACGACTTCGAATCCGTCATCAACACCAACCTCACGGGCACCTTCCGCACGGTGCGCCGAGCAGTGACGTCGATGATCCGTGAGAAGTACGGCCGCATCGTGCTCGTCGGCTCCGTTGTGGGCCTGCTCGGCAACCCCGGCCAGGTGAACTATTCGGCGTCAAAGTCCGCCCTCGTTGGCATGGCCCGCTCGATCACCCGAGAGGTGGGTGCGCGCGGTATCACCGCAAACGTCATCGCACCCGGATTCATCACCACCGACATGACCGCCGAACTCGGCGAAGACGTGATCAAGCAATACGAACAGTCCATTCCGGCCAAGCGCTTCGGTGCGACGGCCGACGTTGCGGCAGCTGCCGTGTACCTGGCCTCGGATGCGGCAGGCTACGTCTCGGGTGCTGTGCTGCCCGTTGACGGTGGCCTCGGCATGGGTCACTGACCGCACCACCTCGAACGGAGACATGATGGGAATCCTCGACGGCAAGAACATCCTCGTGACGGGCGTCCTCACGGAAGGCTCGATTGCGTTCGATGTCGCGAAATTGGCGCAAGAGCAGGGTGCCACCGTGGTGCTCACCGGTGTTGGCCGGACGCTCAAGATCACGCAGACCATCGCGAAGCGTCTGCCTCAGACGCCGGAGGTCGTTGAGCTCGACGTGACGAACCCCGAGCACCTCGCGGGTCTCGCCGGCGCTGTGCGCGAGCACGTTCCGCACCTCGACGGTGTGGTCCACTCGATCGGTTTCGCACCGCAGACGGTGATGGGCGGCAACTTCATGGCTGGTCAGTGGGAGGACGTCGCCACCGCCATCCACATCTCGTCGTACTCGCTCAAGGCGTTGGCTGAGGCGACAGTGCCCCTCCTGCCCAACGGTGGCTCCATTGTGGGCCTCACCTTTGACGCCCGCTTCGCATGGCCGGTTTACGACTGGATGGGTGTGGCCAAGGCTGCGTTCGAGTCGGTCAATCGATACCTTGCCCGCGACCTCGGCCCGCAGGGCATCCGCTGCAACGTCGTGTCTGCCGGCCCCCTCAAGACGACCGCCGCGAAGCACATCCCTGGCTTTGACCAGATGGAGGGTCAGTGGTCCACCCGTGCACCGCTGGGCTGGGACTCTGAGGACACCGAGCCCGCGGCCCGCGCGGTGGTTGCCCTCATGAGCGACTGGTTCCCTGCGACCACCGGTGAGATGGTCCACGTGGACGGCGGCGTTCACGCGATGGGGCAGTAGCCATGCCGGTGCTCATCCTCGCACGGCATGCAAAGGCGGAGGCGCCGCGCTCTGGCCTTGAGGACCACGCTCGCGCGCTCACTCTCGAAGGTCGCGACGCCGCAGGCCGGCTTGGCGACAGGTTGAAGGACTTGGGACTGATCCCTGACCTTGCACTCGTCTCCTCAGCCAACCGCACGGTGCAGACGTTCAAGCGCATGGCAAGTGGGTGGGGCGAGATCGCTAGCCGCATCGAAGAGGACCTGTACGAGTCTGCCCGCGAGCGTTACCTCTCGGTGGTGGCGACGGCTGGCGATGCCGAGACGGTGCTCGTTGTGGGACACGAGCCCACCACGTCTCACGTCACGGCGTTTCTCGCGGGACCGGGATCCCTCAAGCGTCCCCTTCAGCGCATGGCGCATGGCATGCCCACTGCAGGCGCCGCGATCCTCGAACTTGACACGCCGTGGAGCGAGCTCGACGCGCGCTGTGCGCGGCTTGTTGACGTGATCGAAGGCAAGCCGCTCTAGCCGTGGACACGCGCCGCGTCATCGACCGCTTGTGGTCTGCGGCCATGCCGATGCAACGCCTCGCGTGGGAACAAGGCGTGTGTGCGCAGGCGGCGATCGACGCGGGTCGACTTGATGACGCCCTCGCCATCGCGCGTGACGCCGTCCTTCACGCCGATGCCGATGGGCGCCTCGCCGCGACCGGTGACGCGGGGCTCGTCAACGGTGGCGCTGTGGGTGAAGCCGTCGCCTTGTTGGCCCGCCGTGGTGACGCCGACGCTGCAGACGCGCTTGAGCGGCAGCGGTGGTGGTTCCTCCGGTGGTCGCCGCGCGATGACGAAGGCGTGGTGTGGCACCTCACTGGCCTGCCAGAGGTGTGGGTGGATTCGATCTACATGGTGGTGCCGCTGCTTGTCCTCACTGGTGACGTCGCGCCGGCCGACATGCAGTACCGGATGCACCGCGAGCACTTGTGGAATCCCGAGACCGGGCTCTTCTCACATCGTGCGAACACCGTGACAAAGACTCGCACCCGGCCTCAGCCGTGGGCGAGCGGCAATGGCTGGGCTGCGGCGGGGCTTGCGCGAGCGCTCCATATTGGTGGCGAGGCACTGCCGACCGAGATGCGGGGGCGGTGGCAGCATGACACTCGCGCCTTGGTCGACTCGGTGAGCGCCTACGCGAATGCCGACGGCCGATTCCCCGACATCCTCGATCAGCCCGATCGCTTCACCGACGGCACCGCCGGGCTCATGTTCGCCTACGCCGCCTTCACTGGCATCGCCGATGGGTGGCTCGATGCCTCCTGCAGCGAGCGCGCACAGCACTGGCTCGAGGCTGCGCTTGCCACCGTGGATGACTCTGGGCTCATCCGTGGCGTCGCGGGAGCACCCCATTTTGACCGCGAGGGCACTTCGGCTGAGGCACAGGCCTTTGGAATGCTTGGGCTCAGTGCACGCGAAAGAGCGATGAGGGGTGCTTAAGCGACGCGGGTGACCGCGTCACGGATGAGCGGCCATGCCTCATCAAGTCGCGGTCCATCGATCGCGATATCGGCCGCCTCACGCACCACCGGCTTTGCCGCGAACGCCACCGAGACACCAGCAATGCCCATCATGCCCAAATCGTTTGCGCCGTCTCCGATCGCCACCGTGTCGTGAAGGTCAATACCCTCGGCCGCCGCGAAGGCTTTGAGTGCGATCGCTTTCGCGTTGCGATCTACGACTGGCCCCACGGTGCGGCCGGTCAGCGCGCCATCGCACACCTCAAGTCGGTTGGCGACAAAGTGCGTGATGCCTACGCGCTCAGCAATCGACGCAACAATCTCCTCGAACCCACCTGACACGAGTGCCACCACCCAGCCCGCCTGCTGAGCGGTGGCCACTAATTCGGCGGCTCCAGGTGTGAGCTCGACCTCCGCAATGACGTCGGCGAATACGCTGTCCGGCACCCCTTCAAGGGTGGCAACGCGTTCCGCGAGAGAGGCGGCAAAGTCGAGCTCGCCGCGCATCGCCCGCTCGGTGATATCCGCCACCATCTGCTCGGTGCCCGCGCGCGCAGCAATGAGTTCGATGACTTCCTGGCGAATCAGCGTGGAGTCGACGTCCAGGACCAACAGGTGACGCCGGCTCATGGAGTGACGATCGTCCCCTTGGCCACCACGGTGAGTCCGGATTCAGTGACGGTGAAGCCGCGTGCGATGTCGGCCTCACGGTCGATGCCGATGCGTGCGCCCTCCTCGACGACGACGTTCTTGTCAAGAATGGCGCGGTGAACCTGCGCGTGGCGCCCAATGTGGACGTCGTCAAGCAGGACCGAATCGGACACCGTTGACCACGAGTGCAGCCGCACCCCGGGCGACAGGACCGAGCCGGTGACCGTTGCGCCGGAGACAATGACGCCCGGCGACACCACTGAGTCAGCGGCGTGGCCCAAGCGGCCCTCTTCCGAGTGGATGAACTTCGCAGGGGCCTGAGTGATGAGACCTTGATGAACAGGCCATTCATCGTTGTACACGTTGAACACCGGGGTCACGGCGATGAGGTCCATGTGCGCGTCGTAGTACGAGTCGATCGTTCCCACGTCGCGCCAGTAGTCGCGGTCTCGCTCTGTCGAGCCCGGAACGTCATTCCTTACAAAGTCGTAGAAGCCGCACGTGCCCTTGTCGACAAAGTACGGAACGATGTCGCCGCCCATGTCGTGCTTGGAGGCCTCATTGTCAGCGTCGGCCGCGAGGGCCTCAAGGAGCGGGCCGACGCTTGCCACGTAGTTACCCATTGACGCAAGGATCTCGGTGGGAGAGTCGGGCAAGCCTTCGGGGTTGGTCGGCTTCTCAAGGAAGGCGCGTACTCGATTTGGACTTGTCGGATCAACGTCAATGACACCGAACTGGTCCGCCATCGAAATCGGCTGGCGGATGCCTGCCACCGTGAAATCGGCGCCGGATTCGATGTGGGCGTCCACCATCTGCGAGAAGTCCATGCGGTACACGTGGTCTGCACCGACGATGACAACGATGTCGGGCCGCTCGTCGTCGATGATGTTGACGCACTGGTAGATAGCGTCGGCGCTGCCCAAGTACCAGTGCTTGCCGCGCCGTTGTTGCGCGGGGACTGGTGCCACGTAATTGCCAAGCAGGGGCGACATGCGCCACGTGCGCGCAATGTGGCGGTCGAGCGAGTGCGACTTGTACTGCGTGAGCACCACGATGTGGAGGTAGTGCGAGTTGACGAGGTTGCTCAAGGCAAAGTCAACGAGTCGATACGTGCCGCCAAAGGGCACGGCTGGCTTGGCGCGGGCAGCGGTCAATGGCATGAGCCGCTTGCCCTCCCCCCCAGCGAGGATGATGGCAAGGACCTTAGGCGCTGGCATGTGCCCAGCATATGCACGATGCCGATCGCGTGGGAGGGCTCACGCGCCGAGCGAAACGACTACGGTTGGAGAATGCGCGTCGATATCCTCACCCGCGAGTACCCGCCGTTCATCTATGGAGGCGCGGGCGTCCATGTGGCCGAGTTGGCAAAGGTGCTCCGCGCGCACGTCGATGTATACGTGCGTGCGTTTGAAGGAAGCCGTGATGAGCCGGGCGTCACCGGGTACCTCCCGCTGGGCGGTGGAGTGGGTGAAGCGTCTCTCGACGTCCTCGCTCACAACCTGCCCATGGCAAATGACTGCATCGGCACCGACCTTGTCCACTCCCACACGTGGTACGCGAACATGGCGGGCCACCTTGCGAAGCAACTCCATGGCGTGCCGCATGTGCTGAGCGCGCACTCGCTTGAGCCCTTGCGCCCGTGGAAGGCGGAGCAGCTCGGCGGTGGCTACCGGGTGTCGAGTTGGATTGAGAAGACGGCATATGAAGCGGCCGACGCCATCATTGCCGTCTCGGCTGGCATGCGGGATGACGTGTTGCGGTGTTACCCCACGGTGGACCCTGCCCGTGTGCATGTGGTCCACAACGGCATCGATGTGGAGGCATGGGCGGCGCCAGAGAGCGATGAGGATCGCGCCGCGGCCGACGCTGTGGTTGCCCGGTACGGGATTGACCGGTCTCGGCCCGCAGTTGTCTTCGTCGGGCGCATCACGCGGCAAAAGGGACTGCCGTACCTCTTGCAGGCAGTTCGCCGCCTGCCCGAGGACGTCCAGGTGGTGCTGTGCGCGGGCGCACCCGACACGAAGGAGATTGCCGCTGAGGTGGCGGGGGCCGTCGCCGACCTCCAGCAGCAACGTGACGGCGTCATCTGGATCGAGGAGATGTTGCCCCGGGCTGAACTGGTGGCGGTCCTCGATGCGTGCACCACCTTTGTGTGCCCGTCGATCTACGAGCCACTTGGCATCGTCAACCTTGAGGCAATGGCCGTCGGTCTGCCGGTGGTCGGCACCGCCACGGGCGGCATCCCTGAGGTGATCGATGATGGCGTCACGGGCTTCTTGGTGCCAATCGATCAGGCCTCGGACGGCACGGGCACTCCGACAGACCCCGATGTGTATGTGGCGGATCTTGCCGACGCTCTCACGCGCATGGTCGCGGATCGAGACGCCGCTCGGGCGATGGGGGAGGCGGGACGCAAGCGCGCCGCCGAGCACTTCTCGTGGGACGCGATCGCAGAGCGGACCATCGAGGTTTACCGAACCGTTCTCAGTTAGGCTCAAGGCATCATGAATGACGTTCTGCGACTGAGCGATGTGTCTTTGCGGCGCGGAGACAATCCGGTGCTTGACCAGGTGACGTGGAGCGTCGATTCGCGCGATCGATGGGTGGTGCTCGGTCCCAACGGTGCAGGCAAGACGACGCTCCTCACCCTGTGTGCCGCCCGCATGCACCCCACCTCGGGTTCCGTGACCATTCTTGGTCACGACCTCGGCGACACCGATACTCACGAACTGCGCATCCGCGTCGGCCTCGCAAGCGCGGCCCTCGCCGACATCATCCCGCCGGGCGAAACCGTCCGTGACCTCGTTCTTACCGCCGCCTACGGCATCACCGGTCGGTGGCGAGAAGAGTACGAAAGCATCGACGAGCGTCGGGCCGATGACCTTCTTGCCGCTTTTGGAATGCATGCCTTTGCCGACCGCACCTTTGCGACGCTAAGCGAAGGCGAGCGCAAGAGAGTGCAAATTGCACGTGCGCTCATGGCGGACCCTGAACTGCTCTTGCTCGATGAACCTGCTGCTGGGCTCGACCTTGGTGGCCGTGAGGAACTGCTTGCGGCCCTCACCGAGCTGGCGGGAGACCGGCGCTCGCCAGCAATGGTGCTCGTCACCCATCACGTCGAGGAGATTCCCGTTGGGTTCACGCATCTGTTGCTCATGAAGGATGGACGCATCGTTGCAGCGGGCCCCCTTGAGGAGACGCTCACAGAGGCAAATCTTGCCGCCGCTTACGGCATTCACGTCCAGTTGCGCCAGGATGAGGGCCGCTGGACAGCTCGCCAGATCCGCGAGTAACAGGCAGCAGGCAACGGCCTGCTAGGTTCACGGGGAAGGGAGTGGACATGCAATCGATGTGGTGGTTCATCGCGGCGGCAGCGCTCGGAATCGCAGAAGTCTTCACGCTTGATCTCACGCTGCTCATGTTGGCGGGAGGCGCGCTCGCGGGTGGCGGCGTGGTGCTCGCGGGCGGCAATATCGTGCTCGCCGCTATTGTCGCGATCGTCGTGTCAGCGGCACTCATGTTGCTGTTGCGTCCGTATTTGCTGCGCTCGATGCGCGCACGGGGCGCCGCATTGCCTGAAACGAACGTCGCGGCTTTGCGAGGAGCGAAGGGGCGCACGCTGGAGACGGTGTCCGAGACACGTGGCCGCATCAAGCTTCGCGGCGAGGTATGGACGGCTCGGGTGGCAGAGGATGCTGAGAGCATCCCCGAAGGGGTCGACGTTGTCGTCCTCACAATCGATGGAGCGACGGCAGTCGTGGCTCCGGAAGAGGAGAACTGAACGTCATGGGAGACGAACTCGACGCTGGAGGCGTCTTGCTCATTCTTGCCCTCATTGTGCTGGGCATCTTTGTCATCTCGATCATCGCGCGGTCCATCGTGGTGGTTCGCCAGACTCAGGCATACCTCGTAGAGAGGCTTGGACGCTACGACCGGACGATGGAACCCGGTCTGCACCTGCTGTGGCCCTTCATCGAGCGTGTGCGCGCCAAGGTCGACATGCGCGAGCAGGTCTACTCAACGCCGCCGCAGTCGGTCATCACGTCCGATAACCTCGTGGTGGACATCGACTCCGTGATCTACTTCCAGGTCACCGAAGCCCGCGCTGCGGTCTACGAGATCGCCAACTACTGGGTGGGTGTCGAGCAGCTGACCGCCACCACTCTTCGTAACATCGTCGGCACGATGGACCTCGAGCAGGCACTGACCAGCCGTGACCAGATCAACGGCCACCTGCGCGGCGTGCTTGATGACGCCACCGGCAAGTGGGGCATTCGTGTCAACCGTGTGGAGATCAAGGCGATCGAGCCGCCGATGTCCATCAAGGACTCGATGGAAAAGCAGATGCGCGCCGAGCGTGATCGCCGTGCCGCGATCCTCACGGCCGAGGGTGTCAAGCAGTCTGCGATCCTCACGGCCGAGGGTGACAAGCAGTCGAACATCCTCAAGGCCGAGGGTGAAGCCCAGGCCGCCATCCTCAAGGCCGAGGGTGAAGCCCGTGCGATTCTCCAGGTCTTCGACGCGATCCACGAGGGCGACGCTGACTCGAAGCTGCTTGCATACCAGTACTTGCAGATGCTGCCGCAGATCGCTCAGAACGAGTCCAACAAGGTGTGGTTTGTGCCCACCGAGTTCACGGGTGCGCTCAAGGCGGTCGCCGCGGGCTTTGGTGAGATCGATGAGCCCGAGCCGCTCGCGCGAGCTGCGGACAAGGGCGCCCGTCGCCGCTCGCGGTTGACGAGCGCATTGGCCGACCCGAAGGCCGCCCTTGCAGAGGCACGCCGTCAGGCCGAGGGTGTTGCCGCTGAAGCCGAGGACGCCGGCACCGGTTCCGGCAAGCCCTTTGACCCGGACGTGACAAAGGGCCAGCAGCCCGGCGTATAAGCCACATACTGACAGCATCCCGGAGAGCTAGCTCCCCGGGGTGCTGTCGTTATGGGCACAATTGACCCATGGCGGTTCTCACGGTGAATGATGCGTCCGACGCTCGACTCGCCGACTATCGCGATCTCACCGACGTGGTACTGCGCCGCAAGTTGGAACCCACGAGCGGCCTCTACATGGCCGAAGGGGTCAAGGTCATCTCGCGCGCGCTTGCGGCAGGCCATCAACCACGCTCAGTACTCGTCAGCGAGCGGTGGCTCGATTCCGTCGAACCGCTCCTCGCGCCTGCTGTGCCGATCTTTGTGGCGCCCACGCCTGTTCTCGAGGCCGTCACTGGTTATGACGTTCACCGTGGAGCACTTGCGGCAATGCACCGACCCGTTCTCGCATCGGTTGCCGATGTCGTGAAGGACGCGCGCGTGGTCGTCGTCCTCGAAGGGATTGTCGACCACACGAACGTCGGGGCGATCTTCCGGTCGGTGGCGGGTCTGGGGGCGGATGCTGTCCTCGTGGCGCCCACTTGTGCAGACCCGCTGTATCGCCGCTCGGTCAAGGTGTCGATGGGCACGGTTTTCCAGGTGCCATGGACGCGAGCAGACAAGTGGCCAGACGCGCTCGAGGACCTCAAGGCGGCGGGCTTCACCGTGGCGGCCCTCGCGCTCTCGGATGACGCCGTCGATCTGCAGTCTTTTGCTTCCGCAGGGTATGAACGCGTGGCACTCGTGCTGGGAACCGAAGGGGATGGGCTGAGCCGCGAAGCAATCGTGGCAGCCGACCACATCGTCACCATTCCGATGTCCGGGGCGGTCGATTCGCTCAACGTCGCCGCAGCGTCGGCCGTTGCCGTCTGGGCGCTTACCGCGCACTAGCACCCGGCCGCCAGCGGCCACTGTCTGATATCTCTCACCGTCTTTTGGTGCGCTCGCGTACGTCGTACCCTCATGGCACAATCGAACATACGTTCGAATAGAAGGCGTTCATGTGGGTGCGACGGGAGGTGGCAGATGGAGACGCAGCAGGCTCGTCTTGAGGCCGCTCGCGCCGCGCTCGCGGCGGTAGAGGGTCGCGTCGGGGCAACGCGTGAGGCATGGGACAGTCCGGAACTGCCATTGGCTCCCACGCTCGCCCAGCTCTTGCCACGGGGATTGCGTCGTGGGCACGTCATTGCGGTGGAGAACTCGACGTCTTTGTTGCTCGCCCTCGCGGCAGAGGCCTCCAGGGAGGGATCGTGGACCGCGATTGTCGGCATGCCTCACGTGGGCGTGCTGGCTGCCGCGCGGCGTGGCATTGACCTCTCTCGGCTCGCATTGATTCCGCATCCTGGAACGCAGGCTCCGGCAGTGATGGGGGCGGTGGTGGACGGCATGGATGTGGTGATCGTGGGGGAGGGATTGGCCGTGTCCGACGCTGACCGCAGGCGAATTGCGGCCCGAGCCCGGGAGCGGGGCAGTGTGGTGCTTGCCGCGCGGGGGTGGACTGGTGCCCATGTGCACCTTGTGGTGGAGCGGTCTCGATGGCGTGGTGTGGGTGCCGGAGAAGGACGCTTGCGGGAAAGAGACGTGACGGTTGCCGTCAAGGGGCGTGGGATCGCTGCCACGCGACGGGTGCTCGTGGCGCTTGACATCGACACCCAGACGTTGGCGCCTCGGCCAGCGTTACACCACACGGTCGCAGGCGGCCGGGCATTCGATACGGAGGTGGCATGAGTGCGCCACGACTTGCCGATGCCGTGGTGGACACGGTGCGGCGAGTGGTGTTGTGGGTGCCGGACTGGCCGGTGGTGGCGGCTGCGATGGAAGCAGGCGTTGGTCCAGAGACGCCAGCGGCGGTGCTCCATGGACGGGGACTCATGGCGGTTTCTGCGGCGGCTCGAGCTGCTGGGGTGCGCCGCGGCATGCGCAAGCGCCTTGCCCAGCGCGCGTGCCCAGAACTGCTCATCCTCAGCCATGACGAAGGGCGTGATGCGCGCACCTTTGAGGCAGTGGCGGCGGCGGCGGAGACCGTGGTGGCGGGAGTTGAGATCTCACGTCCGGGACTGCTCATGATCCCTTCGGTCGGCGCGGCACGTTTCCACGGATCCGAGGAGGCGTTGGCAGAGGCGCTCATGACTGCCGTGGCAGAAGAGGCGGGCTGTGAATCGGCCGTCGGTATGGCGGATGGGCTGCTTGCCGCTGTCATGGCTGCGCGCGCGAACGAGGTCGTGCCAGCGGGCGAATCGGCCGAGTATCTGGCCCAACTGCCCGTCACTGCTCTTACTCATGCGGCGATGGAGCGTGCTCAGCGCGCGCAGGTGGAGGACTTCGTCAGTGTGCTCGTGCGCCTTGGCCTTCACACGCTCGGCGATCTCGTGGCATTGCCCGCGCCCGATGTGCTGGCCCGTTTTGGGCCCGTGGGGGCGTGGGCGCGGCGAATGGCGATGGGTGGGGATGTGGCCCCGCCTGTGTTGCGACGCTCGGCAGCCGACATCGCCGTTGAGTACACCTTTGATGACCCAGCGGAACGGATTGAGCAACTCACCTTGGTGGCTGCCTATGTGGCCGAACAGCTTGACCGGGCGCTCTTGGACGCCTCAAGCAGGTGTGCCCGCGTCCGTATTGGCGCCCGCACGATGACAGGTGCCGATCTAGAACGTGTGTGGCGCACCGATGTGGGAGTGCGTGCAGGGGCATTTGCTAAGCACATGACGGACCGCGTGCGGTGGCAACTTGAAGGATGGCTATCCGGGACCGCCCAAGGGCCAGAGCCGGCGCCGCTCACCGCCCTCCGGCTCACCGCTGAGGACGTGGTGCCATTGGGTAAAGAGCAGGCCTTTCTCTGGGGAGGCTCTTCTGGGACCGACGCCCGAGCTCACCGTGCACTCGAGCGAGCCCAAGGATTGCTCGGGGCCGACGGTGTGCTCGCCGTTGCCGAACAAGGGGGCAGAACCCCGCGCGATCGCATTCATGTGCTCGCGTGGGGACAAGAAGGAGCGCCTCAGCGTCGTATTGAGCACCCGTGGCCAGGCCACATCCCTGAGCCAGCCCCCGCCACGGTGTTGCCGGTCCCGCCGGATGTGCAGGTACTCGATGCGGGTGGGACGCCGGTTCGCATCGATCGCCGCCTCGCGATGAGCGCACCCCCCACGTGGGTGCGGCTACAAGCGGACCCACGCGATGTGAAGGCGCGCGCCGCACATCGTCATCCCTCGTCCGGCCATGTGGGCGGTGGCGTCGGGCCGGTATGGGCATCTCCGCTGCCGGTCGAGGCGTGGGCGGGACCGTGGCCAGTGGCCGAGAGGTGGTGGTCCGATGACGCCTCGCGCCGTGCGTATCTCCAAATCGCCGTGCGAGAGGAACGCGGGGACCGTGACCTCGCCGTGCTCGTGGCGTTCACCGAGGGGCGATGGGTGCTTGAGGCGATTTATGACTGACGGTATCGACTACGCCGAGCTCCACGCCCACAGTGCCTTCAGTTTTCTCGATGGGGCAAGTCAGCCCGAAGAAATGGCGGCCGAGGCGGGCAGGCTTGGACTGTCCGCAATGGCGCTCACGGATCACGACGGCCTCTACGGAGTGGTGCGTTTTGCCAATGCGGCCCGCGCACTTGGCCTGCCCACAGTGTTTGGGTCAGAACTGAGCCTCGCCGCCCCCGACGGCCCAGGCGGCGCGCCCGTGCTCGATGCATCCACCTCGCGGCCGGACCCGCGCAGCACCCATCTTGTGGTGCTCGCCCGACGTGCAGAGGGGTATCACCGCTTATCGCGAGCCATCGGCATGGCACACCTTGCCACCGGCGAAAAGGGCCTTGCTCATTACACGCTTGAGTCGCTTGCCGCCGCAGGGGATGGGCACTTTGTTGTCCTGACGGGCTGTCGCAAAGGGGGAGTGCGTCGCGCTCTGGCAGGAATTGGTGTGCCCGGCGTCGGCCCCGGTGACCATGCGCGGGGAGTGACGCGAGCTGGCTTTGCGGCGGCAAAGAGTGAGCTTGACCGACTTGTGGCACTCTTTGGCAGAGATGGCGTGGCCGTTGAGATCACCGACAGCGGGCAACCGTATGACTCGGAGATCAATGCGGCGCTCGCCGATCTTGCTTTCGACGCGCAGGTGCCACTGGTGGCCACGACGAACGCTCATTACGCCACTCCGCGCGATGCAGATCTCGCCACAGCGCTCGCGGCGGTGCGAGCCCGCTCATCTCTGGACGATATGGACGGATGGCTTCCCGGCAGCCCCGGTTCTCACCTCAGGGGTCCAGGGGAGATGGTGTGGAGACATCGGCGTCATCCGCAAGCCGTCCGCGCCGCAGCGAGGATTGGCGCCGAATGTGCTTTCGATTTGCACCTTGTGGCCCCGAACTTGCCGCCGTACCCAGTTCCCGAGGGCCACACCGAGGCGAGTTGGTTACGTGAACTCACCTATCGGGGTGCGCGCGAACGGTACGGACCGCCGGACCGAGAACGGGTCCCGGGCGCATGGGCACAGATCGAACATGAACTTGCGGTGATCGAAACCCTCGACTTTCCCGGTTACTTCCTCATCGTTCACGACATCGTTGCCTTCTGCCGTCGGTCCGACATCCTGTGCCAGGGGCGGGGGAGCGCGGCGAACTCCGCCGTGTGCTTTGCACTTGGGGTGACGGCGGTGGACGCCGTGACACATGGGCTCTTGTTTGAGCGCTTCCTCGCGCCAGAGCGCGATGGCCCACCCGATATTGATGTCGATATCGAATCGGATCGGCGGGAAGAGGTCATCCAGTACGTCTTTCAGCGCTTTGGACGCATTAACGCTGCGATGGTGGCCAATGTCATCCAATACCGCCCGCGCTCAGCGGTTCGCGACGCGGCGAGAGCACTCGGCTACGACGTCGGCCAACAAGATGCCTGGTCAAAGTCGATTGACCGCTACTCAACGCTGCGAATGGACGCGGCGGCCCAAGCTGAGTGGGCTGCCAAGCAACGCGATGCGACATGGCCAGAGGCTCCACCTGTCGGGGAGCTCGATCACATCCCTGAGACGGTGCTTGACCTGGCCGAACGCTTTTTGCGCTTGCCTCGTCACCTCGGCATTCACCCCGGCGGCATGGTGTTGTGTGACCGGCCTGTTGTCGACGTGTGCCCCGTCGAGTGGGGGCGAATGCCGGGACGCACCGTGCTGCAGTGGGACAAGGATGATTGCGCCGACGCCGGCCTCGTGAAGTTCGACCTGTTGGGGCTTGGCATGCTGTCGGCTCTCAAGTATGCCTTCCGGTCGCTATGGGAGGTCGAAGGAGTCGAGATCAGTCTTCACTCGATCCCACAAGAGGACCCAGCAGTGTATGAACTCTTGTGCGCGGCCGACACAGTGGGCGTCTTTCAAGTGGAATCACGTGCTCAGATGGCGACCTTGCCGCGTCTGCGGCCGCAGCGTTTTTACGACATCGTCATTGAAGTGGCGCTCATCAGGCCTGGGCCAATCCAGGGTGGGTCCGTTCATCCCTATATCAACCGGGCGCGAGGGCGTGAGCCGGTCACCTACCTTCATCCTGTGCTTGAGAAGTCGCTAGGAAAGACACTCGGCGTGCCGTTGTTCCAAGAGCAACTCATGCAAATGGCGATGGACTGTGCTGGCTTTGACGGGTCACTTGCCGATCAACTCCGGCGTGCGATGGGCTCTAAACGCAGCCCCGAGCGCATGGAAGCACTGCGGGCGCGTTTCATGGTCGGCGCGCATGAGCGCGGCATTACTGCTGACATCGCGCACCAGATATTCGACAAGCTCAAGGCCTTCTCCGACTTTGGTTTTCCTGAGTCGCACTCGTTCTCTTTTGCCTACCTTGTGTACGCCTCGGCGTGGCTCAAGACGCATCACCCGGCCGCGTTCTACGCAGGCTTGCTTGCGGCGCAACCGATGGGCTTCTACTCTCCGCAGTCATTGTCGGCCGATGCTCGCCGCCACGGACAGGCGGTACTGCGGCCTTGCGTGGCGGCATCCGATGTGCTCGCACGCGTCGAACGTCTCGCGAAGCCAGGTGACCGCCCTGCTGAGACGCGCGCTGACCTAGAGGCGCTCACCCGAGTTGACCCCACCCTTGCCGTCCGCATGGGCCTTGCCGCAGTGCGCGGCCTTGGGGAGGACGGCGCGCAGGCAATCGTCGATGCGCGGGCCAAAGGGCCATTCACGTCATTGCAGGACATGGCACGGCGTGTGCGCGTGCGCCCAGGCGGTTTCCAGGGTGCATTGCGGCGTGCCGAAGCGATTGCACGGGGTGAGGACGTCTCTGATGACGGTATCGGCAGCCGCGCGCTCACGGCAGCGCAGTGGGAGGCCCTTGCAACGTCGGGAGCGCTCGAGAGCTTTGGCATTACCCGTCGTGAGGGGCTCTGGGCTGCTGGGCTCATTGCGCTGGAGGGGCCCGACACCTTGCCGGATGTCGTCCCGGGAGTTCAGGCGCCGAGCCTGCCGTACATGAGTGAAGTGGAACAAGCAATGGCAGACGTATGGGCACATGGAGTGTCAGTGGACCGTTATCCCACGGTCTTTGTGCGAGACAGCCTCATGCGCAATGGGGTGCTCACGGTGGCGGAAGTGCTGAGCCACGAACCTCAACGGCGCATCTCCGTGGCAGGCGTCGTCACCCACCGTCAGCGCCCTGGCACAGCAAAAGGTGTCACCTTCATCTCGCTCGAGGACGAGACCGGCTTTCTCAACATCGTGTGTTCTCAAGCCGTGTGGCGTCGCCACCAGGCAGTGGCACGGCGCTCACCCGCTCTCGTCATCCGCGGCATGATCGAGCACGCTGATGGAGCAACCAACCTGGTAGCAGAGCACATGGCCCCACTGAGTCTCAAGGTGCCGAGCAAGAGCCGCGACTTCCAGTAATTGCGCAAGGGCTCAACCGCGCGCACGATGGATGAATGGCTGCCTCCACCACCCGCACCATTGACGGACACCGCATCCGTCTCACTAGCCTCGACAAAGTGATGTACCCCTCGACAGGGCTCACTAAGGCCGGCGTCATCGACTACATGACGCAGGTGGCGCCGCATTTTCTGCGGCATTCGCACGGCCGAGCGGCAACGCGCAAACGCTGGGTTGATGGCGTAGGCACTGCGCAGAAGCCGGGCGAGACGTTCTTCCACAAGAACCTCGACGAGGATGCACCGTCCTGGATGACGTCACGGAGTATCCGGCACCGCGACCACACCAATCGCTATCCCATTCTCGACTCACTCGCTACCGTCGTGTGGTTCGTTCAAAGAGGCGCTCTTGAGTTCCACGTGCCGCAGTGGCGCTTAGGTGCCCGCGGCAAGCACATGGACCCGGATCGGGTGGTCATCGACCTCGATCCCGACGCCGGCATCGAGTTGGGCGCCGTGGCAGAGATTGCCTTTGCGGTGCGCGAGGCACTAGCGGAGGAAGGCGTTGACAGCATCCCTGTCACGAGTGGCTCGAAAGGGATCCATGTGTACGGGGCCCTTGATGGGAAGAGGTCCTCAGACGAGGTGACCGAGTGGGTGCGAGATGTCGCCGATCGGTTGGCGGACACGCATTCACGGATCGTCACCGCAACGATGAGTTCAGCCGCCCGCGAGGGCAAGGTGCTCATCGATTGGAGCCAGAACAGGGCGTCAAAGTCGACGGTGGCGCCGTACTCCTTGCGCGGCCGGGAGCGCCCGTGGGTCGCGTGTCCACGCACGTGGGACGAACTAGGACAGAGCGGTCTTTCCCAGCTGGAGCACCACGAGGTCGTCGACCTGCTGGCGGATCGAGGCGATCCGCTGGCCTCGATCACAGGGGACACCTGACGCATCGGGTCAGGCGACCGAATCAGCGCGTGGCGATGGTGACAGTGACGGCGTCACCGATGTCTTTGCCGAGCGCCTTGCGGACCTTGGCGCTGAGGGACACCATGTGCCCTCCTGTGCCGGTCACCATGGCCCCCACGTTGTCAAGTGCGACCTCGTCGACAAGGGCGTCGACTCTCACCGCCTTGCCCGTGCCAAAGAACTCAGCGGAGCCAGGGATCTCGATGCAGCTCCACGTCTCGCCCTTGACCTCAACGCCGATCGTCGTCTCAAAACGCAGCTGTTCCGCACCCATACACCACAGCCTACGTGGCGCGGGGTGCGCAACGCCGCCGGGCGGCTGGCGTGCGCGGCCTCGTTGCGCCTAGACCAAGTGCACCGAGACGGTGACGCCGGCAACGACGATCGCCTCCATCGACATCAGCTTGACGAGAATGTTGAGTCCCGGACCGGAGGTGTCCTTGAACGGGTCGCCCACGGTGTCGCCGATGACGGCGGCCTTGTGCGACTCGGAGCCCTTGCCGCCGTGGTGACCCTCCTCGATGAACTTCTTCGCGTTGTCCCACGCACCGCCTGCGTTGGCCATGAACATCGACAGTGAGAATCCGGCCGCGGCAGCGCCAGCGAGGAGGCCGAGCACGCCCGGAACGCCAAAGATGAGTCCGACGACAACGGGTGCGGCGATGGCAAGGATTGACGGCACCATCATTTCCCGCTGAGCTGCACGCGTCGAGATCGATACGCACTGTGCATAGTCGGGGTCTTGCGTCCCGTTCATAATCCCTGGCATTTCGCGGAACTGGCGGCGCACCTCGTCGACCATCTGACCTGCCGCGCGGCCCACCGCCTTCATGGTGATACCCGAGAAGACGAAGGCGAGCATGGCGCCCACGAACATCCCGACGATCACCTTGGGGTTGATGAGCACTACCTCGTAGCGCTCCATCATGTCCATGAGGCTGAGCGACTGCAGTTTCTCCTGCGCCTCGGCGGCAAGAGTCGAGCCATTGGGGAAGCTGTAGTCGCTGCCGCGCTCAAGCACGTGGGAAATGCCAATCTTTACTTCTTCGAGGTAGGAGGCGAGAAGTGCTATGCCCGTGAGTGCGGCGGAGCCGATCGCAAAGCCCTTGCCCGTCGCGGCCGTCGTGTTGCCAAGCGAGTCGAGAGCGTCGGTCCGTGCGCGCACTTCGGGCGGCAAGCCTGCCATCTCGGCATTTCCCCCGGCGTTGTCGGCAATTGGCCCGTAGGCGTCGGTTGCGAGGGTGATGCCGAGGGTGGACAGCATGCCAACGGCGGCGATGCCAACGCCGTACAGACCCATACTCATCGTTGACGTCGAGAACGAGAACTCTGAGCCAAAGAAGTACGCAAGTGCGGTCCCTGTCACCACCGACAGCACAGGGAAGGCGACCGAGAGCATTCCCTCGCCCACGCCGCCGATGATGACGGTGGCGGGTCCCGTCTTGGACGCGGCGGCAATCCGCTGAGTAGGGGAGTATCCCTGCGACGTGAAGTACTCGGCTGCGCGACCGATCGCAATTCCGGTGAGGAGACCGACGAGCAGCGCGAGCCAGAGTCCCCAGAGGTTGTCGAGACCCATCGCCCACATGACGAGGATCGACAGGACGGCAATCATGACGGCTGCGCCATTGATGCCGCGCGCTAGTGAACCGAGGAGCTGCTTCTGCGTCGCCTTCTCGCCCGTACGGACAAAGAACACGCCCACGACGGACAAGAGGGTGCCAAGGGCGCCGATCACCATCGGCGCGACGACAGCCTTGAGCTGGATCTCTGCGCCTGCGGTGGCATACGCGGCTGCGCCGAGTGCTGCGGAGGCAAGAATGACGCCCACGTATGACTCGTACAGGTCGGCGCCCATACCAGCGACGTCGCCGACGTTGTCGCCCACGTTGTCGGCGATGGTCGCGGGGTTGCGGGGGTCGTCTTCCGGAATGCCCGCCTCGATCTTGCCGACCAAGTCGGCCCCAACGTCGGCCGCCTTGGTGAAGATGCCGCCGCCCACGCGAGCAAAGAGCGATTGCACCGCCGCACCCATGCCAAAGGTCAGCATTGTCGTCGTGATGACGACCACCTGATGGGAATCGTCGGTGCCGTAGAAGCTCGTCAGCACCCAGAACCAGATGGCAATGTCGAGAAGCCCAAGGCCCACCACCGTGAGGCCCATGACGGCACCGGAGCGGAAAGCAACGCGGAGCCCATGGTTGAGCGAATTGCGCGCAGCGTTTGCGGTGCGGGCAGAAGCATAGGTGGCCGTGCGCATGCCGATGAAACCCGCTAAGCCGGAGAAGAACCCACCGGTGAGGAACGCGAACGGCACCCACGGGTTTTGCATCTTGAACACATAGGCGATGACACAGAACACGGCGGTCAGCGCGATGAGTACCGTGCCCACCACCTTGTATTGCTGCTTGAGGTAGGCAATGGCGCCAGCGCGAACGTGCGCCGCGATGGTGGCCATCGTCTCCGTTCCCTCAGACTCCTTCATCATCTGACGGAAGAATCCGTACGCGGCACCGAGCGCGACAACTGAGGCGACGGGCACGAGCCAGAACCAGACAGGCATGACGGTTTACCTTTCGTCGATGGCGTTAATGGCCAAAGGTGGTCTGGGCGGAACGCCACCACGCGAGATGCTCGCGTTCGAGCGCGTCGCGGCTGGGCAGGGGGAACGCGGTGATGCCTTCTGCGTCACCGACAAAGAAGCCATTGCGGATCGTGCGGTAGAGCACTTCCTCGGTCATCTGTCGAAGCACCGTCTTGGTCGCCTTCTCTGGACCAAAGGCGAGTTCGCGGAGGCAGTCACGCAGGTGGCCGATGTTGGGGTACGGCAAGTTGTCGACGTCCGGGTGATCCGGGTTGTTCTTGAGGTTACCGAGGGTGAGTTCAGCGAACACGATCCGGGGCACGTGAACGTGGTGGCCCGGATCCGTGATCGACGCGGCGAAGTCGCCGGGGGTGAGGCGCGACACGATGCGCGGGGTGACGGGGCAGAACTCTTGATAGAGGTGCGCACGGTGCTCACCGTCTGGCTCCCACTGCGCCGGTTTGACGGTGAGCACACGGCCATCGTCGGTCGCGAGGTGCAAAGCAGTGAGAGCCTCGCGCGGAACTCTTTCGAGCACGCGATAGATCGCCAAGTAGATGGAGAGCTTTGGGCGGCCGTCTGGGTGAGGTACGCACCGCGTCTCGATGTCCTCGAGCGGGAACGAGGAAGGGTCGAGTTTGTCGCGGTCGACCGAGAAGAAGATCGCCTGCCCGCGAGAGCGCTTGGCAGAGCCGATTGCGTAGTACGAGCCGAAGTCGTCGGGCGGCAACATTGACGCCACGAGGGCCTCGGGAATAACCGACAGATACAGATACGTGGACATGGCGCCTCCTGTCGACGTTGACACGAATCGACGCTAGCCATGGCAAGGGCAAGGACGCGAGGCCATTGGTCCCGGCGGGGCCTTTGACCGCGTTCCACCAGGCCCGATACGCGCATGACCCTTCTCACATCGGGTGCTCGCGACAGAATAATCTCGGGACATCGGGAATGGACGGACATGTCCTCCGGTTTTCGAAACTGCACGCAAGGAAACACCAAGGAGGACCATCATGTGGGACGCCATTCTGTGGATTATTAGCGTGATTGTCGGCATTATCGGCATCGTGCGTCTGTTCCAGCGCCAGATTCTCTGGGGCATTCTGCTCATCATCGCCGCATTGCTGATCGGGCCTGGAGGCGTAAGTCTGTTCACCTAACAGCGGGGGGCTCGGACTGCACACCATGTGCGTCCGGGCCCCTTTCTCCGTGCTAGAGTTGCCGTCGCACTTGAGCGCCTCCCCAGGGTGCTCAGGGTCACCTGTCCGGGTGGCGGAATTGGCAGACGCGCTAGCTTGAGGTGCTAGTGCCCGTATAGGGCGTGGGGGTTCAAGTCCCCCCTCGGACACCACCATTACGAGTCCGTGTCCTGTTGCCCTGTGGGGGGCATGTCCCCGCGAGTGGCCAGGAGGTGCGATGGCAATCGAGCGGACCATTGACCACCGCGAGCGCGTCCATCACCGTGTCATAGCGCGTCTTGAGGACGCCGCTGCTCGCTTCGATACGTCGGCATCGCACCGTGTCATTCTCGCTGCCATCTACCTCGTCATCTCGATCGCCGTGGTGGTCCCCACCGTGTTCGGTGGAGGCGAAGCGATGTCCCGCATCGACGAGCCCACTCATGCCGACTATGCGTACCGCATCGTTCACGGAGAGGTCCCGGCCCGCGGCGATGTCATCGCTCCCGAAATTCGCGCCGAGTGGGCGTGCATGGGTCAAGAGCGTTATTCGTTGCCGCCGTGCGGTGCGCCGATGTGGGCATGGCGGTTTCCGTATAACGCGGACCAGTACAACTTTGCTCACCCGCCGCTGTACTACGCCATCGTTGGTCTACCAGCGCGCATCCTCGATGACACGACGCAATTGACCTTCACCGATGCCGCGCGACTCACCGGTGCTCCCTGGCTTGCGGCAGGCATGTTCATGCTGTTCGTGGCGTTGAGGCGGTGGAGGGTAGACCCAGCGATCTCCATGATGGCGCCGCTCATACTCCTGTCATTCCCCCGCGTGCTCCACGCCTCGACAACCGTGAATCCGGATGCCGTGGCTCCGCTTGCGGGTGCGATCGCGCTGTGGCTCGCCGCTCGCATCTTCCTCGAGGACAACGACGACTGGATGCTGCCTGCGGTCATGGTCGGCTTGGTCGGGCTCACTAAGACGATCTCGACCATCCCGTTCATTGCTCTTGCGATCCTTGTCATTGCGCGCGCGATACGTGATCAGGGTTTGAGGGGCATCACGTTGCGACAATGGTTGCTCCCGTTTGCGTCCGCGGCAGCGATTGTGGTGCCGTACGCCATCTGGCAGGCCATCCAGGCGGGGCGGGGCGACATGTCCTGGGAGAACCCACTCGTTGGCATCAACACTCGTGATGTGCTCGGGCTACCGGGTTCGGAGTGGATTGAGACGTTGTTCGTCGGGTTCAATCTGGCCTCGGACTATTACGTCCAGCCGCCGCTCGACATCGCGCTCTTGGTCGCGTGGACGCGACTTCTCAACGTCCTTGTCATCGGCGCGATGATGGCAACGGTGGTCGCTTTTGTGAAGGAACCCGGCCGACGCTCACTCGGGTGGCTCCTCGGGCTCGGCATGGTCTTGTATCCCCTCGCGGTTCAGGTCCAGGCGTACTTCAACACAACCGTGCCGCAGTACTTTCCCAACCCCACCGGGCGTTATGGCATGGCGCTCGTGCCCGGAGCGATTGCGTGTCTTGTGATGGCCGCGGCCAAGGCGGGATACCGCCGCACGGTCTATCTCATTGCCGTGTCCGGGGTGATCGTCATTGCCGTCACTGTGTCGGCCGGCCTCCAGCGCGCCGCCCTCTAGGCGCGCGTCGGCGCAGTTTGTCGCCGGTAGCCTGGGCGCATGTCAGTCGAGCCCGTCGTCACAATCGCGAGTGACCTCATCAAGATCGACACGTCGAACTATGGGGACGCGCCAGGGCCTGGCGAACGCGAGGCAGCCGAGTATGTGGCGAGTTTTCTCAGCGATCTAGGTCTCAATCCCGTTTTGCGTGAATCCGCGCCCGGGCGCACGAGCCTCACGGCTTTGTGGAAGGGGGCGGACTCCACGCGCCCGCCGCTCGTCATTCATGGCCATCTCGATGTGGTGCCTGCCTTTGCCCAGGACTGGTCAGTGGACCCCTTCGGCGGAGTGATCAAGGATGGCATGGTGTGGGGTCGCGGTGCCGTCGATATGAAAGGCATCAACGCGATGTACCTCGAGGCCGCGCGACGGCTCATCAGTTCGGGCGGTCAGCCGGCGCGAGACATCGTCTTTGCGTTCTTCGCTGATGAGGAGCACGGTGGAGCACATGGTGCCAAGTGGATGGTCGAGAACCACCCCGATGACTTCCACGGTGCCACCGAAGCGGTCTCAGAGGTGGGCGGATTCTCTATTCAGTTAGGCGAAAAGCGGACGTACCTCATTCAAACCGGAGAGAAGGGCATCCAGTGGTTGCGCCTCATTGCATCCGGCACTCAAGGGCACGGATCACTCGTGCATCACGACAATGCAGTGACTCATCTGGCGACCGCGCTGTCACGGATCGGGACACACGCGTGGCCTCTCGACATCACTCCGCCTGTTGAGCAACTTCTGAGGGGAGCGGCCCAGATTCTCGATATGGAGTACCAAGCGACTGATGAGCGCGTCGCCGAGATAGTCGAGCGATTTGGGCCCGTGGCTCGGATGATTGAGGGCACGGTGAGGAACACTGCCAATCCCACAATGATCGACGCCGGGTACAAAGTGAATGTGGTCCCCGATTCCGCCGAGGCGTACGTCGACACCCGCTACTTGCCAGGTCAACAAGAATCAGTCCTGCGCAAAGTTGAAGAGCTCGCAGGTACGCACGTCAAAGTCGAGCCCTATATCGAGGAGCGCGCCCTCGACTTGCCGTTCGATGCGCCGCTCGTGGGCAAGATGATCGCAGCGTTGCATACTGTGGACCCCGATGCGGCAGTGTTGCCATATCTCATGATGGGCGGAACCGACAACAAGCATCTCGCTCAGCTGGGCATCGCAGGCTACGGCTTTGCTCCTCTGAAACTCCCTGCTGATCTTGACTTCGGCTCACTTTTCCACGGCATCGATGAGCGCGTGCCAATTGAGAGCCTCACGGTGGGCACAGACGTGATGGTCGAGTTCCTCACGGATTGCTGAGCGAACGTCGCCGGAGTGTGTCACTATCCACTCACGTGCCCCTCAAAATGGGGGCAACGTGGTCGATTGGCTCACCGTTGAGCAACCCGTGGAGCAGGTGGTGCGCATGGAGGCATTTGCGCTTGCCGTCTTGCTGATGGCGTTGCTTGGCTGTGCCCTCTTGCTCGTTGGACTCTTCCGGGCCGGCAACCGCTCGCCTACAGCGCCGCCCCTCCGCTTTGCCGTGGTTTCGATCATGGTGTGGACCACGATCAATCTCAACGTCGCCTTGTCAAGCCCGGATGACCCCGCGTTTATTGCGATGTGGGGACTGCCTGCTTCGGCCACCGTCGCGGCGGGCGCCACTGCCATCGCGTCGGCCCTCGTTACTCCGCGGTGGCGCATGTCGGTGTCAACGTGGTCGCTGCTCTCAATCCACCCCCTCGCGATGCTCCTCTGCGTGATCATTCCCTCGTGGCAAGACCTCATTTACACGATGGGAGACGACGGGCGAGTCGAAAATGGCCCTGTCATTTACGTCCACTCGGCCGCCATGGTGTCGTTGATCGTCACGGCTGTCGTTCGCGTGACGAGGGCGCGAAGACGCTTGCCTGCGATTGCTGGCATGAGCAGATGGATGGTTGCGCTCAGCTGGCTCGCCCCCGTCGTATTCGCTGCCATCACAGTGAGCGGCTCGCTCCCGCCTGGAGTTGACACCACGTGCGTCGGTGCGGCACTCGCAGCCATCATGCTGTGGATCGGCGCGCTGCGGCCGGGGCTGCTCGACTTGCAGCCCATTGCACGCGATTGGGTGTTCGACAAGCTCCACGACGCGATCTTCGTTGTTGGCGTCGATGGCAGTCTCGTTGACGCAAATGATCGCGCCCGGCAGCTGCTGAGCAGAAGCGGCGTCGATCCCGCTGCGAGCCATGTCGAACTGCGCGACGCCTTGCCCGGCCTTGTTGGCGTTCTCGACTCACCCCACCACGAAGGCGTCGAGGTTGAGGTAGGGGGCGACGGTGAGCCGTTGATTGCGTGGGTGACGGCCACGCAGATCGAGCGCCAACCAGGCGTGCCGCTTGGCTTGCTTGTGCAAGTCCGTGACATCACTGAATCCGCCTTGCACCAACGGGAGAATGAGTCAATGCGCTTGGCGCTCGAGGCCGAATCCCGCGTGAACGAGCGGTTGCGTGTTGAACTTTCCGAGCAAGTGATGCAGGACCCGGCAACTGGTCTGCGCAATCGCCGATTCGTCAGTGCAAACGTGCCAGCGATGATGTTGCGGGCTCAAGCTGAGAGTGAGCCGTTCAGCATTCTCATGGTGGACATCGATCACTTCAAGCAGATCAATGACGTCCATGGACACACCGTGGGTGACCGTGTCATCGCGGCGGTCGCACATGCACTTGAGGACGGCGCGCCACGTCATGCTGAAGTCGTGCGCTTTGGGGGCGAAGAGTTTCTCATCGTGTTGCCAGGCGTCGGTGCGGCCGACGCCTTCGAGATTGCAGAGAACCTGCGCGCAGCATGTGCCGCGCTCGCCGTCCCCACGAGGGACGGCGAAGTCACGCTCCATGTGAGCGCTGGTGTCGCAACGGCGACTGGAACCCATGAGGGCGCCGACCACCTCATCGATGATGCTGACCGTGCGCTTTACGCTGCAAAACAAGCGGGACGGAACCGAACAGAGGTGTGGGAGCCCGGCGTCGCCGACAAGAGTGCTTAAGCGGTATCGGTCCGTTGTACGCGCATCGCCCGGCGGCGCAACCATACGCGTCGGGCGCCGCCCACGAACAAGACCGACCGTGCGAGTTCCCAGCGTCCTTGCTCTGCTTGCTCACTCAGCAATTGGGCGGCTTCGGCGCGCGTGATGTCCCGCGGAATGTCGACAACTCGCCATTGCATATGGGAGCCCGAAGGAACCGTGGCACGCCGGGGCGTGATGATGTGGCCGGTGGCGATCTTCATTGCATCAGTCATCTTCACTCCCATCTAACCCTGTGACAGGGGTAACGTCATATGCATGACCTTGAATGCCCGCGAAGGATTGCGACACCTCACTGCCGCGCTCGAAGCGCATCTTGAGGCGGTCGAGCAACGTCGTAGCGCCGAAGACGCAGCCGTGGATGATGCCTTCGACGCCGTCGCCGCGGCGTTCGAACGGTATGACGAAGCCCTCGACGCGGAGTACGGGGAGTCGCTGCCTCTCCTTCTCGATGACGGCGATGATGACGACTTCGATGAGGATGGTCTCGACCCGCACGCCGAAGAGAATGAAGACGATCTCGACGATGACATCGAGGAGTTTGACCTGCGATAGGTCACGGTGTCAGCTCTTCGGCTTTGGACATCAGCGTCGTTCTGGGTAGCCAATCGGCGGGGCGGAGACGTCGTCGAGGGCTTCGCGAATCGCCGGTGGCAATGTGAGGTCTTCACATGCCAAGCTCGCGTTCAGCTGCTCTGCCGTGCGGGCCCCGACAATCGCCGTCGCCACACCTGGTGCGTCGCGCACCCACGCGAGCGCAACTTCGTGTGGGCTCCTGCCCAGTCCTTCGGACGCGGTGCTCAAAGCGGCGACGATCGCAGCCGCTCGGGCCGTGAGATACGGCTCGACAAAGCCAGCGAGATGATCCGATGCCGCGCGCGAGTCCGCTGGGATCGCATGTTGGTACTTGCCAGTGAGAACTCCGCGCCCAAGGGGAGACCACGCCATCATGCCGAGGCCGAGCGCGGACGCTGCAGGGAGGACTTCTCTCTCGATCCCGCGCTCGAGCAGGGAGTATTCCATTTGCACCACGGCGGGAGCCGTGGCAGGCCGGGCGAGTGTCGCTGCTCGTGCGAGAGCCCAGCCCGGGAAATTCGAGAGGCCCACATGACGCGCGCGCCCCGACGTCAACGCGACCTCAAGCGCGTGCATCGTCTCGTCAAGTGGCGTGATGGGGTCGAAAGCGTGAACGAGCCAGATGTCGACATGATCGGTGCCCATGCGCGCGAGTGAAGCGTCCAACGTGTCGAGCAAGTTGCCTCTCGAGGCATCGATGATGCCGCCCTCGGGAGTGCGCCGCACACCTGCCTTGGTGCACAACTGCACCTCGTCGCGCGAGAACACCTCGGCGAGGAGTGAGCCGATGACGCGTTCTGCCTCGCCGTCAGCGTAGGTCGCTGCGGTGTCGATGAGCGTGCCACCAGCGTCGAGGAAGTTTTCAAGCAGAAGGGCTGCCTCATCGGCTGGTGTGTCACGTGACCAGGTCATCGTGCCGAGGGCCAGGCGTGACACTTCCGCGCCGCGAGCGCCCAATCGCCTGACCTGCATGCGAGCGAAACTACCCGCCCCATCCTTGTCAGTGGTGGCGGCGCGCGGAAGGTAGCGTTGTGCACCATGACGTGGTGGGAAGCGGCCGTCCTCGGCCTCGTTCAGGGCCTCACAGAGTTCTTGCCGATCTCATCGTCGGCGCATGTGCGAGTCTTGGGCCCACTTTTGCCGCACGGAGATGATCCTGGCGCTGCGTTCACCGCAATCATCCAGTTGGGCACGGAAGCTGCGGTGCTCGTGTACTTCTGGAAGGACATCGTCCGCATCGTGTCGGCGTGGCTGCGAGCGCTCGCGGGTAAAGACGGACGTGATCGCCGCGCGCGTTTGGGAGCACACAACGCCGACGCTCGTCTCGGCTGGTGGGTCATCCTCGGGTCTGTCCCCATCGTCGCGGTCGGGCTCACCTTCCAGGAGGCGATCGAGTCGAGCTTGCGTCACCTTTACATCACGGCGGTTGTGCTCGCCGTATTCGGACTTGTGCTCGGCTGGGTCGACCGCACCCGCCCGGCAAACCGCGAACTATCCGAGCTGGGGCTGAAGGACGCGGTCGTTCTCGGCTTGGCGCAAGCGGCAGCAGTCGTGCCAGGTGTATCGCGCTCGGGCGGCACCATTACCGCTGGCCGACTTCTCGGCCTCACACGCACCGCGGCCGCTCGGTACTCGTTTCTCTTGGCCATTCCCGCCGTCATCGGCTCGGCGGTCTTTGAGATCGCGACAAACTCGGCGGAGATCACCGAGGCGGGTGGGCCGGGCATCGGCGCGACGGTCATTGCCACACTCGTCGCCTTTGCCGTCGGTTATGCCGTCATCGTGTGGTTCCTCCGCCTTGTCACCACGCGCTCGTTCATGCCGTTTGTCATCTACCGCATTGGCTTCGCGGCTCTTATCGTCGTGCTTGTCGCCACCGGCACGGTTGCCGCAACGGCCTGATATGTCAGCCTGACGCGGTGCCGGGTCCATCTTCGCGACGGCGCAAGAAGCGTTCGAACTCAGCGGCAATGGCATCACCCGATGCCTCGGGCAGGCTCGTCTCGTCCAGGAGCGCTTCAAGCTGTTGGACGTGTTGAGCGATCTCATCATCGTCTTCTGCAAGCTCGTCGGCACCACGCTGCCAAGCGGCGGCGTCTTCCGGGAGGTCGCCGAGATCGACCGGGAAGCCGATCAGCCGCTCAAGTTGGCCCATCAATGCGACTGTCGCCTTGGGGCTCGGGGGATGCGCCACGTAGTGGGGCACGCCAACCCACATTGACAGCACCGTGATGCCTCGCAGCGCCGCCTCGTGGCCCAATACTCCGACAATCCCGGTGGGACCTTCGTAATCGGACGGCTCAAGTCCGTAGCGACGGCGAGCTGCCGGGTCTTCCGAGGTGACGAAGGTGGGAAGTGGGCGGGTGTGCGGGACATCGACAAGCAATGCACCGCATGTGATGAGAGTGGTCACCTCGAGGTCCTCAGCAAAGTCGAGCAACTCATTGCAGAACTGGCGCCAGCGGGTGGACGGCTCGATTCCCCGCGCAAGGCTGATGCGACGGTCCGCGTTCGAGACGGCGGCACACGTCGAGATGACGGTGCCAGGCCACGCGATGACTCGCTCGCCACTTGGCAGACGCGAGATCGTCGGCCGATTCACCTGGAAGTCGTGATAGTCCTCTGGGTCAAGAGCCCCGTACTCCTGGCCATTCCATACGCGAGCCAAATGGTCGATTGCATGAGAGGCGGCATTTCCTGCGTCATTCCACCCCTCGAACGCGGCGATCATGATTGACTCGCGCTCTGGGTCGGTGGGTGTGGGCAACGACTCGGTCATTCATCCAGCCTAGACTGCTGAGCCGTGACGTCACGTGAACTTCCGGCCGCCGCGCTGTGGGATATGGATGGCACTCTCATCGACTCGGAGCCATATTGGATTGGCGCGGAGATGGCGCTCGCTGAGCGCTTCGGTGTCACCTGGACCCGCGAGGACGCTTTATCGCTCGTGGGACGTCCGCTCGATGTCTCCGCCAAGATCTTGCAGGCTGCGGGCATTGCCTTGCCGATTGACGCCATCGTCGAGGACCTCCTGGGTCAGGTGACCGCCCGCGCTCGCGCGCACCTGCCGTGGATGGACGATTCGCGGCAATTGCTTGAGGCGCTTCACAACGAAGGGATTCCTTGTGCGCTCGTCACAATGTCACGGGGTGACTTCGTTGAGACCTTCCTCGATGCCGCGGGTGCCATGTTCGACACGGTCGTGACGGGGGATCAGGTGTTGCACGGCAAGCCCGACCCTGAGGCGTACCTCCTTGCGGCGAGGCGACTCGGCGTCAACCCCACCGATTGCGTCGCCATTGAAGACTCGGCGGCAGGCGTGCGCAGCGCTCATGCATCGGGTGCGCGCACGATCGGCGTCATTCGCCACGTCGACGTCCCGCAGCTTGACGGGATCGCACGGGTGACATCACTCGCCGCCGTGACTGTTGACGATGTGCGCGCTTTTGCGCGAGGGGAGATGCCTCACTCACTCGCTTCCCGGGGCGCTCGTGTGGCCGAGGACGGGCCGAACTCCGGTCGCGGATTCGACGGCGTCGCGGTCGAGGGCAGGGGGAGTGCCGCCAAACTCGGGACACAGTGACTGGAATGAGCACCATCCGCACAGGCGTGAGGGACGAGCAGGGAAGTCACCCCGCTGCGCGCACGAGCGGATATCTGACCAGCGGTCGCGAATCTCGGCCTCCACTGACGCGACGTCTGCCTCGGTGGGTCGAAGTTCCTTGACTCCGCCGTCACGTAAGTAAAGCAAGCGCATGAGGGCCGGGATGCGGCCGTGCGCCCGCTTGACGAGCAGTGCGTAGAAGCGCATTTGGAAATCAGCTTGCGCTCCGTATCCCGCACGGGGAGCCGCGCCCGATTTGTAGTCAACAATCCGGATCGCGCCGTCGGGCGCCACATCCATACGGTCGACGATGCCGCGCACATGAGGTCCATCGTCAAGGGCCGCCTCGATGCGCAACTCGCGCGCTGCAGGCTCAAGGCGTTCCGGGTTTTCCAGGACGAAGTATGTGCCGAGCCTGGCCCGAGCGTCGTCAAAGAACTCGTGCCGTGCCGCCGAATCGTCGACGAGAGCGGCGAGTGCCGGTTGCTGTGCGACCATCGCCTCCCAAGCGGGAGCGAGAAGCTCGCGAGATGCGGTGGGTGTGCGTTGAGCGGGCGGAAGGTCGAACAGATTCTCAAGCACCGCGTGCACGAGGGTTCCCAAGGTTGCAGCGCGCGATGGCGGCTCCGGAACGCGGTCGATTGAGCGCAAACGAAACATGAGCGGACACTGCGCGAAGTCGTTCGCTCGAGACGGGGACAGGCCGGGCGGTGCGGGCATGCGGCAAGCCTAGGTGAGTCCACTGACAGCGCCCATTGCGGCTACCGTGAAGCCATGCCAGAAAAGCGCACCCGGGGTCTTGTTGTTGGCCGACTCCTTGGGGCGCCAATCATCGTCCAGCCGAGCACGCTCCTCATGCTCGCGCTCCTGTCGTACCTCTTCGCCTCGGCCGCGGGAGAGACCACCACGCGGACCTTGTCGATCGGTTTTGTCCTTGCCGTGTCTCTTATCGCGTCGGTGTTTCTCCACGAGGTGGCCCATGCGATTGCCGCACGTGCATTCGGACGCAAAGTCACCGAGATCGTCTTGACGCTGTGGGGCGGGCACACGAGCTTCGAGAGCAAGAACCTCACCCCCTTGGTGAACGGGGTGACTGCGGCCGCCGGGCCGGCGATGAACCTCCTTATTGCACTCGGGGTGCGGGGTGCATTGTTCGTCGTCGATCCAGGTGGCCTCACGGGGATGGTGATCTCGTACATCGCCTGGGCCAATGTGCTGCTCGCGGTGTTCAACGTCCTACCGGGCATCCCGATGGACGGCGGACGGATCCTCGAGTCTCTTGTGTGGCGCATCTCGGGGGACCGCAATCGCGGCATGAAAGTCGCCGCATGGGGTGGGCGCGTCGTCTCGGTGGCGGTGCTTGTCTACGCGCTTGGTGCACCGATCGCTCGGGGCCAGAACCCGACCTTCGTCGATGTGTTCGCCGGGGTCCTCGTGTTTTCCATCCTGTGGCCGTCCGCGTCCGCCGCCTTGCGTTTTTCTCAGGTGATGATGAAGCGTGACGCATTGAGCGTCGCCACCGTGATGCGTCCCGCCGTCGCCGTGCCATATACCGCGACCGTGGCCGAGGCCCGCGAGGCGGCTGCTGGTGTTGCGGACGTCATCGTGTTGGGCGCCGATTCCTCTCCCGCAGGGCGTTTCGAAGTCGCCGCAACCGATGTCGTCCCCGAGTCGTTGCGCTCAAGCACGCCTTTGCAAGCCGTGACGACGCCGTTGCCGCGTGGCGCCCATGTGGACGCCGACGCGGGTTCGGATGTCCTGCTCGCGCACGTGCGGCAATGGTGGGGCAAGACCGACGCTCTCGTCGCGCTCCGGGCCGACGCCGTCGTCGGCATTGTGCGCCTTGCCGACGTCACGGCCGCTCTGGAGTAGGCCCGTAGACTTGCCTCTATGGCTTTCCCTGTTCCCACTGGTGCTGACGCGCGCCGCGGCCCATTCCGAGCAGGCGACAAGGTGCAGCTCACCGATCCAAAGGGACGCCACCACACAATCGTGCTGACCGAAGGCAAGACCTTCCACACGCATCGGGGCCAGTTCCACCACGACGATCTCATCGGTGCCGCTGAGGGAACAGTCATTCGCAATACGGCTGGTGTCGATTACGTGGCACTTCGCCCCTTGCTGAGCGACTATGTGCTGTCGATGCCGCGCGGTGCCGCCGTCGTCTACCCCAAAGACTCTGCCCAGATCGTCGGCTACGCAGACCTCTACCCGGGTGCACGTGTTCTCGAGGCAGGCGTCGGTTCCGGAGCCCTCACGATGAGCCTGTTGCGCGCAATCGGCGACGGTGGTGTGCTGACGTCTGTAGAGCGTCGGGAAGACTTCGCCGATATTGCCCGCGCAAACGTCGAGTCCTTCTTTGGTGGCCCACACCCTGCATGGACCCTTGAGGTGGGTGATTTTGACGATCACGCCCGGCGCATGGCACCCGGCTCGGTCGATCGCGTCATCCTTGACATGCTCGCACCGTGGGAGAACCTCGACGCGGCGGCTCACGTACTCGCTCCCGGAGGCGTGTTTCTCGCATACGTGGCGACAACGACCCAGTTGTCGCGGCTTGCCGAGGATCTCAAGGCCACCGGTGACTTCACCGAACCCCATGCATGGGAGACGATGGCGCGAACGTGGCACCTCGAAGGTTTGGCGGTGCGACCAAATCACCGCATGGTGGGACACACAGGATTCCTCCTCACAACACGGAGGATGGCACCCGGGGTGGCCGCGCCGCTGCGCCACCGCCGTCCCGCCAAGGGGTCATATCCCACTGATCAAGAATGGTCTCCTGAGGACCTGGGCGAGCGGCCCGTGTCCGACAAGAAGGTCCGCAAAGTACGGCGCGATGTTGTAGGGACAACCAGCGCCACCGGAGAGGAGTGACGATGGCTGACGCCCTCGACACGATCGCGGCACTTGAGAAGCGCAATCAGGAACTCTCAAGGCTTCTCGAACAGGCGCGCGATTCCCTCGGTGAGATGCGGACGAAGCTCGCTGAAGCGTCGGCCCCGCCCCAATCATTCGCGACCTTCGTCCAGTGGGCTGGCAAGCATGCCGACATCGTCGCTAACGGGCGCAGGATGCGTGTCGCGGTGTTGCCTTCCGTGGGCACTGACCTCAAGCCGGGTGATGAGGTGCTCCTCAACGCGATGAGCGTCATTGTCGGAACGGCTGAGCCCGAACGTGCCGGCCAAGCGGCGATCGTCCGCGAAGTGATCGACGATGAGCGTGTTCTCGTCGTGGCGCGCGGTGAAGACGAGCGAGTGGCAATCCTCATTGGCGGCAATGCACGCGAGCGTGTCCACGAAGGCGACACCGTCATCATTGATCCCCGCACAGGCTTTGCGTCCGAGCGCATTGATCGCACAGGCGTTGAGGCGCTGCTGCTTGAAGAGATCCCGGACGTGGATTTTGATGCGATCGGTGGTCTGCAGGTTCAGATCGAGCGCATTCGCGACGCCATCGAGTTGCCGATCCGCCACCCCGAGCTCTACGTAGAGCATGCGTTGCAGCCCCCGCGCGGGCTCCTTCTCTATGGTCCTCCGGGCTGTGGCAAGACTCTCATCGCGAAGGCGGTCGCACATTCCCTTGGCGAGGCGACGGGAGCGGACAGGAGCTACTTCCTGTCGGTGAAGGGGCCCGAACTGCTCAACAAGTACGTCGGTGAGACCGAGCGCTATATCCGCACGATTTTTGAGCGAGCACGCGCGAACGCGCACACCGGTGCGCCCGTCGTCGTGTTCTTCGACGAAATGGACGCCTTGTTCAGGGCGCGCGGATCGGGAGTGAGCTCCGACATGGAGACAACGATCGTGCCGCAGCTGCTCACGGAGCTTGACGGAATCGAATCGCTGTCGAACGTCATTGTCATCGGTGCATCGAACCGCGAGGACATGATTGATCCGGCAATCCTCCGCCCGGGCCGCCTGGACGTGAAGATCGAAGTGTCTCGACCGGATCCGGCCGCGTCTCGCGACATCCTCGGCAAGTACCTCTCGCCCACGTTGCCGCTCGCCGAGGAGGAACTCGCAGCGCATGGCGGTGACCGGGACGCCACTGTCGCAACGATGATCTCGGCCACGGTCGACACCCTCTTCAGCGAGAGCGATGGCGCGAACTTCATGTCCGGCGCCCTCCTGCGCAATGTGGTGGACAGGGCGAAGACACGGGCAATCAAGCATGTGATCGGTGGAGGTTCGAGAGGCATTTCCACCCCTCATCTGCTGGCCGCTGCGACTCAGGAACTCATCGAGGCGCGCGCCGTCGCCGCCCGGGAGGTCGGCGAGTACTGATGCGAGTGGTGGGAATCGAGACCGAGTACGGGATCACCGACCCGGCCGATCCGGGCGCCAACCCCATTCTGCTGTCATCACTCCTCGTTGCCGCGTGCCGCGAATGGGCGGGGGAGAGCACGACGCGATGGGACTATGGCGGCGAGGACCCGTTGATGGACCTGCGCGGCATGCGGCGCGATCGCCGCTATGCGACGGCCGACCTCCTCACCGACAGCCCCGAGTATTCAGAAGCGAACCGTGGTGTTACCTTGCGCCGACGCCGGGGCTCATGGGAGGACCCTGCTCACCTCAATGCCGTGTTGCCAAACGGCGCGCGGTTCTACGTTGATCACGCCCACCCGGAGTATTCGGGACCAGAGGTCACCAATGCGCGGGACGCGGTCGTGTGGGACGTGGCGGGTGACCGTATCGCGCTCGCAGCTGCGGATGTGTTCCGCCGTGATGGCAATGTGTCGCTATACAAGAACAACGTGGACGGCAAAGGCGCGTCGTACGGCACGCATGAGAACTTCCTCGTCAACCGCGACGTCCCCTTTGAAGTCCTCGCGCGCCGGCTCACTGCGCACCTTGTCACCCGCCAAGTGATGACGGGCGCCGGGCGCGTGGGCCTTGGTGCTTATGGTGAGAACGCAGGCTTCCAGATATCGCAAAGAGCGGACTACATCGAAACCGAAGTCGGTCTCGAGACCACTCTGCGCAGGCCCATCGTCAACACGCGCGATGAGCCTCACGCGGATAGGCGCACGTGGCGCCGCCTTCACATCATCCTCGGCGACGCGAACTGCTTTGAGGTGCCCACATATCTCAAGGTGGGCAGCACTGCGCTTGTGCTTGCAGCGATCGAGGCGGGCGATGAACGCCTTGATGCCCTCGCTCCCGCAGAACCGGTGGCCGAGGTCGCGGCCGTTTCGCACGATCTCACGCTGCGTCACCAATTGGCGCTTGCGTCTGGTGAGAAGGCGACAGCCCTCGAGATCCAACGAGCACTGGTGACGATAGCGCGTGACTATGTGACGAGCGCGAGTGACGTGGGGGTTGTCGAGCGGTGGGAGCGTGTCCTCGACGCTCTCGCACGAGACCCTTTCGAAGCGGCCCGCGATGTTGAGTGGGTGGCAAAGCTCCAACTGCTTGGGCGCATGCGTGAGCGTTGGGCGGTGGTACATCCTGACGGCACGCGGGAACTGCCCGCTTGGGACGATGACCGGCTGAAGGCCGCCGATGTGCAGTGGAGCGAACTCGGTACCGGAATCGCTGCCCGCCTCAGCGCGAGTGGCGCGGTGGAACGCGTGACGAGCGACGCAGAAGTGGCCCGGGCCATGCGCGTGCCTCCCACGGACACGCGTGCGTGGCTCCGTGGCCGCATGGTTGCGGCACGCCCCGATATCGTTGACGCCGCAAGTTGGTCGACAGTTGTCGTCGACCGAGACGCGGAGCACGGTCACCTCGAAGTGGTGTCGATTCCCAATCCGCTGACAACGAGCCAACAATTGCTCGACTCCCTGCTCGCCGAGGCGCCTGCGGCGCCATCCGCTCGCGACTAGGCTGTCCATATGCCTCAGACCACTTCATCGTCGTCATCTTTTGAAGACGACCTGCCAACACCGGATGTGCAGGCAGCTCCTGCGGCACAGGCCAATACGGACGCTCTTGACGCACTTCTCGATGAGATTGACGACACCATCCAGACCAACGCGAGCCAGTTCGTCCGCTCGTTTGTGCAAAAGGGTGGTCAGTAAGCGCTCATGATGTTCGGCGACGTACCCGCGCCGCTCGATGTCGAACCGGCACGGCGCGTGCTCGGCCTTGAGACAGAGTTCGGTCTTCACTTTGATGCACCCAAGGCGCGCGCTGTCACCCCGGAAGAGGTTGCCGGTCACCTCTTCCACTCGGTGGTCGAGTGGGGCCGCTCGTCGAACGTGTTCCTCACGAACGGCTCCCGGCTGTATATCGACGTTGGTGCACACCCCGAGTACGCGACGGCAGAGTGCGATTCAGTGACTCAGCTCATCGAACACGACAAGGCGGGGGAGCGGATCGTTCACGATCTCGTCGAATCGGGCGAACGTCGATTGGCATCGGCCGGCCTCGAAGGCACGATCTACCTGTACAAGAACAACACGGACTCAGCGGGCAACAGCTACGGCTGCCACGAGAACTACCTTGTACGTCGGCGTGCTGACTTCAAGGCGTTCGCCGCGGTCTTGTTGCCTTTCCTTGTGAGCCGGCAGATTGTCACGGGCTCGGGATGCATCACCCGCACCCCGCACGGCGCCCATTACAGCTTCTCTCCACGTGCCGATCACATGTGGGAGGGCCTCAGCTCGGCCACCACGCGCTCGCGACCCATGATCAACACGCGAGATGAGCCTCACGCACATGCCGACTTGTACCGGCGGATGCACGTCATTGTGGGTGACTCGACAATGGCCGAACCCACCACCTTCCTCAAGGTGGGCGCGACCGACCTGTTGCTCCGGCTCATGGAAGCGCGCATTGCACTGCCGGAACTGGCGCTCGCAAATGAGATGACCGCAATCCGCACGATCGCCCACGACATCACTGGCACCGCGATTGTCGAACTTGCCGACGGTCGCCACGTCACAGCCGCCGATATTCAAGAGGCGTGTCTTGAGGCAGTGATGGCGCACCTTGGCAGTGTCATCGAAGCCACTGAGGAAGTCGAACAGATCATTGATCTGTGGGGTCGAGGCATTGGCGCGGTTCGCGATCAGAACCCTGCAGCAGTCGATACCGAACTTGAGTGGGCGATCAAACTGCGTCTCATCGAGCGGTACCGGGAGCGTCTGGGTTGCACGCTCGATGACCCGCGCCTTGCTCGCCTTGAGATGGCCTTCCACGACATTTCCCCGGCGCGAGGCCTCTTCAACCGCCTGCAGGCGGATGGCCTCGTGCGCCGGATGGTGGCCGACGCCGCGATCGAGACAGCGAAGACCGAACCTCCGGCGACAACGCGTGCCGCCTTGCGCGGCCGATTTGTCAGAGAGGCGCTCGCATCGGGACAGGACTACACGGTCGACTGGGTGCACCTGAAGATTTCAGGGGGAGATCCAAAGACGATTCTTCTCAAGGACCCGTTCAGGAACGTCGACGAGCGTGTTGACGTTCTCATCGCGGCCATGAGTGCGTGAGTTCCATCCGTACACTGGGCCGGGATCAGGGAGTTGGCATGAGATACGTCGTTGGTGCGCTGACAGCGCTCGCTCTCATGCTGACCGGATGCACGGGAGCATCTGACTCCGGTGCGAGCCCCTCGGCTGTCGCCGGAGACATCTCGGTCATCGAAGTCGGCGTATCGGACACGCTCGCGCCCACTCTCACCTGGCCGGAAGGCACCGATTTCACAAAGTCGCAAAGCGAAGTCTTGTGGCAGGGAGACGGTCTGGCGTTGCAGGACGGACAGCCGCTCTTGCTCGACATCTACGTCGTGTCAATTGACACCGGCGACGTTTTGAAGAACACCTACGACGGCCTCCCGGAGTCGACGATCCTCGCCCCAGAACTCCTTGGCGACCGCCTGTATTCGATCTTGCTCAATGCTCGAGTCGGCACGCGGGTGCTGTCCATCGAATTGCCCGCAGGCGAGTTTGAGGATGAGCCCGCCATCGCCGTCGTCATTGATGTCTTGTCGGACCGAGCGGTGGGTGAGCCGCTCACTCTCAACCCGGATTTGCCGCGAGTGACGACTCTCGACACCGGCGAACCCGTCGTCAACCTTGATGAGAGCACCACTCTGCCCAAGGAACTGACGGTGTCAACGCTCATTCAGGGCAATGGGCCTCAGGTGCTTCCGGGGTCGTATGTCGTCGCCCAGTTCAAAACGGTGTACAGCGCTGCGGGGCAAAAGGACGATAAGACGTGGAAGCTTGGTGACATTCGTCAGTCGAGTTGGCCGCCGGAGCGACGCCCCTTTGAGGGGCAGATCGGCGTGGGCCGGCTGCCTCGCGCTTGGGATGAGGGGCTCGTTGACCAGACGACGGGCTCGCGGGTGCTCATCATTGCTCCCGAAGCATGGGCATACCCCGGCGAAGGCACTCTCATCTACGTCATCGACATTCTCGATGTGTGGAATGACGTATCCGGGACCGCGGATGAGGTGCTGGACCTCCCCGAACCAAGTGCAAGCACATCAAGTGGGTCCCCGAGTGCGGAGGTGGCACCGTGACAGTTGCCGTGCGGGTGATTCCGTGCCTAGACGTTGACGCGGGCCGTGTGGTCAAGGGCGTGAACTTCGCGAACCTTCGCGATGCGGGGGACCCCGTCGAACTTGCCGCGCGCTATGGCGCTGAAGGTGCTGACGAGGTGACCTTCCTCGATGTCACGGCCTCCGCGAACAACCGCGACACCATGTTCGATGTCGTGCGCCGCACCGCAGAGCACGTGTTCGTGCCATTGACAGTGGGTGGCGGGGTGCGCAGCACCGATGATGTCGACACGCTCTTGCGCTCGGGCGCGGACAAGGTCAGTGTCAATACTGCGGCGATCGCTCGCCCAGAACTCATGACAGACATTGCGCGACGTTTTGGCAATCAAGTGCTCGTCTTGTCCGTTGATGCGCGGCGTTGTCAGGATGGTGCCGTGACAGCATCGGGCTATGAAGTGACGACTCACGGAGGTCGCCGCGGTACGGGCCTGGATGCAATCGAGTGGGCCCGGAAGGGTGCCGAATTGGGCGCTGGTGAAATCCTGCTGAATTCGATGGATGCCGATGGCACCACCGACGGTTTTGATATCGAGATGATCAAGGAAGTGCGTGACGTGGTGAATGTGCCACTCATTGCCTCGGGCGGCGCCGGCCGCGTCGAGGATTTTGTTGCGGCCGCTCAGGCAGGAGCCGACGCCGTCCTTGCTGCCAGCGTGTTCCACTTTGGCACGTTGACGGTGGGTGAAGTGAAACATGCGATGCGCGCTGCCGGCATCGCCGTGCGGTGAGGTCTCAACTTCGCGCTGAGTACCAGCTGAGCGGGTCCTACGGGCACAAGACCTTTCAGCTGCTTGGCCATGCCGTTCGCACTGAGCCGTGGCGCTTTGCTCTAGCGATCGCCGCCGCTGGTCTCTTTGGCGTCCTCACCGTGGTCTTCGGCTCGGCGCTGGGCCTCATTGTGGACGAGGTCGTCATTCCGTCCATCAACGACGAGCCGATTCGCGGGTGGTGGGGCGAGCAGACGCAGAACCCGCGAATTGCGGTCCTTTTGGCGGGTGGTGTGTTTGTGGCAATCGGCCTCATCAACGCACTGCTCATTGCGGCAAGGCGCGCGATGCAAGGCGGTGCCGTTGCGGGAGTCGGAGCGCGCCACCGCACCGTCGTAGCAGATGCGATTGCGTCATTGCCTCTCGGCTGGCACCGGTCAAACCCGGCGGGCCGGACCCTCTCGGCCATGTCATCTGACTCCGAGACGGCCACCAATCCACTCCATCCGCTCGCTTTCACGGTGGGCTCGTTCACCATGATGATCGCGGCGGGCTGGCGCCTCGTGACGATGGACGGCTGGATGGCGCTGACAGCGATGATGGTGGTCCCGGCCGTCCTCATCGTCAATTACGCCTACGAGAAGGTCATCAGCCCCCTGTGGGACCTGGGGCAGACATTGCGTGCCGAGGTGGCAACGATCGCCCATGAGTCGTTCGAGGGCGGCACGGTGATCAAGGCGCTCGGCGCCGAGGGCATCGAATCACGGCGGTTTCGCGAGAAAGTCGATGCTTTGCGCGATGCCGACACCCGCGTCGGCAGCGTGTCGAGCTGGTTCGAGCCGCTCATGGACGCGATGGTGCCGTTCAGCTCTCTCGCGATCATGATCGTCGGCACGTACCGCGCGCAAGCAGGCGCAGTGAGCGTCGGCGATGTCGTGGCCGCGATCTACCTCTTGGCGCTGCTCGCCGTTCCAATTCGCGGCGTCGGCTGGGTGCTCGGCCAGATGCCATCAGCGCTCGTGTCCTTCCAACGCATCGCCCGCATCGCGGCAGCAGCAACCGAGGTCGACGAGCCCGGCCATATCGATCTGCCAAAGAATGGTGCTGCGGCGCTGTCCTTCCGCAATGCCGATGTGGCAGCAGATGACGGCGACGGGGAATCTGTCGTCATCGTGTCCGGAGTATCGCTCGATCTTCCGCCAGGCACGGTGACGGCGCTCGTTGGCCCAACAGGAGCCGGGAAGACAACCGTCGCGCTCGCGGCTGCACGGCTGTCACGTGCCACGCACGGTGATGTGATCTTGGATGACCACAACATCGAGGTGGTGGCAACACTTGGCAGCCACGTGGCGCTCGTGCCCCAAACGTCCTTTGTGTTCGCCGGCACTGTGCGTGACAACGTCACCTTGGGCGAGGATTTTGATGACGACGCAGTATGGACGGCTTTGCGCCGCGCCGCCGTTGCCGACGTTGTCCGTGGACTCCGCCACGAGGGTGATGCGCTCGATGCTCATCTTGACGAGAGAGGCATGAACCTGTCCGGTGGCCAGCGTCAGCGCATTGCCATCGCCCGGGCGCTCGTGCGCAATCCGAGGGTGCTTGTCCTTGACGACGCAACGTCCGCTGTTGACCCCGGTGTCGAGCAGGAGATTCTGGCGGCGCTGCGTGCCGACGGCGACGGTCCCACCGTGCTCCTTATCGCGTATCGACTCGCGTCGATTCTGCTGGCAGACCGGGTGATCCACGTGAGCGGGGGAACCGTGGTCGATGCGGGCGAACACAAGGAACTCGTCAACCGGGATCCCGGTTATCGCGAGCTCGTCACCGCCTACGAACAGGATTCGGCGAGGCGGGCCGCCGAGGGCGACAGGGGTGAAGCATGAGTCCCGTGGCGATTGAGAAGGACGGTGTTGCGGACTTCGAGCGTCGCATCGGCTTGCGCGAGACATTCCGCCGTGGCATGGCGTTGTCGCCGGAGTTCCGCAAGGGGCTCGGTGTCACGCTGTTCCTTGCCATGCTGGCAGCCATCGCCAAAGCCACCATCCCGTACTTGACGCAGCGAGTGACCGACGAGGGCCTGCTTGCGGAAGGCGGGGTCAACGCCGATCTTGTCACCACACTTGTCATTGGCGGCTCAATGGTGGTGCTCGCGTCGATGCTGATCGAGTGGCGGGTGCGCAGGCGAATGGTCATCGCTGCCGAGGCGGGTCTTGCCACGCTCCGCAAGAAGGCTTTTGACAACGTTCACCGCCTGAGTGTGCTCACGCAGAACTCCGAACAGCGTGGCCGCTACGTGTCTCGGGTCACGGGCGATGTCGACACGATGCGCGACCTCATGCAGTGGACTGGCGCGGGCATGATGGTGGCGGCGATGGAATCCACGGTGGTGCTCGTCGTCATGGCTCTGTACTCGTGGCAACTCGCTCTCGTCGTCACGGTGTGCTACATCCCGCTGCTGTGGGTGACACTCAAGGTTCAACCCGCAATCCGCCGCACGTACGGCGATGTCCGCTCCCGCATGGCTGATCTTCTGGGCCGGACATCGGAGCAACTTGTCGGCGTCGCCACGATCCGTTCATACGGTGTGCAGGAGCGGATGCGCGGCCGACTTCGCGACGAGATCGACACGATCGCGCGTAAGGAGCGGCGGGCCTCGTGGCTCTCGTCCGCGAGTTTCTCGATGACGGCCTTCGGACAGTCCTTCGCGACGGGAGCAGCGCTCGTTGTCGGCACCGCGCTGGCGATGCGCGGCACTCTCTCTGTGGGCACCGTCGCGGCGTTTTCATTGCTCGTCTACATGTTCTCGGGACCGCTCATGTGGATCATCGAGATGCTCGCCGAGATGCAGCGTGCTTTCGTCGGTTGGCAACGTGTCATTGAGCTCGTCGACGCCGAGTCGACGGTCACGGATCCCGATGAGCCGGTGACGCTGCCCGCAGGTGAACTCGATCTCTCCGTTGATGGCGTCCGTCTCACGTATGACGGGAGGGATGAGGTTCTCAAGGGCGTCACCTTCGCGCTGCCCGCTGGCAAGCGCTTGGCGATTGTCGGCCAAACGGGTTCTGGCAAGACGTCGCTCGCGCGGTTGCTGTCGCGCTTCTTCGATCCCACTGCGGGCGAGATTCGCATGGGTGGTGTGGATGTCCGGACAGTCCGCTTGAGCGAGATCCGCCATCGCCTTGCCGTTGTCCCGCAAGAGGGCTTCCTCTTCGAAGGCAGCATTATCGACAACCTTCGCTATGCCCGGCCCGATCAGGACGTCGAGTCGTTGCGCGCTGACGCGGTAACGGCGTTCAGGGACTTAGGCCTCGACGCATGGCTTAACGATGCTCCGGCTGGCTTGGACACGTCGGTCGGTGCCCGAGGCGAGTTGCTCAGTGCAGGCGAGCGCCAGCTCGTGTCCATTGCGCGCGCGTATCTCACCGATCCGGATGTCCTCATCCTCGACGAGGCGACCTCGGCCGTGGACCCCGCCACGGAAGTGCGTATCTCGCGTGCTCTGGAACGGCTCATGCACGGCCGTACCAGCGTCGTCATCGCACACCGGTTGTCTACGGCTGAACGTGCGGACCTCGTCGCTGTGATGGATCAGGGCGAGTTGAAGGAGTTTGGCCCGCACGCGGAACTCGTCGCTTGGGATGGCGCCTATGCGCGTCTGCACCGCGCATGGATGTCTCAGACGCGGGACGAGCCAGGGGGCGTCGACCTCCCGTGAGCGTGGAAAGATAGGCGCCATGTCGCTCGACCCGCAGATCGCAAAGCGCCTCAAGCGCACCCCGGACGGTTTGGTGTGCGCCGTTGTCCAGGAAGACGGCAGTGGCCGGGTGCTCATGGTCGCGTGGATGAATGACGACGCGTTGGCGGAGACCTTAGGAACGCGCCGTGGCGTGTACTGGAGCCGGTCACGCGGCGAGCTGTGGCGCAAGGGTGACACCTCTGGTCATGTGCAGCACGTGGTGCGTGCCGAGATTGACTGCGACGGCGACGCAATTCTCCTCACGGTGCGCCAAGAAGGCGCGGCGTGCCACACCGGAGACCACTCGTGCTTCGACGCGGGAGGCGACCTTGTGCTGGGAGGAACGTCGTGACGGCCGTCCCAGCGCCGACGCTGGAGTGGGGCCAGACGTGGCCGTCGCGTGAGGACTTTGTCGCCCTGGGTGCTACCCACCGGGTGGTGCCGGTGGTGCGCAGGCTCTTGGGCGACGGCTGGACGCCCGTGGCGCTCTACCAGGCACTTGCTGGCTCGCGTCCGGGCACCTTTGTCCTTGAGTCAGCAGAGCCAGACGGCTCCCGTTCCCGGTACTCGTTCATCGGCGTGCATGCCCAGGCAACGTTGACAATTACCGGCGACGAGGCTCGCTGGACTGGTCAGGTGCCCGCAGGTCTCGTCGATGGGGCTCCGCTTCCCACGATTGCCGCCGCGCTCAGTGAGCTCGCGTCAGAAGCGATTCCGGGCCTGCCGCCGCTCACTGGTGGTCTCGTGGGCGCGCTCGGCTGGGACATCGTTCGCCAGTGGGAGCCGACTCTCCCTGCAGATGCGGTGAGAGAGCTCGACGTACCTGATGGGTTGTTGCTCTTGGCGACCGATCTCGCCGTGCTTGATCACGTTGACGGCTCCGTGTGGCTCATCTCGAACGCCGTCAATACAGATGCTCAGCCGACGGGTATCGACGATGCGTATGCGGCGGCATTACGCCGCGTCGACGAAATGGAGCACACGCTTGCCGAGGCGCCCCGCCTCGAGGCGATGGCGCTCGATGACGGACCCGAAGGCGCCGTCACGGACCGAAGCGCTGTGGGCGAGTACGAGAAGATGGTGAAGTACGCCAAAGAAGCCATTCGCGATGGCGAAGTCTTCCAGGTGGTGCCGTCACAACGATTCGATGCGGAATGCCCGGCGGCCCCATTTGACGTGTATCGCGTGCTGCGCACTCTCAACCCGAGCCCGTACATGTACTACGTCGAATGTGAGGACGACAAGGGGCGCAACTTTGCTCTCGTCGGCGCGAGCCCCGAGTCGTTGGTCACGGTGAAGAACCGTTCAGTGCTCACCTTTCCGATCGCGGGGTCGAGGCCCCGCGGAGCAACGCCTGAGGCGGACAAGGCCCTCGAGACCGAACTCCTCGCAGATCCCAAGGAAATCGCCGAACATGTGATGCTTGTCGATCTGGCACGCAATGACCTCGTGAAGGTATGCACGCCGACGTCGGTTGAGGTGGTCGAGTTCATGGCCGTCAACCGCTACAGCCACATCATGCACATCTGCTCAACGGTGGTGGGTCATCTCGAGGAGCACGCAAGCGCCCTCGATGCCTTCGTCGCGACATTCCCTGCGGGGACCTTGTCAGGTGCGCCGAAGGCCCGTGCGATCGCCCTCATCGATGAACTGGAGCCGGTACGTCGGGCGTTCTATGGCGGTGCGATCGGCTACTTCGACTTCGCCGGCAACATGGACTTGGCGATCGCCATCCGCACCGCCTTGATCGCGAACGGCACGGCGCATATTCAGGCCGGAGCGGGCGTTGTCGCAGATTCCGTGCCTGCAAGAGAAGCCCAAGAGACCCGCGACAAGGCAGCGGCGATGATCCGCGCCGTGTCCCAAGCAAATCGCCTTGTTCCTGGGCGAGTCTCGCTACACTGACCAGCACGTCCCAGAAGGAGTGAGCATGTCGTCCCCACAGATTGACCCGCAGAATCTGCCCCGTGTCGCCGCCGGCAACCACGGCCGCACGATTGCAGCTTGGGTGACAAACGGGCTGATCGTTCTCGGCGTGCTCATTGGCGCCATCGGCGTCATGATTCCTCAGCTGGCCCTGCTGTGGGTCGGTCTGGGAGTCATTGTCGTTGCCCTGGCAGTCGGCGCGGCATTGCGGGCGCTCGGTCACGGGCAACCGCTGAACTAGGCGACGCGGCCTTTTCCGCGTTTCAGTGAAATCAAAGGAGACATCACATGACGCAAGTACCCCCGCCGCCCCCGATGGGGATGCCGCCGGTCGGTGGCGACCCGAACGAGAAGAACAAGCTTGGCGTCTGGGCACTCGTGCTCGGCATCCTGTCGATTCTTTGCTGCGGTTTCTTCACCGGTATCCCGGCGATCATCCTCGGCATCAACGGCAAGAAGGCCGCCGAGGAGGGCCGCGCATCGAACGGTTCGCTCGCGAACGTCGGTTTCATTCTCGGCATCATCGGTTGTGCGCTGTCGGTGCTGGGCTTCGCGCTCCAGGTCGCAGGCGTGCTGCCGAACGGCTTCTCGACCAACTGAGTCAATGAGTTCCGTGAGCGCGGCGGTGACGCGACCGGATGTGGCCAAGCGTTGGGCCTTTCCGGTAGGCGTCACTGCCGCTCTCGCAGCGGCGACCGCCTACACCGGCATTCGCGATCCACATGAGCCAGGATTCTTTCCGTCATGTGTCTTTTACTCCGCAAGCGGCTATTACTGTCCCGGTTGCGGCGGCCTGCGTGCGGTTCATGATCTTGTCACAGGTGACATTGCGGGCGCAATGAGCATGAACCCACTTGTCGTGCTGGGCGTCATACCTGCGGGCGTCTTCTTGATCGGTTGGTGGCTCCTCAGCGTTGGCACCGATCGTGTGCGACCCGTCGATATTCCAACGTGGGTGGGCATTGCGATTCCACTTGTGCTTGCCGTGTTCTGGGTGGTGCGCAATCTCGAACCATTCGCACCCTACCTGTCACCGGGTGGCTGAACCACCGGCGCGTCCTCAGTGAGGGTCCTGTCCAGGTAGCATGGTCCCGGAGGAGGTGGCAACGCATGAGCGTTTTGGATGGCATCGTTGAAGGTGTCCGCAATGACTTGGCGGCCCGAGAATTGGCCACCTCCATGGACGTACTGAAGGAACGCGCAGCGCGTCTTCCTAGCGCCGTGGACGCGCTCCAAAAACTCCAGACGCCCGCGGTGTCGGTGATCGCTGAAGTGAAGCGCTCGAGCCCGTCGAAGGGTTCCTTGGCGGACATCACCGATCCCGCCGCCCTCGCCACCGAGTACGAAGCCGGCGGCGCCTCCGTCATCTCCGTGCTCACGGAGGAGCGTCGCTTTGGCGGTTCACTCGCGGACCTTGACGCCGTGCGCGCGAAGGTGGACATCCCCATTTTGCGCAAAGACTTCATTGTCACGCCATATCAGGTGTGGGAGGCGCGCGCACATGGCGCGGACATGGTGCTCTTGATCGTCGCCGCGCTCGAGCAGATCGCCCTCGAGAGCCTTGTCGAGCGAGTTCACTCGCTTGGAATGTGCGCTCTTGTCGAGGTCCACGATCATGAAGAGGTCACGCGGGCGGTCGATGCTGGCGCTCGGGTCATCGGGGTCAATGCGCGCAACCTCAAGACTCTTGAAGTTGACCGCGACACCTTCGCTCGAGTAGCGCCCGCGATTCCTGACGGCATCGTCAAGGTGGCAGAGTCAGGTATTCGCGACAGCCACGACGTTGTCGAGTATGCCCGCATGGGCGCCGACGCTGTGCTTGTGGGAGAGGCTCTTGTCAAGGACAAGGATCCGCGCACTGCAGTGGCGGAGATGGTGGCGGCGGGAGCGCACCCCGCGCTCAGAGCGGTGCGTCCGTGACGAGTCGCCTTTCAGGCGCGGCAGGACCGTTTTTTGGCTCCTACGGCGGCCGATTTGTCCCCGAGGCCTTGATGGCTGCTCTTGATGAGTTGACGGACGCCTACGACAAGGCCAAGCACGATCCGGGATTTCAGGCGGAGATCGATCGTCTCGCCCGTGACTACACCGGGCGCCCGAGCATCGTCACTGAAGTGCCGCGATTCGCGCAGCACTGTGGCGGAGCACGGGTGTTCCTCAAGCGCGAGGACCTCAACCACACGGGCTCTCACAAGATCAACAACGTGCTCGGCCAGGCATTGCTGACCAAGCGGATCGGCAAGACGCGGGTCATCGCCGAGACAGGCGCCGGACAGCACGGGGTCGCCACCGCGACAGCCGCCGCCCTCATGGATCTTGAGTGCGTGGTCTATATGGGCGAAGAGGACACTGAGAGGCAAGCGCTCAACGTCGCTCGGATGCGACTCCTTGGCGCTGAAGTGGTGCCGGTGACAGCTGGCTCGCGAACGTTGCGTGATGCGATCAACGAGGCGTACCGCGACTGGGTGACGAACGTCGAAACGACCAACTACATCTTCGGCACGGCGGCAGGACCGCATCCGTTCCCCGAGATGGTTCGTGATTTTCAGCGCGTCATTGGCGCCGAGGCGCGGGAGCAGATGATGGCACTCGGCGGTCTTCCGGACGCTGTCATCGCCTGCGTGGGAGGTGGATCGAACGCAATCGGCATCTTCGACGCGTTCTTGGACGATGCAAATGTGCGGTTGATCGGCTGTGAAGCAGCGGGTGATGGCGTCGAAACCGGCCGCCATGCATCGTCGATCACTGGCGGCCGTCCCGGCGTCCTCCACGGGTCGAAGACGTATGTCCTGCAAGACGACGACGGCCAAACCCAGCCCTCGCATTCGATTTCCGCCGGGCTCGACTATCCCGGCGTCGGCCCGCAGCACTCCTTCCTTGCCGACATTGGCCGTGCTGAGTATTGGCCGGTCACGGATGCTGAGGCGATGGAGGCCTTCCGCCTCCTCAGCCGCACCGAAGGCATCCTGCCAGCGATCGAGTCGTCTCACGCTCTCGCGGGCGCGATCCGCCTTGGACGCGAAATTGGTGAGAGCCACACGATCGTCGTCAACCTCTCTGGGCGTGGCGACAAGGACGTGGAGCAGGCGGCCCGCTGGTTTGGGATGTTGCCGGGGGAGGAGTCATGAGCGCGCTGACCGATCGTCTCGACGCCATCAAGGCGGAGGGGCGTGCGGCACTCATCGGCTACTTGCCAGTCGGCTTCCCCTCGGTGGCCGGTTCCGCTCGTGCCATGCAGGCAATTGTTGAGGCGGGCGTCGACATCGTCGAAGTGGGTTTGCCGTACTCCGACCCCGTGATGGACGGGCCCACAATTCAGGAGGCAGCCGGGCGGGCACTCGAAAACGGCACCCGCGTCGCCGATACCTTTGTCGCCATTAAGGCGGTGGCCGACGCCGGGGCACCCGCCGTCGTCATGAGCTACTTCAACCCGATGTTGCAGTACGGTCTCGAGCGGTTCGCTGATGACCTGAAGGCCGCGGGCGGCTCGGGAGTCATCACGCCTGACCTCACTCCGGAGGCCGCGGAGGACTGGATTCGGATCGCGCGCGAGCGTGAGCTCGACACGATCTTCCTCGTCGCGATCAGTTCGACCCGCGAACGCTTGCACCTCACCGTTGAGCACACAACGGGTTTCGTGTACGCGGCGTCCCTCATGGGCGTTACCGGCGAGCGCGCTACGGTGGGTGGGGGTGCGGAAGCGCTCGTAGCCCGCACCCGCGAGGCCGGCGCGGCACGGGTGTGCGTGGGCCTTGGTGTGTCGACGGGTGAGCAGGCGGCACAAGTGGCGCGTTACGCAGACGGTGTCATTGTCGGCTCGGCCCTCGTACGCTGCCTGCTTGAGCACAATGATGAGGCAGCGGCACTCGCTGCTCTCAAAGAGAAGGCGGCTGAGTTGGCCCACGGCGTGAGGTCTGGACGTTGACACCGACGGCGATTCCGAGCCCGCCCACGGACTGGGCGCAATTCTCGGTAGGCCCGCTGACGGTGCACGCCTATTCGCTGTGGATTCTCGCCGGCATCTTCTTCGCGTTGTGGCTTGCCACCCGCCGCTGGGTCGAGCGGGGCGGCAAGGCCGAGGCGATCGGCGATATTGGCATGTGGGCGATTCCATTCGGAATCATCGGCGGTCGCATTTATCACGTCATCTCGACGCCTGGGCCGTACTTCGGTGACGGCGGGCGGCCGCTCGACGCGCTGAAGATTTGGGAGGGCGGCCTCGGCATTTGGGGGGCCATCGCGCTTGGATTCGCGGGCGCCTACATTGGCTGCCGCCGCGCTGGCGTGTCGTTTATGACCTTTGCCGACGCGGCAGCACCCGGAATCCTCATTGCGCAGGCCATCGGGCGCTTGGGCAACTACTTCAATCAAGAACTTTTCGGTGGCCCCACGACAGTGCCATGGGCGCTTGAGATCGATCCGGCGTTCCGCCCGGCCGGCTTCGAGGAGTTTGCGACGTTCCATCCGACGTTCCTCTATGAGTTGTTGTGGAACCTCGCCGGTGCGGCTTTGATCATCTACCTGGACAAACGTCTCGATCTGCGGGGCGGTCGGGTGTTCTGGCTCTACGTCATCGTCTATGTCAGTGGACGTCTCTGGATCGAGACGGTGCGCATTGACACCGCAGTCCTCATTGGCGGGATCCGGGTCAATGTCTTTGTGTCCGTGTTCGTCCTTGCGCTCGGAGCCGTTATGTTTGTACTCGTGGGGCGCCGCCAACAAGGCGTTGATCGTCCCGCTCGGAGCGAGCTCGCGGCAACGACATCGGACCATTCGGAAGCCGCATCTGACGTGTAAGGCACCCTTTTCGGGACCCTGTAATCTTTCTCTCCGGAAAACCCGCGGGGCGATGGCGACCCACAACAACGATGGTTGCAGGCGTGTTCTGCGACGGTGAGGAACGATGTGATGGGGAGACATCACGGCGACGACTGGTCAACTCCTGGTCTGTACGACCCCACGTATGAGCATGACGCGTGTGGCGTGGCCTTTATTGCCACACTCCGCGGATCAGCAGGGCGCGACATCGTCGATCTAGGTCTCACTGCACTCAAGAACCTCGAACATCGCGGCGCTGTGGGCGCCGAAACCGAAACTGGTGATGGCGCGGGCATCCTCACGCAGGTACCCCATGCCTTTTTGCAGGATGTCACCGACTTCACGCTTCCTGAGCCGGGCCTCTATGGCGTAGGCCTCGTCTTTCTCACTCCTGGTGCGGAATCCGCCGAGATCGCTGCCCTCGAGACCGCCGCGCGCATTGAGAACGTCAATGTAATTGGGTGGCGCGATGTGCCGGTGAACCTGGAACCGCTCGGTCCGTCCGCGCGCGCAACCGCGCCGACGTTCCGCCAGGTATTCATGGAATCCGAGCGGCTGACAGGCATTGACCTCGACCGGAGACTTTTTCGAGTGCGCAAGCGCGCCGAGAAGAGCGGCGGACCCTTTGTCGTGTCGCTGTCGTCGCGGACCCTCACGTACAAGGGCATGCTGACCACGTATCAGCTGGAGCAGGTATTTCCCGACGTGCTGCACCCGCTGTTCGCTTCGGAACTTGCGCTGGTGCATTCACGCTTTTCGACCAACACCTTTCCTTCATGGCCGCTTGCTCAGCCACTCCGCCTCATTGCCCACAATGGGGAAATCAACACCGTGCGTGGCAACCGCAACTGGATGGCGGCACGTGAAGGCAAGCTGGCGTCGGAACTCTTGGGCGACCTCTCATCGTTGACGCCCATCTGCACCGCGTCGGCTTCGGACACGGCGTCCTTTGACGAGGTGCTGGAACTTCTTCACCTGGCCGGACGCTCGTTGCCGCATGCCGTCCTCATGATGATTCCCGAAGCATGGCAGAACCACACCGAGATGGATCCTGCGCGGCGTGCTTTCTACGAGTACCACTCGAACCTCATCGAGCCGTGGGACGGTCCCGCGGCATTGCACTTCACCGATGGCACCCTCGTTGGCGCAACTCTTGACCGCAACGGTTTGCGACCGGGTCGGTATTGGGTTACCGAAGACGGCCTCGTCATTTGTGGTTCGGAGGCCGGACTGCTGGACATCGACCCGGCGAAGGTGGTGCGTAAAGGCCGCCTTCAGCCGGGTCGCATGTTTTTGGTCGACACTGCGGCTGGCCGAATCGTCGAGGACGATGAGATCAAGACGACCCTTGCCGCCGAACACCCGTACCGAGAGTGGATCGACGAGAATGCTGTCCGCCTTGCGGATTTGCCTGAACGCGAGCACGTCAGTCACTCGCGTTCGTCGGTCGTGCGCCGCCAGCGAACCTTTGGCTATACGGAGGAAGAGCTAAAGGTTCTCCTGGAGCCGATGGCAACCTCGGGGGTGGAGCCGATCGGTGCGATGGGTTCAGATACGCCGATCGCCGTCTTGTCGAAGCGTCCCAAGCTGCTCTTCGACTACTTCACCCAGATGTTCGCGCAGGTGACGAACCCGCCGCTCGACGCGATTCGCGAGGAGATCGTCACCGCGATTGGCGGCGCGATTGGGCCTGAGCCGAACCTGCTTGCAAATGTTCCTCAGCACGCGCGCAAGGTGGTCATCGACTTCCCGGTGATCGATAACGATGACCTCGCAAAGATCATCCACATCGACACGAACCCCGATTTGAAGGGGGTCTTCTCGACCCGCCGTATCCAGGGTCTGTACCGAGTGAGCGAAGGCGGCAAAGGCCTTGAGGCGCGCCTGGAAGAGATCTTTGCCGAAGTCGACCAGGCAATCGACGATGGCGTGTCCTTCCTCGTTCTGTCTGACCGCGATTCCGACGCCGACAACGCGCCAATCCCTTCGCTGCTCCTCACCGCGGCTGTTCATCACCACTTTGTGAGGCACCAGAAGCGCACCCAGGTGTCGCTCGTGGTCGAGGCTGGCGACGTCCGTGAGGTTCACCACGTTGCGCTCCTCATCGGCTACGGAGCGGGTGCAGTCAACCCGTACCTTGCGATGGAGTCTGTCGAAGATCTCGTTCGCCGGGGCTACATCAAGGGCGTCACACCTGAACAAGCGGTGAAGAACCTCATCAAGGCGCTGGGCAAGGGTGTCCTCAAGATCATGTCGAAGATGGGCATCTCGACAATGGCGTCGTACCGCGGCGCGCAGATCTTCGAGGCCATCGGTTTGTCGCGTGACCTCGTGGACCGGCACTTCGCGGGCACGCCAAGCCAGATTGACGGCGTCGGAATCGATGTGATCGCAGAGGAAGTAGCCCAGCGTCACGCCGACGCTTACCCGATCTCGGGCCAGCCGCCTGCACACCGTCGTCTCAACGTTGGTGGTGAGTACCAGTGGCGCAGGGAAGGGGAGGAGCACCTCTTCGATCCCGAGACAGTCTTCAAGCTCCAGCACTCAACCCGCACGCGTCAATACGCCGTGTTCAACGAGTACACGGAGCGAGTCAACAATCAGGCGAAGCGCCTGATGACTCTGCGGGGCCTGCTCGACATCACGTCGGATCGTCCGCCCGTGCCGATCGAAGAAGTCGAACACGTTCGCGACATCGTCAAGCGATTCACCACGGGTGCGATGTCGTATGGCTCGATCTCTCAAGAGGCACACGAGACCCTCGCCATTGCGATGAACCGCTTGGGCGGAAAGTCGAACACGGGCGAGGGCGGTGAGGCTCCCGAGCGTCTCTATGACCCTGAGCGTCGGAGCGCGATCAAGCAGGTGGCGTCAGGCCGCTTTGGAGTGACGAGCGAGTACCTGGTCAACGCTGACGACCTTCAGATCAAGCTTGCTCAAGGCGCCAAGCCGGGTGAGGGTGGGCAGTTGCCCGGCGCTAAGGTGTACCCGTGGGTCGCGGCCACGCGCCATTCAACCCCCGGCGTCGGTCTCATCTCTCCGCCGCCGCACCACGACATCTATTCCATTGAAGACCTCAAGCAACTGATTCACGACCTCAAGAACGCGAACCCCGAGGCGCGGATCCACACCAAGCTCGTGTCTGAGGTCGGCGTCGGCACAATCGCCGCCGGCGTGGTCAAGTGCAAGTCCGACGTCGTGCTCATCTCGGGCTCCGACGGCGGCACGGGAGCATCGCCGCTCAACTCGTTGAAGCACGCGGGGGCGCCGTGGGAGATCGGTCTTGCCGACACTCAGCAGACGCTCGTGCGAAACGATCTGCGCGACCGCGTCGTCGTTCAGGTGGACGGCCAGTTGAAGACCGGTCGCGACGTCGTCATCGCTGCCTTGCTCGGCGCCGAAGAATTCGGATTCGCAACCGCACCTTTGGTCGTCTCGGGTTGCATCATGATGCGCGTCTGCCACAAGGACACATGCCCGGTGGGGGTGGCGACGCAGAACCCCGAACTTCGGGCACGCTTCAATGGCAAGCCCGAGTTTGTCGAAACCTTCTTTGAGTTCATCGCTCAACAGGTTCGTGAACATCTCGCGGCGCTTGGCTTCCGCTCGATTGAGGAGGCGGTTGGTCACGTCGAGCTGCTCGACACCCGCTCCGCGATCGCGCACTGGAAGGCCCAGGGACTCGACTTGACACCGTTGCTGGCCGTGCCGCCGGCAGGCGCGCTGCTCCACCACGAGGTTGCTCAGGATCACGGACTCGATGACACGCTTGACCGCGACCTCATCGAGCACTCACGGGAGGCTCTTGAGACCGGGAAGCCCGTGGTGATTGAGCGCGAGGTACGTAATACTCACCGCACCGTCGGCACAATGCTCGGCTATGAGGTGACCAAGCGCTACCGCGGCGACGGACTTGCTGACAACACGATCTCCGTCGTATGCACCGGCTCCGCAGGGCAGTCGTTCGGCGCCTTCGTGCCACGTGGCATCACGCTCACGCTTTTGGGCGACGCAAACGACTATGTTGCCAAGGGGCTGTCCGGTGGCCGCGTCATCGTGCGCCCCGACCGTGCAGCGGCCCTCAACGACTCACTCGACGTCATTGCGGGCAACGTCATTGGCTACGGTGCGACGAGTGGTCAGATCTTCTTGCGCGGTCAGGTAGGCGAACGCTTCCTCGTGCGCAACTCGGGTGCGACCGCGGTTGTCGAGGGCGTGGGTGACCACGCACTTGAATACATGACGGGAGGAACGGCCGTCATCCTCGGACGTACCGGCCGAAACTTCGCGGCAGGCATGTCCGGTGGCACCGCGTACGTGCTTGACCTGCGCGCCGAGAGGGTGAACAAGGAGGCGCGTGCTTCGGGCGAGGTCACCCTGGGTCCGCTCGACGCAGAAGACGCAGTGATCGTTCGCTCGCTCATTGAGACTCACGTGAAGGAGACGGACTCGCCTCGCGGCAAGGAGCTCCTCGCCAATTGGGACGCGGACGTGCATCGCTTCACGCGAGTGCTTCCCGCACAGTACGCGCGGGTCCGCGCGGCTCTGACGGACCTGGATTCAAAGGGGCACGATCTCAACGCACCTGGCGCGTGGGAAGAGTTCTTGGAGGTGACTGGTGGCTGATCCGCGTGGTTTTCTCAAGCATCGCGAACGCGAACTTCCTCCCAGCCGGCCGGTACCTGTGCGTTTGCTCGACTGGAAGTATGTGAAGGACGAGCTCGCGCGTGACCCCGAGGCGCTTAACCGGCAAGCAGCGCGCTGTATGGACTGCGGCGTGCCGTTCTGCCACCAAGGTTGCCCCCTGGGCAACCTCATTCCCGAATGGAATGACCTCGTGTGGCGCGAGCAGTGGGAAGACGCTCTCGATCGCTTGCACGCGACGAACAACTTCCCAGAGTTCACTGGCCGCATTTGCCCGGCTCCTTGTGAATCGAGCTGTGTGCTTGGCATCAACCAACCTGCCGTCACGATCAAGAACATCGAAGTCTCGATCATCGATGAGGGCTTCCGCCGCGGCCTTGTTACCCCCGTCGAGCCGACCCGTCAGACGGGCAAGACCGTCGCGGTCGTCGGTTCAGGACCGGCAGGCTTGGCTGCAGCGCAGCAATTGACTCGTGCAGGCCACACCGTGGCGGTCTTTGAACGCGATGACCGCATTGGCGGGCTCCTTCGATACGGCGTGCCGGACTTCAAGATGGAGAAGCACCACATCGATCGCCGCGTTGCGCAGATGGAGGCTGAAGGGACCCGGTTCCGTACGGGCGTCGAGATCGGCAAGGACATCACGTGGGACAACCTGCGCGCGCGATACGACGCAGTATTGATCGCCACCGGGTCCACCGTCCCACGGGACCTGCCGATTCCTGGGCGACGATACCGGGGCATTCATTTTGCGATGCCGTATCTCACGCAAGGCAACAAGGTGGCAGCGGGCGACTCGCTCGAACGTCAGATCACCGCAAAGGACAAGCACGTGATCATCATTGGCGGTGGCGACACTGGCTCTGACTGCCTTGGCACTGCTTTGCGCCAAGGAGCAAAGTCGGTAACGACGTTGGCAATCGGTGTTCAGCCAAACGTGCAGCGCGACGCCAAGTCGCAACCGTGGCCGACCCACCCGCTGCTCTTTGATGTCTCGTCTTCGCACGAGGAGGGCGGCGAGCGTCGATTCCTCGCCTCGACAGTCGAGTTCTTGGCCGACGAGGATGAGCATGTTCGCGCGCTCCGCGTCGCAAAGACCCAGATCATGCCTGATGGCACGCGTGGGCCCGCCCCGGATACCGAAGAGGAACTTCCCGCGGACCTCGTGCTCATCTCGATGGGATTCACCGGTCCAGACCGTGCCACACTGGGACAGCTTGAGCACATCGGCTTCACTCCACGCGGTACGGTCTCTCGTAATGATCAGTTTGCCTCGGCAGTGGACGGAGTGTTCGTTGCAGGGGATGCCGGTCGCGGCCAATCGCTCATTGTGTGGGCGATCGCAGAGGGACGCTCTGCGGCGGCAGCAATCGACACTTATCTCACCGGCAGCACGGAGCTGCCGGCGCCTGTCACCGCGAGGACACTCGCGCTAAAGGCCTGATACACCTAGGTTGGAGAACATGCGTAACGCGAAGATCGTCTGCACCATTGGCCCGGCGACGGCGTCTCTGGACCAAATGCGCCTTCTTGTGGGCGCCGGTATGGACGTCGCCCGGATCAACCGCAGCCACGGTTCGGCGGAAGAGCACGAAGAGGTTTACCGCAACGTCCGCCAGGCGGCGCAGGAGTCGGGACGCAATGTCGCCGTGCTCGTCGACCTCCAGGGGCCCAAGATCCGTCTTGGTCGTTTTGTCGACGGGCCGCACAATCTCGAGATTGGTGACATCTTCACCATCACGACGCGCGACGTTGCAGGCACCAAGGACATCTGCTCGACGACGTTCAAGGGCCTCGCTGGAGACTGCAGCCCGGGCGATCCGCTGCTGATCGACGATGGCAAGGTACGTCTTGAGGTGCTTGAGGTGAAGGACGGCACCGACGTTGTCACCAAGGTGGTTGTTCCCGGCCCGGTGTCGAACAACAAGGGAATCAATCTTCCCGGCGTCGCTGTCTCGGTGCCAGCGCTCTCGGACAAGGATGAGGACGACTTGCGGTGGGCCCTCAAGCTCGGCGCAGACTTCATCGCCTTGTCCTTTGTGCGCAGCGCCAAGGACTACGCAGACGTCGCACGAATCATGTCCGAAGAAGGCCGCACCATCCCGGTCATCGCCAAGGTCGAAAAGCCCCAGGCGGTCGACAACCTTGAAGAGATCGTCGACGCCTTCGACGGCGTCATGGTGGCTCGCGGTGACCTCGGCGTTGAGTTGCCGCTCGAAGAAGTGCCGCTTGTCCAAAAGCGCGCTATCGAGCTGTGCCGCTCGCAGGCCAAGCCGGTCATTGTGGCAACGCAGGTTCTCGAGTCGATGACGCACTCGCCGGTTCCGACCCGCGCCGAGACCTCGGACTGTGCGAACGCCATTCTCGATGGTGCAGACGCCGTCATGCTGTCGGGCGAAACCTCCGTTGGCGACTACCCGATCATCACCGTGGAGACGATGGCCCGCATCATCAAGAACACCGAGGTGAAGGGTCGTGATCGCTTCGCCCCCTACACGTCGGTCCCCAAGACGCGCGGTGGCGCGGTGACGCAGGCGGCTGCCGACATCGCAGAGAAGCTCGGCGTCAATTACATCGTCACCTTCACGCAGTCCGGTGACTCTGCACAGCGTATGGCGCGCCTTCGACCCGAGACGAAGATGATCGCCTTGACCCCTCGTCCGGAGACTCAGCGGCGTCTCGCATTGTCATGGGGCGTGCAGGTTGAGGTCGTCGACCACGCGGACACCACTGACGAGATGGTGGCAATTGTCGACCGACTCCTCAAGGAGACAGGGCGTGCAAAGGACGGCGACTACGTCGTTGTCGTCAGCGGCACGCCCATCGGCGTTCCTGGCACCACCAACTCGATCTTTGTGCACAAGGTGGGACAGGTTCGTTCTTGAGCGCTTGAGACAACGAAGGAGGCCCGCCAGCATCGAGTTGGCGGGCCTCGTCATTTCCGCGGCGAGGGTGTTTAGCGGTCCTCGGCCAGGTCATGCCAATCGCGCGAACCAAGATCCGGCATTGCTCGGTCGTAATGGGCGGAGAACAATGGCGAGGAGATGAGGAAGTCTGCTGTGGCGACATTTGAGGCCATCGGGATGTTCCATACCGCGCCGAGCCGCAAGAGTGCTTTGACGTCGGGGTCATGCGGTTGCGCCGAGAGCGGGTCCCAAAAGAACACGAGCATGTCGATTGACCCGTCCGCGATCTTCGCGCCGATCTGCTGATCGCCGCCGATAGGGCCTGACAGAAATCGGTGAACTGGAAGGCCTAACTCATCCGACAGCATCGTTCCGGTGGTGCCTGTCGCGTAGAGATGGTGTTGAGACAGCGTCCCGCGATTGAAGCGTGACCACCGCAGGAGATCGCCCTTCTTGTTGTCGTGTGCAACAAGCGCGATGTGGCGTGTGGCGGCGGGGGCGAGACGTGGACGTTTTTCTGCCATGTGCTCGAGTATGGCGGGAAGATGCGGAGCCGTCATACCACGCCGCGCACATTGATGCGGGCGATCGAGAGTATGGCCGTTGTCGGCGCAGAAATGTGCCCCGAGTGGGATTCGAACCCACACTGGTACGGGTTTGAGCCGTATGCCTCTGCCGGTTGGGCTATCGGGGCGCGCCCACTAGGCTAGCGCTTGTGAACGATACCGTTGGACAAGACAACGTTGATGCCACGCCCTCCGGCCCTGTGAAGCGCCGCGCAATCGTCGCAGAGGACGAAGCGCTCATCCGTATGGATATTGTTGAGACGCTTCGCGAAGGCGGATACGACGTCGTGGGTGAGGGCGCGAACGGTGAAGAGGCAATTGCCCTCGCCACCGAGCACAAGCCCGACGTGGTGGTCATGGACGTGAAGATGCCCGTCATGGATGGCATCACCGCGGCAGAGCAGATTGCGAAGGCGCGTCTTGCCCCTGTTGTGCTGCTCACCGCTTTTTCACAGACGGAGCTCGTTGAGCGCGCGCGTGATGCGGGGGCCATGGCCTACGTCGTCAAGCCGTTCACTCCCGCTGATCTCCTCCCGGCCGTCGAGATCGCGGCGTCACGGTTCGCGGAGATCCGTGCCCTTGAGAACGAGATCGCGGACATCACCGAACGTATGGAGACCCGCAAGCGCGTCGAGCGTGCCAAGGGTCTGCTCATGGAGAAGATGCAGCTGAACGAGCCCGAGGCGTTCCGGTGGATTCAGAAGACGTCCATGGATCGTCGCCTCACGATGCGCGAAGTCGCTGAAGCCGTCATCGACCAGATGGGTTCCTCCAAATAGGACGCCATCGCTCCTGGTACAGCCGGGGCTCCCACGACGTCTCTGGGTACAAAGTCACGAAATTGTGACCAACGAGTCTCACGAATGAAACGCCGTGACGCTACGGTGAGGACAGTTGCCGTGGGGACCGTCCCCATGGCGGCACCGGTGGTTCTGCCGCCGGATCAACCTGGAGGGAAGAACATGGCTCGATGGAACACCATCGCACGCGGTGCCGCGCTCACCGCGGTCGCGTCTCTTGCCCTCGCCGCTTGTGCTTCAAGCAGTGACTCTGGCTCCACCGCTTCCGGTGGCGCTGGGTCGGGCGGCGACGGCGATGTCCTCAAGATTGGCACATTGTTGCCATTGACCGGTTCGCTCGCATTTCTCGGCCCGCCGGAAGTTGCGGGCGTGCACCTCGCGGCAAACGAGATCAACGAGGCTGGCGGCATCTTCGGCAACGACGTGGTCGTCATCGACAAGGACTCGTCGGACACGCAGAACCCGCAGATCGCCTCGCAGTCGGTGACGGACCTCATCTCTGACGGAGTTGGCGCGATCATCGGTGCCGCATCCTCGTCGGTTTCGCTCAACGTCGTTGATGACATCACCGCTGCTGAGGTCGTGCAGATCTCGCCGGCCAACACGGCGGCCGCGCTGTCCGGCTACAGCGACTTCTATTTCCGCACGGCCCCGCCGGACACAGTCCAGGGTGACGCTCTGGCCAACATCATCCTCAATGATGGCCACAAGAACATCGGCATCCTCGTGTTCAACGATGACTATGGAACCGGTCTGCGCGACGTGGTGCAAAACGTCATCGAAAGCGGTGGCGGCACGATCACCTACGGCGTCGAGGGACAAGAATTTGACCCCAACGCGGGCAACTTCTCCTCCGACGTGCAGGCGATTCTTGCCACCAACCCCGAGGCGATCGCGCTCATCTCGTTCGACCAGGCAAAGCAGATCATTCCTGAGCTTGCTGCGAATGGCTTCGACATGTCGAAGCTGTACCTCGTCGACGGCAACACGTCGGACTTCTCGGCTGACTTTGAGGCCGGCACACTCGCCGGAGCGAAGGGCACCATCCCAGGAGCCAACCCGACGGATGACTTTAAGGCTCTCCTCGAGGGTGCCAATGGTGGACCGCTAGACTCGTTTGCCTACGGCCCTGAGTCGTACGACGCCACGATGCTCGTCGCTCTCGCGGCGCTGCGCGGTGGCGCTCCCGACGGCAAGACGATTCAAGAGAACATGGCCGCAGTGTCTGGCGCCAAGGGTGGCACTGAGTGCACCGGTTGGGTCGAGTGCTCGGAGCTGATCGAGGCAGGCGAGGAGATCGTCTACAAGTCAGTTGCGGGCACGGGTCCGTTCAACGCAGATAACGACCCATCGAGCGCCTTCGTGGGCGTCTACACGTACGGTGACGACAACGTGCCGGCGTGGATCGAGGCCGTGTACGGCGAGGTCAAGTAATTCTCGCGACTGGTACGCACACAGAGGGCCCCCGGCTTGGCCGGGGGCCCTCTGTCTTCCTTGTTACCTTGAGTTGCTACGCGCCGAGGGTGCCGAGGTAGAGCTCGATGACTTTGGGGTCCTTCAACAACTCTTGGCCCGATGCTGTGTAGGCGGTGGCGCCTTGGTCGAGCACGTAGCCGCGATCGGCGATCTGCAGGCAGCGACGCGCGTTCTGCTCGACCATGATGACGGTGACGCCGCTGCGGTTGATGTGGCGCGTCCGGACAAACGTCTCGTCTTGGCGCGCTGGCGACAGCCCTGCACTTGGCTCATCGAGCAAGAGCACGGTCGGATCCATCATGAGCGCCCGTGCCATCGCCACCATTTGCCGCTCACCGCCGGACAGAGACCCCGCGCGCTGTGCGCGCCGTTCCCCGAGCACGGGGAAGAGGTCTACGACTTTGTCGAACTGTGTGCGGAACTCGCGGTGGTTCTGGAAGGCCCCCATTTCGAGATTCTCCTCAATGGTGAGCGACGGGAACACATTGTTGGTCTGCGGGACAAAGCCGATGCCTTGACGAACCAACTCATCGGCGCGTCGGTTCGCAATTGACTCGCCGCGCAACGTGACGTCACCTGAGCGCACCGGCACCAACCCGAACAGCGCCTTGAGGAAGGTCGACTTTCCGGCGCCGTTAGGGCCGATGATGCCAATGAGCTCGCCTTCACGCACGGCCATGGAACAGCCGTTGAGAATGTCAATGCCCGGCAAGTAGCCGGCCACCACGTCGGTGGCCTCAAGGACGATGGGAGCGTCCGGTCCTGGCCTGCTCGTGCGCACGTCGCTCATGAGAGGTCCTCCGAAAGATCTGTGTCGTGGTGAGCGCCCAAGTACGCATCCTGTACAGCGGCGTTCTGCATGACGGTCTCTGGCGGACCTTCGGCAATGATGCGGCCTTCGGCCATGACGACAACCCAATCCGAAATGCGTCTCACCATGTGCATGTCGTGCTCGACGAACAAGATCGTGACACCGTCATCACGGAGCTGGACGATGTGTTCGAGGAGGGACTCCGTGAGGGCGGGATTCACCCCAGCCATCGGTTCATCGAGCATGACGATCTCGGGGTCCGACATGAGCGCACGAGCCATTTCGAGCAGTTTGCGTTGGCCTCCCGACAGCTCACCTGCAAAGTCATTGCGCTTGTCATAGAGCTTGAAGCGAGTGAGAAGCTCTTCAGCTTTGGCCCTGATCTCCTCCTCGCGGCCACGCCACAAAGACGGCACCATCGCCACCCAGAAGTTCTCTCCGCGTTGACGAGTGGCGCCGAGCATCATGTTGTCGATCACCCTCATGCGTGACAGCGCTTTGGTGAGCTGGAAGGTGCGCACCATGCCTGCTCGCGCGACGCGCGCGGGGGAGTGGCTTTGCAAAGAAACACCGTTGAAAGACCACTGGCCGCGTTGTGCGCGATCGAATCCGGTGAGCAAGTTGAAGAAGGTGGATTTGCCAGCGCCATTGGGGCCGATGAGAGCGGTGATGGCGTGGCGTTGCACTTCAAGGTGCTCCACGTCAACAGCCTTGAGCCCTCCAAAAGTGCGCTGCACGCCGTGCGCGACGATCACCGCGTCCTTCTTGGGAGCGCCCGGAACCTCTGGCACGTCGGCGAAGGCATCTGAGTTCGGCTTAGCGGTCATTGATCGCCAACTCCCTTCTATCGCCGAGAATGCCTTGTGGTCTGAAGATCACCAACAGCATGAGGGTGACCCCAACGAGCACGAGTGAGAACGGTTCGAGTTCCGTCGGCGCGAGAATCGAATCGGGAATGAGGCCGTTGGCCAGTGCGCGGACCACGAGCAGGGAGGTCCAGAACAGAATCGATCCCAAGATGGGCCCAAAGACAGTCGCGGCGCCACCGAGCAAGAGCAGAGTCCAGATCCAGAACGTCGTGGGACGTCCCATCGAGTCGGGTGCGACAGAGTTGCCAAACGACCAGAGCACCCCGCCGAGGGCGCCGATGACACCGCCTAACACGAGCGCCTGCATCTTGTAGGAGTAGACGTTCTTGCCGAGAGAGCGCACCGCATCTTCGTCTTCTCGAATGCCTTTGAGCACGCGTCCCCAAGGAGAGCGGGACAAGCGCCAGAACAGCACAGAGGCGAGAATGACAACGGACCACGAGACTACGACGAGCCACCATGACGTCGACTGCGAACCATGAAGTGTGAAAGGCCCAAGTTCCACTTGCCGGTCTGGGAATGGCGACAAAGACTCAAACGGCCGCTTGTAGTCCTTGCCGCGAATGCCCGTCGAAGCCCCCGTCAGGTCCTTGAGCGACTGCGAACGTCCCACAAAGCGGACCATTTCAGCCGCCGCGATTGTCACAATGGCGAGGTAGTCGCCTCGCAGCTTCAGCGTCGGCCACCCTAAGAGCAGACCAAAGGCGACGGCGACGAGGACTGAGACGAGCACGCCCAAGGCGATTTGGGCGCCTGCGTCCATCTCGATGCCGAACAGCATGTTGTCGTTGGCACTGACTTCGCGAATGGTGATCGCGTAGCCGTACATGCCTAGGAGCATGAAGCCCGCATGGCCCATGTTGAGCAGGCCCGTGAGGCCAAAGTGGAAGTTCAGCCCGATGGCTGCCAATGCAAAGGCTGCCGTTGTGGGGGCGAATACTTCGCGCCCGGCGTCGATAAGAAGGTCGGAGAAGTCCATGGATCAACCCACCCTTTCCGCTCGTCCGAGAATGCCCTGCGGTCGGAACAGGAGCACCAAGATGAGAATGCCAAGCGCCGTTGCCGACTTGAGGTCTGGCGGGAGCCATACGGTCGACACCTCTGAGACCAGGCCGATGACGAGCGAGCCGACGAGGGCCCCGAATGGCTGGCCGAGCCCTCCGAGCGTGACGGCCGCAAACATGAGGAGGAGCATCCGGGAACCCGAGTCAAAGGACGCGCCTTGTTCGTATAGGGCGAGCAAGATGCCGCCCACGGCTGCGAGCGCGGCGGCGAGGACCCATACGAGCCGGACGATGCCGTCGACCTTGATTCCTGACGCTGCGGCCAGTGAAGGGTTATCGGACACGGCGCGGGTGGCGCGGCCCAAGCGGGTGTAGAGCAAGAAAGCCGATACCGCCAAGATGCAGGCAATCGCGATGCCCATCGACAGGAGAGTCTGATTGCCGATTTGGAACGGCCCCACTTGATGGCGCACGTCGATTGCGATGCTGAGGCGCACCTTGCGTCCGCCAATCCACCACTGGAGGAGGTTGACCATTGCAAGGGCGAGACCGATTGACACGATCATCTGCTGTGTCATGCCGACGCGGCGCTTGCGCAGCGGCTTCCACAGGAGACGGTCCTGCAGCCAGCCGATCCCGCCCGCGATGATCACCGCAAGGACGGCCGCGAGCGCGAGCGGCATCGAGACCGTCTTCTGGGTGACGAGGACGTAGGTGAGAATGGCGCCGAGCGACACCTGCTCGCCGTGGGCGAAGTTGCTGAGCCCCGTCGTTCCATAAATGAGAGACAGACCCACCGATGCCAGCGCGAGCAGAAGTCCAAAGGCGACGCCGTTGACGAGGCTTTGCGCAAGCTGGCTGGTGGCCCGGGAGGCGGGCGCTGGGGCCGTGACGTCTTCGTCGTCACCCGCGGAGCCAGGATCGGGTTCCGCCTCGTCGACAAGTCCGCCATCATCTGTCATGGGCACGAGACCCGTGCTGCCTTGCGCCTGAGCGACGGTGGCTCCGACGGCGTCTGGCTGCCCGGCCGTCCACGCGGAATACAGCGTGAAGGCGAGTGCCGTGACGACGAGGATCACACCTGCCCGGGCAAGGGCACGGGTGTCGAGGGCTGTTCTCACAGTCGTCCTCCAGGTTCGGGTGCGGCTCAATCTAGCCCCGAATTGTTTCGGTTACGTGTGAATCAAGCGTTCCTGAGGTAACAGGTGAGGCGTGCTGAGGCCGTGCGTCGGCCCGCGTCGTCGACGAGTGCAATGTCATAGGTGGCGACACTGCGACCCAGGTGAAGTGCAACGGCCTCTGCTGTGACGAGGCCGCTTTCGACTGCGGCGTGATGCGTGATCGACAAGTCGACACCCACAGCGATCCGATCATCGCCCGCGTGCGCCATTGCCGCGAGCGACCCTACCGTCTCGGCGAGCGCGGCCGACGCTCCGCCATGGAGAATGCCGAAGCGCTGAGTGTTGCCTTCCACGGGCATCGTTGCCCGCGCACGCTCGGGGGTGATCTCAAGAAGGGTGATTCCCAAGCGCTCGATCAGGGCGCTCTCTACATCTCGATGGGCCCCGTCGTTGTCGGTCATAGGGGCTAGGTTGGCATCTGTGAGCGGATCAGCCAAGGACAAACTGCTACTTGTCGACGGACTCTCGATGGCATTCCGTGCCTTTTTCGCATTGCCCGTCGAGAATTTCGCCACCTCAACGGGGGCACCGACCAACGCGGTGTACGGCTTCACCGCGATGATGGCGTCCCTGCTGACGGATCGGCAGCCCACGCACGTGGCCGTGGCTTTCGACTTGCCGGGCGGAACGTTCCGCACGGAACGGCTCCCCAGCTACAAGGGCACGCGTGACGTCACCCCTCCGGAGTTCGAGCCGCAAGTGCCGTTGATGCGCGAGGTCCTCGCCGCGCTCAATATTGTTGCGGTCGACAAAGAGCGATATGAGGCGGATGACCTGCTCGCCACTTACGCGCGGATGGCGCGCGAAGCAGGCATGGAGGTGCTCGTCGTCTCGGGCGACCGCGACACGATCCAACTGGTGACTGAGGACGTCACCTTGCTCTATCCACGCAAAGGCGTGAGCGATCTCGTTGAGTTCACGCCCGCGACGGTGGCTGAGAAGTATGGGGTCTCTCCTTCGCAGTACCCCGATCTCGCCGCGCTTGTTGGCGAGACGAGCGATAACCTGCCAGGCGTCCCGGGCGTCGGCCCCAAGACCGCGGCGAAGTGGATCGCCGCGTATGGCGGGCTTGAGGGCGTCATCGCTTCGGCTGCCGATGTGCCGGGCAAGGCAGGGGAGAGCCTGCGGGAGCACCTCGACCGGGTGCGACTCAATCGGGAGCTCAATCACTTGCTGACGGACTTGGACGTGAGTGTCCCGCTCGATGACATGCGCTTGCGTGGCGGCGACGCGGCATCAATCCACCAGGTGTGCGATGCGCTCCAGTTCCGTGGCTTGCGGGCGCGCTTGCTCGCTTTTGCCGCCGACGCTCCAGAAGCCGACGCAGGTGACGGAGAGGTGGCCGACGCTGTCATTCACGTGCCTTCGACGGTTGATGACATCGTCGCGTTGCCGGGACCCGTGGCGCTATGTGTTCCGGGACGCGACGCGTGGGCTCTCGGGGTCGCTTTCGGTGACGACGCATGGGCTGTCGATCTTGGGGCGATCTCGCCCGCAGAGGAGAAGCGGCTCGCCACGTGGTTAGCCGAGCCGACGGTTGCCAAGGCGATGCACGGTGCCAAGGATGGCCTCCACGCTCTTGCCGATCGCGGTTTTGAGGTGGGGGGTCTCGTCGAGGACACCCAATTGGGCGCTTACCTTGTCAACCCCGCCCAGGGCCGGCTCGATCTCGATGATGTCGCCGAACGCTTTCTTGGGATTCGACCCGCGAACGCGGCGGAGGGCCAGCTGGACCTTGGGTTTGGCCGTTCAGAGCTTGAGGCACTCGCGCGCGCTGCGCACGTGGTCACGCGCTTGGCGACACATCTCGCGGTTGAATTGGCGGATCGCGAGATGACTGCGCTGTACAGGGAGATGGAGATTCCACTCATCTCAACGCTGTTCAGGATGGAGCGGGTTGGCGTCGCGGTGAACTCGAGCCACCTCACCGAGTTATACGACAACGCGATTGCCCGAGTTGATAAGGCGGCGCAGGCGGCGTATGAGTCGATCGGTGGAGCACAGGTCAACCTCGGCTCGACCAAGCAGCTTCAAGAGGTGCTGTTCGATCAACTGGGAATGCCTAAGACAAAGAGAATCAAGACGGGTTATTCGACTGACGCGGCCTCGCTCGCTGAACTCTACGAGAAGCAGCCGCACCCCTTCTTGGAGGCATTGCTTGCGCATCGCGACGCCGCGAAACTTGCCCAGATCATCCAGACCCTCCGTGATGCGGTGGCAGGCGACGGCCGGATTCACACCACCTTTTCTCAAGTGGTCGCTGCAACAGGAAGGCTGAGTTCCAAGGATCCGAACCTGCAGAACATCCCGATCCGCACGGAAGAGGGACACCGCATTCGAGAAGCGTTTGTCGTGGGGCCCGATTTCGCCACGCTCGTGACAGCGGATTACAGCCAGATCGAAATGCGCATCATGGCGCACCTCAGTGGAGACTCGGCACTGGTTGACGCCTTTGTGTCCGGAGAGGACCTCCACCGCTTCGTCGGATCGCGCGTCTTTGGGGTGACCCCAGAGGACGTCACCGCCGAGATGCGAGCGCAAGTGAAGGCGATGTCGTACGGACTGGCGTACGGTCTTTCGTCTTTTGGTTTGTCACGCCAGCTCGGGCTCTCGGTTGGGGCTGCTCAAGCTCTCATGGACGACTACTTCGCGCGTTTTGGAGCGGTACGCGACTACCTCAATGGTGTGGTGCGACAGGCGACCAAGGATGGCTACACCGCCACCATCTTTGGGCGGCGGCGCTATTTGCCTGATCTCGCGTCAACGAATCGTCAGCGGCGGGACATGGCTGAGCGGATGGCACTGAACGCGCCCATCCAGGGAAGTGCCGCCGATCTCATCAAGAGGGCGATGCTCGCCGTCGATGCGCGCCTCGAGCGTGAGGGATTGCGGTCACGGCAAATTCTCCAGGTCCATGACGAACTTGTGGTCGAAGTCGCGGGAGGAGAAGAGGACCGCGTCGAGGCGATCCTTCGCGAGGAGATGGCCGCGGCGGGAGACCTCTCGGTCCCTCTCGATGTCAATGTAGGACGCGGGACCAATTGGCGCGTAGCGGGTCACTGACACCCATTAGGGTGAAGCCCATGCGAGTTGGAATCCTCACTGGTGGCGGCGACTGTCCGGGACTGAACGCGGCGATTCGCGCGGTGGTGAAGCGCGGTACTGCGGAACATGGGTGCTCGATCGTGGGCTTCCGCAATGGATGGCAGGGCGTCATCGACGGCGAAGCGCGCCAACTCACTCGGGACGATGTTTCGGGGATCCTCGTCGACGGTGGCACGATCCTCGGGACGGCGCGGTGCCATCCTCATAAGGTCGAGGGCGGCATGGATGCGGTCAAGGACACGTTCGCCAACGAGAACCTTGACGCCATTATCTGTATTGGTGGCGACGGCACCCTCAAGGCGGCGGGAAAGGTGTCGACCGCAACCGGCGTGCCCGTCATCGGCATCCCCAAGACAATCGACAACGATGTGGTTGGCACCGATGTGTCGATCGGTTTTGACACTGCAGTGACTGTGGCGACCGAGGCGATTGACCGTCTTCACTCAACTGCCGAGTCGCACAACCGCGTCATGGTCGTCGAGCTCATGGGACGGCACTCGGGGTGGATTGCAGTGACTGCCGGGATGGCGGGCGGTGCGGACATCATTCTCGCTCCCGAAGACCCGTTCGACATCGAGGTCATTGCGAAGAAGATCAAGCACCGGCACCGCTACAAGAACTTTTCGATTGTCGCAGTCGCCGAAGGTGCTGTGCCTGCAGAGGGAACGGCGTGGAACGGCGGCGCGACGCTTGACGACCGCGGCAACCCGATCGCGGGGAGCATTGGCGCTGAGGTGACCAAGCACATTGAGCAGCTCACGGGCTTCTCTACGCGGTTGACGGTCCTGGGCTACGTTCAACGCGGTGGCATTCCGACCGCTGCGGATCGTCTCCTTGCAACCCGTTTTGGCATCGCGGCAATCGACGCGGTGGTCGCGGGGGAGTCACACAAGTTCACCGCCCTCAATGGTGAAGACATCGTCCTCCAGGACTTTTCCGTCATGTCCGGCAAGACGAAGTGGGTTCCCACTCCGCTGCTCAAGGCAGCGTGGGGACTGTGACAAGGGATTTCGCAAGATAACGATGTGATGACGGGACGCACGTTTCGTTTGTGCCGGTCACGCGGAGCGGGGTAGTCTTTTCGGTGGTCTGGTGCGCCTATCGCGCCTGCCTGCACAAAATCCACTAATTCATTCATCCACCGGAGTTACTCCCTCTATGTCCGTATCCACCCCCGAGTCCACCCCTATCGCCGTCAACGACATCGGCTCGAGCGAAGACTTCCTCGCCGCTGTTGACGCCACCATCAAGAACTTCGACGACGGCGACCTCGTCGAAGGCGTCATCGTCAAGGTCGACCGTGACGAGGTGCTCCTCGACATCGGTTACAAGACCGAGGGCGTCATCCCTGCCCGCGAGCTGTCGATCCGCCACGACGCCGACCCCGACGATGTCGTCAACGTGGGTGACACGGTGGAAGCCCTCGTCCTCACCAAGGAGGACAAGGAAGGCCGCCTCATCCTGTCCAAGAAGCGCGCACAGTACGAGCGCGCCTGGGGCTCGATCGAGAAGATCAAGGACGAAGACGGCGTTGTCTCCGGCACCGTGATCGAGGTTGTCAAGGGTGGCCTCATCGTCGACATCGGCTTGCGCGGCTTCCTCCCTGCATCGCTTGTGGAGATGCGTCGCGTCCGCGACCTCGGCCCGTACATCGGCCAGCAGATCGAAGCGAAGATCATCGAGCTCGACAAGAACCGCAACAACGTGGTGCTGTCGCGCCGCGCCTTCCTTGAGCAGACCCAGTCGGAGGTGCGCTCGTCGTTCCTCACCGCTTTGGCTCCCGGTCAGGTGCGCAAGGGTGTCGTCTCCTCGATCGTCAACTTCGGCGCGTTCGTCGACCTTGGCGGCGTGGACGGCCTCGTGCACGTGTCCGAGCTGTCGTGGAAGCACATCGATCACCCCAACGAGGTTGTCTCGGTGGGCCAGGAGGTCGAGGTCGAGGTTCTCGACATCGATATGGACCGTGAGCGTGTTTCGCTGTCGCTCAAGGCGACGCAAGAGGACCCGTGGGCCGTCTACGCACGTACCCACGCGATCGGTCAGATCGTTCCCGGAAAGGTCACCAAGCTCGTCCCGTTCGGCGCATTCGTGCGCGTGTACGACGGTATCGAGGGCCTCGTCCACATTTCGGAGCTCGCTGTCCGTCACGTTGAACTGCCCGAGCAGGTGGTTGCGGCCGATGAGGATGTCTTCGTCAAGATCATTGACATTGATCTCGAGCGCCGCCGCATCTCCTTGTCGATCAAGCAGGCGAACGAGGGTGTCGACCCCGAGGGTGAGGACTTCGACCCCGCCCTGTACGGCATGACTGCCGAGTACGACGAGGCCGGCAACTACAAGTACCCCGAGGGCTTCGACGCCGAAACTCAGGAGTGGCGCGAAGGCTTCGAGGCCCAGCGCGAGGCCTGGGAAGCGGAGTACGCAAAGGCGCACGAGCGTTGGGAAGCGCACAAGGCATTCGTTGCTAAGCAGGACGCGCAGGCAGCAGAGGCTGAGGCCGCTGCTCCGGCCGCCAGCCCGCGTAAGCGCGGTCGTGGTGACGACGCCGGCGCCACGTCGTACTCTTCGCACGACGAGGAGAGCGCCGAGGTTGGCACGCTCGCATCCGACGAGCGCCTAGCGGCGCTTCGTGAGAAGCTCACGGGCAACTAAGTACGTCAAGCGAAGGGCCTCGACCGCTAGGTCGGGGCCCTTTGCCGTGCGTCGCGGCAATGTTGCGCCAGCCCAGGTTTCGTGCCAGCCTGACGCAGTGCTGCGCATTGGACTGACAGGGGGCATCGGCGCCGGGAAGTCAACGGCCGCGACGCGATTTGCCGCCCTCGGTGCCCTCGTGATCGACCATGATGTGCTTTCACGCAAGGTCGTAGCGCCCGGCACCGCTGGTCTTGTCGACATTGTCAGCGAGTTTGGTCCGCGCGTATTGCGCGGCAACGAACTCGACCGCGCCGCTCTGGGCGAGATTGTCTTCGGTGACCCAACGGCCCGCCACCGCTTGAACGAGATCATCCATCCATACGTACGGTCGGCTGCCCACGCGCAGGACCGCAAGGCGCGTGCCGCGGGGGAATCGGTTGTCATCCACGACATTCCGCTCCTCGTCGAGACTGGCCAAGGCGGCGACTTCGACCTCGTTGTCACCGTGAGCGCACCCGTGCCGTTGCGGGTGGCGCGCCTTCAGTCATCTCGTGGTCTCACACGAGACGAGGCGATGGCGCGGATTCAAGCGCAAGCGAGTGATGAAGAGCGCGCCGCAGTAGCGGACGTCGTCCTCGACGGCTCCGGAACACCCGAGCATCTGTGGGCGCAGGTCGATGAATTTTGGGCATCACGGCTGCCCAGCAGCTGATGTCAGACCCCAGGGTTACGGTTGATGCATGACTGCTGACCTTCGTCGCGCCGACAACCGTTTTGAGGTGATCTCGGAGTACCGGCCGTCCGGAGATCAGCCCACCGCAATCTCGCAGCTCGCTCAGCGGATCCAAGCGGGGGAGCGAGACGTCGTCCTGCTCGGCGCGACCGGGACGGGCAAGTCTGCGACAACCGCATGGCTTGTCGAGAAATTGCAACGGCCCACTCTCGTCATGGCGCACAACAAGACTCTTGCGGCTCAGCTTGCGAACGAGTTCCGCGATCTCATGCCAAAAAACGCGATCGAGTACTTCGTCAGTTACTACGACTACTACCAGCCTGAGGCCTACGTGCCACAGACGGACACCTTCATTGAGAAGGACTCTTCCATCAACGAAGAGGTGGAACGCCTGCGTTACTCCGCCACCAACTCTCTTCTTACGCGGCGCGATGTCATCGTCGTATCGTCTGTCTCGTGCATCTACGGACTGGGCACACCCGAGGAGTACATCCAAGGCATGGTCTCTCTGCAGGTGGGCGATGTGGTGCCGCGTGATGCATTGCTGCGCGAGTTTGTGCAAATGCAGTATTCGCGAAACGACCTCGCCTTCACCCGCGGCACGTTCCGAGTGCGCGGTGACACGGTGGAGATCATTCCGGTGTATGAAGAGCTCGCCGTGCGCATTGAGATGTTCGGTGACGAGATCGAGGCTCTCTACACCCTGCATCCGCTCACGGGTGAGGTGGTAGAGCGCAAGAACATGGTCCACATCTTCCCGGCATCGCATTACGTAGCAAGCGAGCAGAGGATGCAACGCGCGATCTCGACAATTGAGCAGGAACTGGGCGAACGGCTTGAGGAGTTGGAGCGACAGAACAAGTTGCTGGAAGCGCAACGATTGAAGATGCGCACCACCTTTGACCTCGAGATGATGCGCTCGGTCGGCACGTGCTCCGGGATCGAGAACTATTCGCGGCACATCGAGCAGCGCGAAGCGGGCACGCCGCCCCACACCTTGCTCGACTACTTCCCCGAGGACTTCTTGCTCGTCATCGACGAGTCCCACGTGACGGTCCCGCAGATCGGCGCGATGTATGAAGGTGACACTGCCCGCAAGCGCACGCTCGTGGAACATGGCTTCCGTCTGCCATCAGCTCTCGACAATCGCCCACTCCGCTTTGACGAGTTTCAAGAACGCATCGGCCAAACGGTCTACCTGTCCGCTACGCCAGGCAAGTTCGAGTTGGAGAGGTCCGACGGCGTCGTTGAACAGATCATCCGGCCCACTGGACTCGTCGACCCGAAGATCGTTGTCAAGCCCACGGAAGGGCAGATCGACGATCTCTTGCACGAGATTCGGCTGAGGGTCGAGCGTGACGAGCGCATCCTCGTGACAACCCTCACCAAGAAGATGGCTGAGGACCTCACTGAGTACTTGTCTGATCGAGACGTGCGCGTTGAGTATCTCCACTCCGACGTGGACACCCTGCGGCGCGTGGAACTCCTGCGCGATTTGCGCCTTGGACGTTTTGACGTCCTCGTGGGCATCAACCTCTTGCGCGAGGGTCTCGACTTGCCCGAAGTCTCGCTTGTATCGATTCTCGACGCCGACAAGGAAGGGTTCCTCCGATCAGGGACCTCACTTATCCAGACCATTGGGCGTGCTGCCCGCAACGTGTCGGGTGAGGTTCACATGTACGCGGATTCTGTGACCGACTCAATGGCGGCAGCGATTGACGAGACGAATCGTCGGCGCGACAAGCAGGTGGCGTACAACACGGAGCACGGGATTGATCCCACCCCGCTGCGCAAGAGAATTGGCGACATCACGGAGATGCTCGCGCGCGAGGAGGCAGACACCGTCGCAACGCTGCGCGAGGTGAAGGGCCGCTCAGATAAGAGCAATGCGAGGCCCGGCAGGGTGGGCGTTTCGAGGCCTGCGGAAGAACTCGGCGACCTCATCGAGCAGTTGACGGAGCAAATGCGGGGGGCAGCCTCAGACTTGCAGTTTGAGCTCGCGGCGCGTTTGCGTGACGAAATCGCGGAGCTGAAGAAGGAACTGCGTCACATGCTTGAGGCGGGGTGACTACGTGACGTCAGGCCGAGGCAGCCGCTTGCGCCGCCGCCTCTCGAGACTGATCTCGCCATGAGGGCGCCAGTTGCCCGTTCCATGCGCGCACAGTCGTCTTGCGCACAGCTCCCGCGACAACAAAGGGATCGGCAGCGATGAGGTCGTCAACATGGTCTGCAGATGGTGCTGATGCGATGAGAAGCGCGCCTGACTCGGCGTCGTCAAAGGTCCCGTGGGCGATCATCGCGCCAGCGTCGGCTAGCCCCGCGAGGTACCACTGGTGGTCGTCGAGCAGCCGCTCGCGCAAGTCGTCCCGGCTGTCATACGTGTATTGGATGATCCAGAGCGACATAGGTCCAGTATCTGTCGCGGAACATGCGGGCGCCCGTGACCGTTGTCCCGCATTGACACGCGAAGCAAATCGAACACCTGTTCGACGGGAATGGCATAGGGTGAGTCTGTGAACGACACGTTGGTAGTGCGCGGTGCGCGCGAACACAACCTCAAGGGCATCGATCTCGAACTTCCCCGCGATTCACTCATCGTGTTCAGCGGCTTGTCGGGCTCGGGAAAGTCTTCCCTCGCATTCGACACGATTTTCGCCGAGGGACAGCGCCGCTATGTCGAATCCCTCAGTGCGTACGCACGTCAGTTCTTGGGCCAGATGGACAAGCCGGATGTCGACTTCATCGAGGGCTTGTCGCCGGCAGTGTCGATCGACCAGAAGTCGACCAACCGGAACCCGCGCTCCACCGTTGGCACGATCACCGAGGTCTACGACTATCTGCGCCTGCTGTACGCGCGCGTAGGTATCCCACACTGTCCAGTCTGCGGCGAAGAGATTACCTCGCAGACCCCGCAGCAGATTGTCGACTCGGTGCTCGACTTGCCCGAGGGCACGCGTTACCAGGTCCTGGCTCCTGTTGTCCGGGGTCGTAAAGGCGAGTACGCCGATCTCTTTGCGGAGCTTCAGCAACAAGGCTTCGCTCGCGCCAGAGTCGACGGCGAGACGATCCAACTGAGTGAACCGCCTCAGCTTGAGAAGAAGCTGAAGCATGACATTGAGGTGGTGATCGACCGCCTCGTCGCCCGTGAAGGGGTGCGGCAGCGTCTTGCGGACTCGGTTGAGACCGCACTTCGGTTGGCCGACGGTCTCGTCATCATCGACCCCGTCGACGGCGAAGTTCCGCCACGGAGGTACTCCGAGAAGCGTGCGTGCCCGAATGACCACGTACTGACTCTCGAGGAGATGGAGCCGCGCACCTTCTCGTTCAACGCCCCGTACGGGGCGTGCCCTGAGTGCATGGGCATTGGCGTTCGCCTTGAGGTGGATCCGGATCTTGTGATCCCCGACCCGTCGAAGTCCCTGGCCCAGGGCGCCGTTGCGCCGTGGGACACCATTGCCGCCGAACACTTCAGTCGCATGCTGAATGCGTTGGCACACGAGATGGGCTTCTCGATGGACACGCCGTTCCGTGATCTCCCGCAGGAGGCGAGGGACGCGATCATCTCGGGCAAGGATTATGAAGTTCATGTCCGTTTCCGCAACCGTTACGGCCGTGAGCGTCAGTACACCACCGGTTTCGAAGGTGTCCTCACGTGGCTTCATCGCATGCACGGACAAACGGAGTCTGATTACTCGCGCGAGCGATACGAGCAGTACATGCGCGAGGTGCCGTGTCCCGTATGTGAAGGTGCGCGTTTGAAGCCTGAGGTCCTGGCTGTATCGGTGGGCGGGCTCTCAATTGCGCAGCTATGCGATCTCTCAATACGTGAAGCGCGCAGTTTTCTCACAAGTGTCGAATGGACCGAGCGATCACGCCATATTGCGACTCAAGTGCTCAAGGAGATCGACGCGCGGCTGGGCTTCTTGCTCGACGTGGGACTTGACTACCTCACGCTGTCTCGCGCGGCCGGGACGCTCTCGGGTGGAGAGGCACAGCGCATCCGCCTTGCGACGCAAATCGGTTCGGGGCTCGTCGGCGTGCTCTACGTGCTCGACGAGCCGAGCATCGGGCTTCATCAACGAGACAACCGGCGCCTCATTGACACGCTCACCCGGCTACGCGACCTCGGCAATACGCTCATCGTGGTCGAGCACGACGAAGACACGATTCGAACTGCGGACTGGGTTGTCGACATCGGACCCGGGGCCGGCGAGCACGGCGGCGAAGTAGTCCACTCTGGGACGTACGCCGAACTTCTGACGAATGATCGCTCGATCACTGGCGCGTACGTTTCTGGCAGGCGGTCGATTCCCCTCCCAGAGCAGCGGCGGGCTGTCGATGCGAATCGCCGGATCACCGTAGTCGGAGCGCGTGAGCACAACCTCAAGACGATCGATGTGTCATTTCCGCTTGGTGTCTTCACGGCGGTGACAGGCGTGAGTGGTTCCGGCAAGTCGACGCTTGTCAACACCATCCTCTACACGGCGCTTGCCAATGAGCTCAATGGAGCGCGGCAGGTCCCGGGGCGACACACACGGATCGAGGGGACGGATCAACTCGACAAGATCGTGCACGTCGATCAAGGACCGATCGGCCGTACGCCGCGATCGAATCCGGCAACGTATACGGGCGTGTGGGACAAGATCCGCAAGCTCTTCTCCGATACCCAAGAGGCGAAAGTACGCGGCTACGGACCCGGGCGCTTTTCCTTCAATGTGAAGGGTGGTCGCTGCGAGTCGTGTTCTGGTGACGGCACGCTCAAGATCGAGATGAACTTTCTGCCAGACGTTTACGTTCCGTGTGAAGTGTGCAAGGGCGCCCGATACAACAGGGAGACCTTAGAGGTGTACTTCAAGGGCAAGAACGTCGCTGACGTCCTCGACATGCCGATCGAGGAGGCAGCCGAGTTCTTTGAGGCGATCCCGTCAATCTCGCGCCATCTGACCACTTTGGTTGATGTGGGATTGGGATATGTGCGGCTTGGGCAGCCGGCGCCTACCTTGTCGGGAGGTGAGGCGCAGCGGGTGAAACTGGCCTCAGAACTCCAGCGCCGCTCGACGGGCCGGACGATCTATGTCCTTGACGAGCCGACTACCGGCCTTCACTTTGAGGATGTCCGCAAACTCTTGGCTGTCCTCCAAGGCCTCGTCGACAAAGGCAACACCGTCATCGTCATCGAGCACAACCTTGACGTCATCAAATCAGCGGACTGGGTTGTCGACATGGGGCCAGAAGGTGGCTCGGGTGGGGGAGTTGTTGTCGCGGAAGGGACGCCTGAAGAGGTGGGCAAAGTGAAGGCAAGTCACACCGGTGCCTTCTTAGCCGAGATCCTCTCGACAAGGGCTCCGGTTGCAGCGTCGGCCTAAGGTATGGGCGTGACCAACCCGGCCGACTACAAGCCCGCCCCCGGTGCAATTCCAACGCAGCCGGGCGTGTACCGCTTCCGTGACCCCCACGGGCGGGTTGTGTATGTCGGTAAGGCCAAGAGTCTGCGGCAGCGCGTGCAGAACTACTTCCAACCGCTCGAAGCCCTCCACCCGCGCACACGGTTGATGGTGACCACCGCGGCCTCCGTGGAGTGGACTGTGGTGCGCAATGAGGTCGAGGCGCTCATCCTTGAGCACACGTGGATCAAGGAATACGACCCGCGGTTCAACGTCGTCTTCAAGGACGACAAGTCGTACCCATTCCTTGCGGTGACGATGAACGAGGAGTTTCCGAGGATGCAGGTGATGCGTGGCGAGCGCAAGAAAGGGGTGCGCTACTTCGGGCCGTACGCCAAGGCGTGGGCGATTCGCGAGACGGTCGACACATTGCTCACTGTGCTTCCCATGCGGACGTGCTCTCCCGGTGTGTTCCGCAAGGCTGAACGCCAAGGGCGACCGTGTTTGCTCGGCTATATCGACAAGTGCGCGGCACCGTGCGTGGGTCGCGTGAGTGCCGAAGAGCACCGCGACATCGCGGAGCGCGTGTGCCAAGTGCTCGCAGGCGATGCGAAGCCGCTGATCCGCGAGCTGACAAGTGCGATGCAGTCGGCCGCGGAGCGCGAGGATTTCGAGGCTGCAGCACGGGCACGTGATCGTCTCCGCGCGCTGACAAGTGTGTTGGAACGAAATGCAATTGTCTTGTCACCTGGAACAGACGCGGATGTGTTCAGCCTCATCGACGACGACCTCGAAGCTGCCGCGCATGTGTTCTACGTCCGTGATGGGCGCATCACAGGTGAACGAGGCTGGGTGGTTGACAAGCCCGAAGCGCTGTCGCCTCCGCAAATGATCGCGGCGCTCCTTCAAGAGGCATACACCGGCACGGATGCGATCCCGAGCGAGATCCTCGTGCCCGTCTTGCCGGAAGACCAGACGGCGCTCACCGAACTGCTCCGAGGCCAACGCCGTGGTGCAGTCGCTATTCGGGTGCCCGCACGCGGCAAGAAGGCGGAGTTGTCACAATCAGGTGCCAAGAACGCGCAACTTGTTCTTGATCAGCATCGCCTGAAAAGGGCTTCGGACCTCACGTCCCGCTCGGCGGCCCTGCGCGACCTTCAAGAGCAGCTCGGCCTCGTGGACGCGCCGCTTCGGATCGAGTGTTACGACATTTCCCACACCCAAGGCACGAATCAAGTGGGATCAATGGTCGTGTTCGAGGATGCGATTGCCCGCAAGAAGGAGTATCGGCAGTTCTCCATCGCCGACGCTGTCGATGACACCACGGCGATGACGGAAGTGCTGACGCGCCGTTTCCGGCGCTATCTCGAGGAGTCGGCCTTGCCTCCCGAAGAAAGGGAGACCGCTCGCTTCGCTTACCCACCACAATTGGTCGTCGTCGATGGCGGCGCCCCGCAAGTGGCAGCAGCGCGTCGGGCGATGGACGACGTCGGCGTCGGCGATATCCCCGTTATCGGCCTCGCAAAACGGCTCGAAGAAGTGTGGCTCCCGGGCGAAGATTTTCCGGTGATCTTGCCGCGTGGCTCCGAGGCGCTGTACTTGCTCCAACGGGTGCGTGACGAGGCCCACCGTTTTGCGATCAAGCATCACCGTGCCAAGCGCACGAAGGCGATGAAGGCATCGGAACTCGACACAATCCCCGGGGTGGGTCCGACTCGGGCGAAGGCGCTGATCCGGCACTTTGGCTCACTCGCGGCCGTGAGGAATGCGGATCTCGAGCAAGTGGCGCGGGTGCCTGGCATCGGGCTCGCGACAGCCCGGGCGATCCTTGCCGCATTGCATGGCGACAATGGCATGCTGGAGTCATGAGCGACGAGTCCCAGCCGGTCACGTATCCGTCGGGCATTCCCAAGCCCGATTTCCGCACTCCCGAGGTCGCTCCTGATGTCATTCTCGTCACCGGAATGTCGGGTGCGGGTCGGACGCGCGCAGCTGCCGCTTTGGGTGATCTTGGCTGGTATGTGGTCGACAACTTGCCGCCCCAGATGCTCGGCGGCCTCGTTGAGATGGTGGGTACCGTAGCCGACGAGCGTCTCGCCGTCGTCGTTGATGTGCGCGGCCGTGAGTTCTTCCGTGACGTCGCGGCCGTGCTCGACGATCTGTCGGAACGTGGAGTGCCGGTGCGGCTTCTCTTCCTCGATGCATCGGACGAGGTCTTGGTGCGCCGCTTCGAAGAAGCGAGGCGACCGCATCCTCTGCAAAAGGACGGCACGTTGCTCGAAGGCATCGCCGCCGAACGCGCCGTTCTTGCCGAACTTCGTGAACGTGCTCACCTCGTCATCGACACAAGCGACCTCAACGTCCATCAACTGAGGGAACTCATCAGTTCCGAAGCGGGGGAGGAGGACCGCCCCCTCACGGTCAACGTCATGTCCTTCGGATACCGGAAGGGCTTGCCGACGGATGCTGATTACGTGGCAGACGTGCGTTTCCTCAACAACCCCCACTGGGTTCCGGACCTCAAGCCCCTCACGGGGCTCGACCCAGAAGTGCGAGATTACGTACTGGGTTCCGATGGTGCGGCGGACTTTGTCGAGCGCTATACCGACCTGCTTGCGTCCGTCCTCACGCTCTACCGGGCTCATGACAAACACTCAGTGACGATTGCGATCGGCTGCACGGGTGGACAGCATCGCTCGGTTGCCATTGCGGAAGCGATCGGCAAGCGGCTCCGCGAGCGAGACGTGCAAGTCCGAGTGACACATCGGGACCGGCCCCCGTCATGACACGGCGGTCGGTAGTCGCCATTGGAGGTGGACACGGCCTGTACACCAGCCTCCAGGCGCTGAGGCGCGTCGCCGATGAAGTGACGGCAATCGTCACGGTGGCTGATGACGGTGGTTCCTCGGGTCGTCTGCGCGAGGAACTCGGGATCGTTCCGCCAGGCGATCTGCGCATGGCACTGAGCGCTCTGTGCGACGACTCGGAGTGGGGCACTACGTGGAGAGATGTGCTTCAGACGCGCTTTTCCACGTCAGGGCCTCTCGATGGCCATGCGCTCGGCAATCTGCTCATCGCCGGCGTGTGGGAGCGCACTGGTGACATCGTTGAGGGTCTGCGTTGGGTGGGACAGCTGTTGAATGCTGACGGCGTTGTCTTGCCGCTTGCGACGGAGCCACTCGAGATCTCGGCGATCGTCGATGCTCCCGAGGGCCCCCGCTATGTTCGTGGGCAGGTGGCCGTCGCGTCGGCGACTGGTCGCTTAAAGGGACTGCGACTTGAGCCCGAGAAACCTCATGTTCCTCAAGCGACCCTCGACGCCTTGAGTCGCTGCGATGCGATCGTCATGGGCCCGGGTTCATGGTTCACGTCGGTGCTCGTGCATTTTCTTGTCGAACCCGTGGCGCAGGCTCTTGTGGAGGCGGGTCCGCGCACAGTCATCACGCTCAACATTGCGCATGAGGACACGGAGACGGCCGACGACGACCGAGTGGACGACATCCGAGCACTGCGCGCGCTCGAACCACGGTTCCGCCCCGCAGCCGTGGTGGTCGACTCCCAACATGACGACGAGGAGTTGAGGGCGGAGATCGCGGACTGGGGTGCACAGATGATCGTCGCCACGATGAAGCGCGAAGGCACGACGGATCGGCACGACGTGGGCCGTCTCGCGGAGCAACTGGGCGCAGTCCTCAGCACTCTTCCGGGCCCGCGCGGGGGCCCAAAGATGGCAGGATAGGCGCTATGGCGCTCACGGCTCAGGTTAAGGACGAACTCGCGCGCGTCAAGGTCGATCGCACCTCAGCGCGTAAGGCAGAAATTGCGACGACACTGCGCTTCGCTGGTGGGCTCCACATTGTGTCTGGGCGGATCGTCATTGAAGCGGAGCTCGACACGGCAGCCGCCGCCCGCCGCTTGCGCACGTATATCCACGAGGTCTACAACCTCGGTTCCGAGATCATCGTGGTCTCCGGCGGTGCTTTGAAACGTGGCAATCGTTACGTGGTGCGCGTGGTCAAAGAAGGTGAGTCCCTTGCTCGCCAGACTGGACTTCTCGACCATCGTGGGCGGCCAGTGCGAGGCCTTCCACCGCAGGTCGTCGGTGGCTCGATCGATGACACTGTTGCGGCGTGGCGGGGCGCGTTCTTGGCGCATGGTTCGCTTACGGAGCCGGGACGGTCCGCGAGCCTCGAAGTGACATCGCCTGGGCCGGAGGCAGCCCTTGCCCTCGTTGGCGCGGCGCGCCGACTCGGCGTCAACGCGAAGTCGCGGGAAGTGCGCGGCGTTGATCGGGTCGTAGTGCGTGATGGTGACGCAATCTCTGCTTTGCTCGCTCGTCTCGGCGCGCATGACTCCGTCCTTGAATGGGAGGAGAAGCGGACGCGTCGTGAGGTGAGGGGGACCGCCAACCGCCTCGCCAACTTTGACGACGCCAACTTGCGCAGGTCCGCACAAGCAGCCGTCGCCGCAAGCGCACGCGTCGAGCGTGCCTTCGACATTCTTGGTGACGAGGTTCCAGAGCATCTGCGTGAGGCCGGTCAGTTGCGGATCCTTCATCGAGACGCCTCCCTTGAGGAACTGGGGCGATTCGCCTCGCCGCCCCTGACGAAAGATGCGGTGGCAGGACGCATTCGCCGCTTGCTCGCGACCGCAGACAAGAAGGCCAAGGACCTCGGCATCCCCGACACGGAAGCCGGATTGAATCCCGACTTGATTGGCCTGGATTAGCCCGTGAAGGTCCCAGGCCCCGGATGGTCCTAGGACGGGACCTCAGTCGCACCCGGGACCTCTCGTTGGTAGTAGGCTGAGATCAGTGCTTCACCGCAGGTGGAGCCCGCGCATTGCCGCGCTGACCACATCCCCAAGAACGCGCGTTCCTGCGCGAGCCGAGGAGAAAAAGTGACCATCAAGGTCGGGATCAACGGCTTCGGCCGAATCGGACGCAACTTTTTCCGCGCGATTGTCGCGTCGGGAGCTGACATCGAGGTGGTGGGTGTTAACGACCTCACCGATAACAAGACCCTCGCTCACCTTCTGAAGTACGACACCGTTCTGGGCAAGTTCCCGGGCGAGGTCACCTACGACGACGAGAACATCTACGTTGACGGCAAGGCCATCAAGGCCCTCGCTGAGCGCGAGCCGGCAAACCTGCCGTGGGCCGCTCTCGGTGCCGACATCGTCATTGAGTCCACTGGTTTCTTCACGGACGCTGAGAAGGCGAAGGCCCACATCGAGGCTGGTGCCAAGAAGGTCATCATCTCGGCTCCCGCCAAGAACGAGGACGCGACCTTCGTTGTCGGCGTGAACCACACTGACTACGACCCTGCCACGCAGCACATCATCTCGAACGCTTCGTGCACCACGAACTGCCTTGCGCCCGTGGCGAAGGCCCTTAACGACGCCATCGGCATCGAGAAGGGTCTGATGACCACGATCCACGCGTACACCGGTGACCAGAACATTCAGGACGGTCCCCACAAGGACCTGCGCCGTGCCCGCGCGGCCGCGCAGAACATCGTCCCCACGTCGACCGGTGCCGCCAAGGCTGTCGCTCTCGTTCTGCCCGAGCTCAAGGGCAAGCTCGACGGTTTTGCGATGCGCGTGCCCACGATCACGGGCTCCGCGACGGACCTCACCTTCGAGGCTTCGCGTGAGGTCACTGTTGAGGAAGTGAACGCCGCGGTCAAGGCTGCTGCTGACGGCGCCATGAAGGGCACCCTTGAGTACACCGAAGACGAGATCGTCTCGGCGGACATCATCAGCAACCCCCACCAGAGCATCTTCGACGCCAAGTTGACCAAGGTCTCGGGCAACATGGTGAAGATCGTCGCCTGGTACGACAACGAGTGGGGCTACTCGACCAGCCTCGTCAAGCTCACGTCGTACGTCGGCGAACGCCTCTAAGCATCTGCTAATGGAAACGTGGGGGCCCGCCGCGGGGGGGGGGGGGGGGGTGGTGTTGGATAA
>JAEYOR010000009.1 GCA_023411615.1 Actinomycetes bacterium
GGCCCACCGGGGCAACTGGGCCCGCCGCTGGAGGAGGAGCCCGTCGGGCTTTCGGGCGGGAGGCCCGACGGGGTTGGTACTACCTACAGCCCAAAGAGCTGAGGCAGGTCGGCAAACGAAGGGAGAGCGCCGACGATCAAGTAGTTGGTCAGTCCGATCACCACGAGCGCTCCAACGGACGTGGTGATGAGTTCCCGGTTGTTGGCCGCAACGTGGTCGACCACCGGAAGAGTGAAGAGCGCGGCGGCCAGGCCGGGAACCACCAGGGCCAGGCCAGCCGCGCCCAAGAGTGAAGGCGTCACGGGGTTGTCGTGCGACATGAAGATGAGGAAGATGCCGGCGGTCGCGAGGGACAGCAACGTGCCCAGCAGCGCGAACTCATACGCCGCACGCCGCGGGCTCGTGCGCTCCTTGCGCAAATCCGACTCGACCCGCCATCCCACCGCGAAACCGAAGACCGTGGCGCCGAACGTCACCGTCAGGGCAGCAAGCAACAGCAGGGCGAACGATGCTGTCGCGGTGGAATATCCAGATTGCTCGGACATGGCCAACGAGGTGGCCGGAGGGGCGAAGAACGCGAACGTGACACCGTAAATGACGATGTAACTGATAGCGGTTGCCCACGCTCGACGAGCGAGCGGCTGAGGTGCTCTCGCGATAGGTCTTGCGACCGTTGCGGTACCGGCAGACATGAGTGTGGTTCCCTTCCATGGGGTACTGCGTTCCCTGCTGCCCGATGCCCTAACGATCCCAACGCTCGCGCGTACCCGCAACAGGTGTGGGCGCGTGGGAGCGCTCTCCGAGGGCAGTGTGAGGACTTTCACAGGCTGTCCGTTTTGGGCGATTCTCGCGTGTGCGAACCGGCACAAACCATCTCATTTCGGGCGTCCACCTGGCCTCATGCAGTGACGGCGTTCACACCGGGGAGGCCCGCGCTGGCGCCTGCCCTCACCTCCAATCCGCACGGTGGTGTTTCTCACACGAGAGCACAATGGAGGCATGTGTGGACGCTATGCCGACTATCTGGATCACCAGCAGCTCGTGGATGCCTTTGCAATAGCTTCCATTGCGGGCGATGAGCGGCTCCTGCCGCCGTCGTACAACGTGGCCCCGATGCAGACCGTGCGGGTCATCCGCGCCCACGGCGACGAGTACCTCATCGACCACGCGCGGTGGGGCCTCGTGCCCTCGTGGGCCAAAGACCCCGCCATCGGTTCGCGCATGATCAACGCTCGGCTTGAGACCATCGACGCCAAGCCCTCCTTCCGCACCGCGTTTGCGAAACGGCGTTGCATTGTTCCCGCGAACGGGTACTACGAGTGGCACACGGAGGGCGGCGTCAAGACGCCGTACTTCATTCATACGGCCGACGCTTCCCCCCTCGCCTTTGCTGGCTTGCTTGAGGCGTGGCGCCCGTCCGCGGACGACGCCTGGCTCATCACTACATCCATCGTCACCACTGCCGCGCGCGGTCCGATGCAGGACATCCACGATCGTCAACCCGTGATGATGCAGCGCGAGGCGTGGCGCACGTGGCTCGACCCTCAGTCCACGGCGGAAGATCTCTTTTCCGCCGCGGCGGCCGACGCTCCCGAGCTTGAGTGGCACGAGGTGGGCAAGGCGGTGGGCAACGTTCGCAACAACGATCCGAGCCTTGTGGAGCCAGTGGCCTCCAAATGAGCGGCCCGTTGCTTGCTGAGGCGCGGTCTAGAGAGGCGCGGTCTACTGAGGTGCGGCGCGCAAGCGCACGTCGCCCGCGGAGATCGTCTCGACGTCCCCTCGCGACGTGCGGATCAGCAGCGAACCGTCGGGCGCAATCGCCGTTGCCTCTCCCGTGACGGGAGGTCTGCCGGGAAGTTCCGCGACGACGTGCATGCCAATTGTCGCGATGACGGTGCTGACATCCTCGACAAGACCGTCTGGATCCGCTTCGAGTTCGCTGATGGTGGCGCCAACGTGGAGCGACAGCGCCTCAAGCAGCACGGCCCGGTCAAGACGACGTGCGCCGAGAGTCGCCAAAGAGGCAGCGTGCAGGACGGGCAGCTCATCGGAGCTTTGGGACACATTGACACCAATGCCGGACACCACGGCATCCCCCCTGCGCTCACACAAGATGCCCGCCACCTTGCGCAACGTTCCCCAGCCCGCCACAGCGTCGTCCTCAGCCTGCACGACCACGTCGTTCGGCCACTTGAGATAGGCGTCGATCTGCTCAGCGCGCAAGGTGCGCACAGCAGCGAGGCCGACGGCAAGCGGGACAAGTCCCCATCGCTCGGGCGGGAGCACCGGGCGCAGCACATAACTGACAGTGAGCGCGGCGCCTCGCGGGGTGAACCAATCTCGCCCAGCGCGCCCGCGCCCAGCGGTCTGGTGGTCCGCGACAAGAGCGCTGAGATGCGGCCAAGCGTGCGGGTTGACGTCAAGCGCCTTGAGCAGTTCGGAATTGGTCGAGGCGGTGGCGCCGGTGACGGACAGCGCGTTGAGCGCGGCATGGCCACCCACGAGCGCGGCGAGACGTTCGGCTGTCAACGGCCGTCGCGAGTCCTCCACATCCACGCCATCAGGCTAGGGCACCGCGCTCACCAGGGCTTTGAGGCTGGAAAAGGACATGATGATGCCAGGTACAACGCCCGCGCCCACCACGCTCGCTAGGCTTGGGCCGATCGAGCGAGGAGTACCGTGACCGCCACACCCATACCAAAGTCGACTGCCGGAGCACTTGACGGCCTTCGCGAGCGCATGGTCGCAGCCGTAGACACCCCGGAAGTAAATGCCCGCGATAAGCAGCACGCGCGCGGCAAGAAGACTGCCCGTGAGCGCATCGAGGCACTCCTTGACGATGCCTCTTTTGTTGAATTCGACGCGCTCGCCCGGCACCGCTCCACTAACTTTGGCCTCGACAAGAACCGCCCGTACGGCGATGGCGTGGTGACCGGCTACGGCACCATCGACGGCCGTCAAGTGGCGGTGTACTCGCAGGACTTCACCGTGTTTGGCGGCTCACTCGGCGAGGTGCACGGCCACAAGATCACCAAGGTGCAGGACTTTGCTTTGCGCACGGGCGTGCCGCTCATCGGCATCTCCGATGGCGGCGGCGCGCGCATCCAGGAAGGCGTCGCAGCCCTCACTCAGTTCGCTGAGATCTTCCGCCGCAATGTCGCTGCCTCAGGCGTCATCCCCCAGATCTCCATCATCCTGGGACCGAGCGCGGGCGGTGCCGTCTACTCCCCCGCGCTCACCGACTTCATTGTCATGGCCGATGGCACATCGCAAATGTTCATCACTGGTCCCGATGTCATCAAATCCGTCACGGGTGAGAACGTGACCTTTGAGGAGCTGGGTGGCGGCGAGACGCACAATGTGAAGTCCGGGGTGGCGCATTACCTCGCAACGGATGAGGATGACGCGATCGAGTACGTCCAGCACCTTGTCCAGTTCCTCCCTCAAAACAATCTTTCGGACCCGCCGTCCTGGGACAACGAAGCCGAGCTTGAGCTGAGCGACACGGACCTCGCCCTCGACGCGCTTGTCCCGGACAGCGACAACCAGCCGTATGACATGAAGACGGTCATCGAGTCGGTTCTCGATGACGGTGATTTCCTCGAAGTGCAGCCGTTGTTCGCACCCAATGTGGTGGTGGGATTTGGCCACGTGGAGGGCCACTCGGTGGGCGTCGTTGCCAACCAGCCGTTGTCGATGGCCGGCACCCTCGATATCAATGCCGCCGAGAAGGCGGCTCGCTTTGTCCGCACATGCGACGCCTTCAACATCCCCGTCCTCACGTTTGTTGACGTCCCCGGCTTCCTCCCGGGCGTCGGCCAAGAACACCAGGGCATCATTCGCCGCGGTGCCAAGCTCATTTACGCGTATGCCGAAGCGACCGTGCCTCTCATCACTGTCATCACCCGCAAGGCTTACGGCGGTGCGTACATCGTCATGGCGTCAAAGCAATTGGGCGCGGATATCAACCTCGCGTGGCCCACAGCGCAGATCGCGGTCATGGGTGCAGGCGGTGCAGTCAACATCTTGCAGCGCCGCGCTCTTGCCACCGTTGCCGAGGCGGGCGGGGACGTCGAAGCCGAGCGCGCGCGTCTCACGGCGGAGTACGAAGACGCCCTCGTCAACCCATACGACGCTGCCGACAAGGGCTACGTGGACGCCGTCATCGAGCCGAGCCAGACCCGTGCACACATCGTGCGCGGACTCCGCGCCTTGCGCACTAAGCGCGCCTCCCTGCCCCCCAAGAAGCACGGAAACATCCCGCTGTGAATCACTCCCAGGACCAAGCACTCGCTGCCGCCGCATCGATGCGGGTAGTACGCGGCGCGCCTGACGATGAGGAGCTTGCCGCACTCGTTGCGGGAGTGGTCGCCATGGCCTCGAGCGCAAGCGAGGCCGAAGAGCCTGGTTCGCCAACCTCCGCGTGGATGGATCGCTCGCGCACGCTACGCGGCGCCCGCCAAGACATCCTCGGTCGCGGCGAATCGGCCTGGCGCCACTCTTTGCGATGAGACGAGCTTCCCTCACCGCACTTGGGGTTGGCACGGCCTTTGTCACGGCGCCGACGCTTGCCTTGCGTGTCGCCATGGCGTCCCGAATCCACGGTGTCGCCTCAACGGACGTGCGCCCGGCGCAGGCCGCATTGGTGCTGGGCGCCCGGGTGTGGCCAGACGGCAGACCGAGCCGCTTTCTGCGTGAGCGCGTCGAGGCCGGTGCAGCGCTGTGGCATCGCGGTCTCGTGGAGCGGGTGGTGGTGAGCGGTTCAGGGCACAACCGTGAGGGTCTCGACGAGACAGCGGCAATGCTGCGCACGGCGATCGCCGCGGGAGTGCCCGCCACCGTCATCGATGTGGATCCCCAGGGCCATGACTCACGCGCATCAGCGCTCAATGCCGCCGCCGCGGGCCACGAGTCCGTCATTGTCTGTACGCAAGAGTTCCACTTGCCACGTTCGGTGTGGCTGTGTTTGCGAGCGGGCCTTGACGCGCAAGGCGTCCACCCGCCCGTACTCATTCGCAAGCACACGGCACTCGGTTACGCCCGGGAAGCGGCCGCGACGTGGAAGGCTCTCCTCGAAGAGTCCGCTCTCGTTGCGCGGGTACGGGACCTTAGTAATTAGGAAAGGCTTCCCTCACAAAATAGCCTGACGCTGTGTTGCTGAGCGCGCTCCGTCCGGGGGCGTCGGCACGAGTGCGCAGCGTGAGCGCCGAGTCCGACGCTGTTCTCCGTTTGCGCGAAATGGGCCTTCACCGCGGGGTCACCATCCGGCTTGACCTCATTGCTGCAGGCGGCGCGTGCATCGTCACCGTTGGCGCCGCCCGCCTCGCCGTTGACCGCGCCACCGCGGCACTCATCGATGTGGACCTGCCGTGACCGCCGTCGTCGACCGCACCACCGCGACCGTCGTCCTTGTCGGCAACCCCAACGTCGGCAAATCCACGCTCTTCAATCACCTCACGCGAGCCCGCCAACGCGTTGTCAACGCCCCGGGCACCACCGTCTCCCTTGCACATGGCACGTGGCATACCCCTGCCTCCGATGTCACGCTCGTCGACCTGCCGGGCACGTACTCGCTCACCGCTCGCTCTCCCGACGAGCAAGTGGCCGCCGACGCCATCACCGCCCGCGAGCATGACGTTGCCTTGGTGGTGCTCGACGCGACGGCGCTGAGCCGGAGCCTCTATCTCCTCGCGCAAGTCGCCGTCGCCGATCAACCCGTGGTGGTCGCCCTCACCATGTTCGACCTTGCCGCCGCGCGAGCAGTGGCTCCTGATGTAGAGGCCCTGAAGGCAGTGCTCGGTGTGCCCGTCATCCCCGTCAACGGTCGGAGCGGAGAAGGCGCCACCGCTCTCGCTGCGGCACTCGATGCGGCACTTCTCACCGCGCCGCGCGTACGCGGCATCCATCCCCACGAACACAGCGACTGCCTCAATGATCGTCTAGCCTGTGCCGAACACCTCTTTGAGTGGGTTCACGGTGTGGTCGATGCGGCCCAACCGCTCGCGCCGCCGCTGCCCACCTTCTCTGACCGCCTTGACCGTGTGCTCCTCACCCCGTGGGCCGGTATTCCGATCTTCCTTGCCGTGGTGTGGGGTGTGTTCCAACTGACCACCGTTGTCGCCACACCGCTCATGGACGCTGTCGCGGGCCTTGTCACCGGCCCTGTGGCACGCGCCGTGGGCGGCGCCCTCGACGCGATGTCCGCTCCACAATGGCTCATCTCTCTTATGGCCGACGGTGTGCTGGCCGGTGTTGGCACGGTGTTGTCCTTTGTCCCGCTCATGGCAATCATGTTTGCCGCGGTGGGCGTGCTTGAAGGCAGTGGCTATCTTGCGCGAGTCGCCGTTGTGGCAGACCGCGCAATGCGCGCCCTTGGCCTCGACGGGCGGGCCATGCTCCCGCTTATCGTTGGCTTCGGTTGCAATGTGCCCGCCCTCGCCGCCACCGCGGTTCTTCCGCACGCACGCCAGCGTCTCCTCACGGGCCTGCTCGTGCCGCTCACCACGTGCACCGCGCGCCTCGCGATCTATCTGATGATTGCCCACGCATTTTTTGGCTCGCGAGCGGGCACCGTGGTGTTCGCGATGTATGTCGCATCAATCGTGCTCATCGTCGTGTGGGGCCTCATTGCTCGCGGTCCCGTGATGCGCGGCGAACGCCCCGGCCCGCTCGTCATCGCTCTGCCCGATTACCAGACACCTCACCTGCGCTCCCTTGGGCATGCCGTGTGGAGTCGCGTCGCGTCCTTTGTCACCAAGGCCGGCACCGTGATCCTCGTTGCCGTTGTGGTCCTGTGGATCGCGCAAGCGGTGCCCGTGCGCGGTGGCCACCCGCTCACCGACGTGCCCGTCGAGGACTCGGTGTACGGAACGGTGGCGCTCGCCGCCGCTCCTGCACTCGAGCCGATGGGCGTTGCTGACTGGCGCATCTCGGCGGCACTCATTAGCGGTGTCGCCGCCAAAGAGGTGGTGATTGGCGCCCTTGCGCAGTCGTACGCGCTCGATGGCAGCGACGAAGCCTCTCTCGGTAAGCAGCTTCGCGGGACCCTCGATGAGACATCTGGTGGTCACGAGAGCGCCGCCGCCCTCGCACTCATGGTGTTTTGCTTGTCCTACTTACCGTGCCTCGCGACCTTGGCGGAGCAGCGCCGGCTGTTTGGTTGGCGTTGGACCACCGTGGCCGCGAGCGCCCAACTCCTCGGTGCTTATGCGCTCGCCGTGGCGGTATTCCAGGTGGGGAGGCTGCTGTGAGCCGCACGTTCACCGCGGTGATCGACCGGCTCGCCGCCGGAGACTCGGTGCGCACCGCAGCGCGCACCGTGGGGGTGAGTCACGATTTCGCTCAGGCGGTGGCAGCAGAAGGCGAACGCCTTGGGCTCGTTATTGCCGCCGACGCCGCGTGCGGCACGTGCGTCCCCTCCTCCTCCCCCGCCTGCGCCGGATGTCCTTTTGGCACGCGAGGAGCTCGCGACCCTCGATAGGCTCGCCACCGTGCCGATCCCCTTCATCCTTGCGTCCCGTTCGCCCGCTCGCCTTGCCACCTTGCGTTCAGCAGGCATCGAACCGGCAGTGCATATCAGCGATGTGGATGAAGATGCGGTCCTCGCGGCAGCGGCCGACACGTTCCCGCTTGAGAGGGGACGGGACCTCACCCCGGCCGACGCTGTCCTTGAGTTGGCGCGCGCCAAGGCTGAGGCCGTGGTTGAGCTTCGCGAAGAGACCGAAGCGATTGTGCTCGGTTGCGATTCGATGCTGGAACTCGCAGGCGAGATTCACGGCAAGCCCCACAACGCGGAGGCGGCACGCAAGCGCTGGCGCCTGATGCGCGGGCGCACAGGTGTGCTCCACACGGGCCACTGGCTCATTCGGATTCGGCCCGATGCGGGCGGCGCGATCTATAGCGGCGTGGGCGGAACGGGCTCCACCGTGGTGCATTTTGCCGATATCGATGACTACGAGATCGATGCCTACGTGGCAACCGGTGAGCCTCTGCACGTCGCGGGCGCGTTCACCGTGGACGGCCTTGGCGGCCCATTTGTCGACAAGATCGAAGGCGATCACCACAACGTCGTTGGGGTCAGCCTGCCCCTCGTTCGCGAGCTTCTCAGCGAGGTCGGCCTGCGCATTCCTGATGTCTGGCAACCGCGCGGCGCGCTGTGATTTGTGGCGACCCCACAACCTACGCCCGCGTAACCTACGGTAGGCCCGCTATTTTTGGAGGAATCCTCTAAACGGACCGGGAACTGCTGTACGGCGTAACAAATCCGCGCCGTGAGCCCTCGCCCGGCTCAGGTGCACACCCGCACCGGGGTAGGTTGGGCGTCGTGCCTGCGTTCACTTCGGTCCTCGTTGCCAACCGTGGCGAGATCGCCGTCCGCGTGATCCGCGCCTGCCAAGACGCGTCATTGCGTTCGATCGCCGTCTATGCGGACCCTGACCGCGATGCCCCTCATGTGGCGCTCGCCGATGAGGCGTATGCGCTGGGTGGCTCCACTGCACGAGAGTCGTACCTCGACATCTCGAAGATTCTTGACGTGGCCCGCCGTGCTGGCGCGGAGGCGATTCACCCCGGCTACGGTTTCCTTTCGGAGAACGCCGAGTTCGCTCAAGCCGTCATCGATGCAGGACTCGTGTGGATTGGCCCCCCGCCATCGGCAATCGAGTCACTCGGCGACAAGGTGAGTGCTCGCCACATCGCCCAGCGTGCGGGCGCGCCACTCGTGCCCGGCACCCCCGATCCTGTCGCCTCGGCCGACGAGGTGATCGCCTTCGCAGACGAGCACGGCCTTCCCGTCGCCATCAAGGCAGCCTTTGGCGGCGGCGGGCGCGGCCTCAAGGTGGCCCGCACCCGCGACGAGATCCCCGAACTCTTCGAGTCCGCTACGCGTGAGGCCGTTGCTGCATTCGGCCGTGGCGAGTGCTTCGTTGAGCGCTTCCTCGACAAGCCCCGTCACGTCGAAACGCAGTGCCTCGCGGACACCCACGGCAATGTCGTTGTCGTCTCCACGCGCGACTGCTCGCTCCAGCGTCGGCACCAAAAGCTCGTCGAGGAGGCCCCGGCGCCGTTCCTCACCGCTGAGCAGAACGCACGCCTCGTTGAGGCGAGCAAGGCGATCATGCGCGAGGCGGGTTACGAGGGGGCCGGCACGTGCGAGTTCCTCGTGGGCGTTGACGGCACCATCTCCTTCCTTGAAGTGAACACGCGACTCCAGGTGGAGCACCCGGTCACGGAAGAAGTGACCGGCATGGACCTCGTACGCGAGCAGTTCCGCATCGCGGCGGGTGAGCCGGTGTCGCAACTCGAGCCAGTTGTCCGCGGTCACTCCTTTGAGTTCCGCATCAATGGCGAGGACCCGGCTCAGAACTTCATGCCCGCACCCGGCACCATTACAAAGTTGCGCTTGCCGAGCGGCCCGGGTGTGCGTGTCGACGCAGGCGTGCGCGAGGGCGACACCGTATCCGGCAACTTCGATTCGATGGTCGCCAAGCTCATCGTCACCGGTTCCACGCGAACCGAGGCGCTCCAGCGGGCGCGCCGGGCCCTGCGCGAGATGGAGGTCGAGGGCATCCCTACGGTGCTGCCTTTCCACCGTGCTGTGGTGGATGCCGAGGCGTTCGCTGCCGAGTCCGGTGACATGCAGGTGTACACCACGTGGATTGAGACCGAGTTTGCGGACACTGTCAAGGAACTTGGCGGCGGCAGCGCGGGCGGTGGCGATGCAGCGGACGACGCCGGGGCAACCGAGCGCGTCATCGTTGAGGTGGGAGGCAAGCGCCTCGAGGTCGTTCTGCCTGCTGCTCTCGCTCAGGCCGGTCGCGCCCGCGCACGAGCAGGCGTGCCGCAGCGGCGCAACACCCGCAAGGCTGGTGCGCCGCGGGCCGCCTCGGGTAACACTCTCTCTTCGCCCATGCAGGGCACGATCGTCAAGGTTGCTGTCACGGAAGGTGATGCCGTCGCCGAGGGTGACCTCATCGTCGTCCTCGAGGCGATGAAGATGGAGCAGCCACTCACCGCTCACCGCGCGGGAGTGGTCGCCAAACTGTCCGCTTCCGTGGGTGGCGCCGTCACGGCAGGCGCCGTCATCTGCGACATCATCGACGGCGACGACTAGCGCGCTTCGCGCTCCGTGATGCGGTGGAGAGTGCGTGCCGCCTCCGCGATAGTGCCGGCAAGCGAGGGATAGACCGTGAAAGCCGATGCAACGTCGTCCACCGTGAGGTGATGCGTCACCGCCAACGTCAACGGGAAGATGTGTTCACCGGCGCGCGGTCCCACCACCACCGCACCAAGCACTTGGCCCGTCACCGTGTGGCCAAAGATCTTGACGAAGCCCGCCTCAATACCGAGCATCTTGGCGCGCGGATTGCGCGCGAGATCGAGGCGTGACACCTCATAGAAGATGCCCCGACGCTTCAGGTCCGCCTCGGATGCGCCAACCGAGGCGATCTCGGGCACGGTGAACACATTCGTCGCCACGGTGTTGAGTTCGATGGGAGCGACCCCGTCCCCCAAGGCGTGTGCGACCGCGATGCGCCCTTGCGCCGCTGCGACCGAGGCGAGCGGAAGCACGCCGGTACAGTCTCCTGCGGCGTAAATGCCGCGGACGTTTGTGCGGGACACCCGGTCCACCTCAATAAACCCCTGGGGCGTGAGGCCAACACCCGCGCTTTCAAGACCAAGCCCGTCGGTGTTGGGGATTGAGCCCACCGCCATGAGGCAGTGCGAGGCCTCCACCACGGCGCCGTCGGTGAGCGTCACCCGCACACCGTCGCCGGTGTTGACCACCCGCGCGGCACGCGTCCCGCCAATCACTGTCATCCCCCGGCCTGCGAACTCGTGTTGGACGTACTCGGCAGCCTCGGGATCCTCCCGGGCAAGCACCCGGTCCCCCGAGGAGATGAGCGTCACCTCCGCGCCGAGGGTCCGATAAGCACCCGCGAACTCCGCCCCCGTCACGCCCGAACCGACCACTACGAGGTGGGTGGGCAGATGATCGAGGCCGTAAAGCTGAGTCCATGTGAGGATGCGCTTCCCGTCGGGCTCGCAACCGGGCACCACTCGCGGCCGCGCCCCTACAGAGATGAGGATGTTGTGGGCCGCGACGCGTTCCTCCCCCACCACCACAGCGTCGGCGCCGTCAAGCCGCGCGTGCCCGTGAACGATGCGCACGCCGCTGCGCTCCAAACGGGCCGTGATGTCACCGCTCTGCTTGCGCACCAACTCGCTTACGCGCGCGTTGACGGCGCGCAGGTCAACGGTGTGGTGCCCCGCACCAGACGTTGCCTCGCCGTGTTCACCCCGAATGCCGAGTTGAGGGGCGCGATCGGCAATGGTCAACCATTCCGCCGTCGCGATGACCGTCTTGGACGGGACCACATCCGTCAGCACTGCATTCCCGCCCACACCGTGTCGCTCAATCAGCGTGACGTCCGCACCCAACGATGCCGCAACGAGGGCGGCTTCATAGCCTCCCGGTCCACCACCAATAATCGCGAGGCTCGTCATAGTGACCATGGTCCCAGATGGCCGTGGGACGGTCGCGTCGAGGCGCCGCATCCGGTGGCGGTCAGCATGTATCGCGGGCTAGACGGGATTACCCTCAAGGTATGACTGCCCACGAACTCGCGGCCGAGGCCGCCACGGTGATCGCCGCTCGCACCGGCGTTACATCCCACGACATTGCCCTCATCCTCGGTTCCGGTTGGGGCGGTGCCGCCGAGCTTCTCGGAGAAGAGGTCGCCTCGGTTGAAGCAGGCGATATCCCCGGCTTCACGGGGCACACAGTGGCGGGCCACCACTCGACGTTCCGATCAGTACTCACACCCAATGGCAGCCGCGTCCTCGTGCTCGGCGCACGCCAGCACTTCTATCAGTCACGCGACGCCGCCCGGGTGGCTCACGCGGTCCGCATGGCCGCGGCAGCTGGGTGCTCAACCTTGGTCGTGACAAACGGTTGCGGCTCCACGCGCCCTGAGGTTGGCCCCGGCTCCGTGGTCCTCATCAGCGACCACCTCAACTTCACTGGGGCCACGCCACTTGAAGGCGCCACCTTTGTGCCGATGTCGGATGCCTACTCACCGCGCCTGCGCGACATCGCCCGGAGCATTGACGCCACCCTTGGTGAAGGTGTGTACGCCCAATTCCAAGGCCCGCAATATGAGACACCTGCCGAAGTTCGCATGGCGACGATTCTTGGCGCTGACCTCGTTGGCATGTCGACCGCCCTTGAAGTGATCGCCGCGCGTGAAGCCGGACTTGAGGTGCTTGGCCTGTCGCTCGTCACCAACCTGGGCGCCGGCATCGGCACCGATGAGCTCAACCACCAAGAGGTGCTCGATGCGGGCGCTGCCGCCGCTCCCCGTATCTCACGCCTCCTCGCCGACATCGTCAAGGCGATCCCGGTATGAATGCCGAGTCGATCCAGCGCGCCATAGATCGTGCATCCGCCTGGATGCTCACTGATCCAGACCCGGACACACGGTCTGAGCTTGGCGCGCTGCTGCGGGAAGCGAGCGCTGAGATTCCCGGCGCCACCGAGCGCGTGGTTGAGATGTTCACCGGGATGCTTGAGTTTGGCACTGCGGGCCTGCGCGGCCCGATCGGCCCCGGACCAAATGCGATGAACGCGGTCATGGTGCGCCGCGCGGCCTGGGCGCTCGGCACCCACCTTGTCCGTACCCTCGATGGCGCGGCCGAGGCGCCCCGCGTCGTCATCGGTTTCGACGCACGGCACAAATCGGATCAGTTTGCTCTCGATTCCGCCCGTGTCCTCACCGCGCTCGGCATCGATGTCACGCTGTTCCCCGCTCCTCTGCCCACGCCCGTGCTCGCCTATGCCGTGCGCGCGTGGGGCGCCGACGCGGGAGTCCAGGTGACTGCCTCGCACAATCCCGCGAAGGACAACGGCTACAAGGTGTACCTGGGTGCGCGCATCACCCCAGACAGCCCTGGGTCGCAACTCGTTGGGCCGCATGACAGCCAGATTCACCACTTGCTTCGCCACGTTGACGTGGCGGAGATCGAGGTGGCCGACGCGGGTTGGACAGTGCTTGACGCGGGCTTCGAGCGTGAATACATCGAGAAGGTCGCGGCGCTCGTTCCAGCTCCCGAGGGCGAATTGGCGGCCAGACGCGCAGCGGTACGCATTGTCCTCACCCCCATCCATGGCGTCGGCGATGCGACAGTGCGCGCGGTACTCGGTGAGGCCGGTTTCACCGATCTCACCACGGTTCCCGAGCAGGCCGAACCGGACCCCGAGTTCCCCACCGTCTACTTCCCCAATCCGGAAGAGCCCGGCGCGATGGACCTTGCTCTCAAGCTGGCCGAGACCATGAGCGCCGACGTGGTCATTGCCAATGACCCCGATACCGACCGCTGCGCCGTGGCAACACAGATCGACGGTGCGTGGCAGATGCTCCACGGCGATGTCGTCGGATCTCTCCTGGGGGAGACGATGGCACGGCGCTTCGAGGGCGCGCCCGGGGCCGTCATCGGGAACTCGATCGTCTCTTCACGCCAACTTAGTGCGATTGCGACGCGTTATGGCCTCTCCAGCACACAGACGCTGACGGGCTTCAAGTGGATTTCCCGCGCGCCTGGCCTTGTCTATGGCTACGAAGAAGCGCTCGGCTATTGCGTTGCGCCAGAGCTCGTGCGCGATAAGGACGGGGTATCGACGGCATTGCTCATGGCCGAGTTTGTCGCCGAGCTGAAGGCTGAGGAACGGACCTTGGCCGACGCCATCGACGATCTCGCGCGCCTTGACGGCGTCTATCTCACTCGACAGGTTTCGGCTCGCTTTGAGGACCTCAGTGACTTGAGCGCCACGATGGAGCGGCTGCTCGCTTCGCCTCCGAGCACTCTTGGCGGCGAAGCCGTGACTGGTTCGGACGACATGAGCGCGGGCTTCCGCGGACTGCCGCCCACGACAGGACTGCATCTCGAAACAGCCTCGGGTGCACGGGTCATTGTGCGCCCGTCAGGAACTGAGCCCAAGGTCAAGGCCTACCTCGAAGTGATCCGGCTTGTCGACTCAGGCGACGTGGCTGGGGCTCGCGCTGCTGCGTCGAGCGCAATGGACGCGCTCGAAGCGGATGTGCGCACCGCCCTCGGCGTCTAGGTCTCGCGAGGGCTCGCGTTGACGTAAGCGGCGAGGTGCTCGCCCGTGATGGTGCTCCCTGAGTCCACCAGTTGACCAGGCGTGCCCTCGAACACCACGCGACCGCCGTCATGACCCGCACCGGGGCCGATGTCAATGATCCAGTCGGCGTGAGCCATCACGGCGAGATGGTGTTCAATCACCACCACTGAACGCCCACCGTCTACGAGCCGGTCAAGCACCTCGAGAAGGTGTGCGACGTCGGCAAGGTGAAGGCCCGTGGTCGGCTCATCGAGCACAAACACTCCCCCCTTGTCCCCCAGGCGGGTGGCGAGTTTGAGCCGTTGCCTCTCGCCACCCGACAGCGTCGACAATGGCTGGCCAAGCGTCACGTAGCCCAGGCCCACATCGACCACATGCGTGAGGATGGCGGCGGCCGCCGGTGTGTGCGCCTCGCCCGTCGAGAACATGGCGAGCGCATCGGTCACCGGCATTTCGAGAACGTCGGCGATTGACACCCCTCCCAAGGTGTAGCGGAGCACATCCTCGTTGAAGCGTCGGCCCTCGCATGCCTCGCAGACGGTGGACACCGTCTCCATGACACCCAGCTCCGTGAAGATGAGGCCCGCGCCGTTGCACACAGGGCAGGCCCCTTCCGAGTTTGCGCTGAAGAGCGCGGGCTTGACGCCGTTGGCCTTGGCGAAGGCCTTTCGGATGGGTTCAAGCGCCCCTGTGTAGGTGGCGGGGTTCGAACGGCGCGAGCCCTTGATGGGGCGCTGATCAAAGGTGACGACGTCCTCACCTTTGAGCGAGCCGTGGATGAGAGAGCTCTTGCCTGAGCCAGCCACGCCCGTCACCACGGTGAGGACGCCCCGCGGGATGTCGACATCGACATCCCGCAAGTTATTGGTGGCGGCGCCACGAATCTCGATGACCCCGGTCCGTTCGCGCACGGTGTCCTTGAGTGACGCGCGGTAGCCCAGATGACGCCCGGTGAGGGTGCCCGAGGCGCGCAGGCCGTCAACCGTGCCCGCAAAGCAGATGTCGCCACCGGCGCTGCCGGCGCCGGGTCCAAGGTCGATGACGTGGTCCGCGATGGCGATGGTCTCGGGCTTGTGCTCGACGACGAGGACCGTGTTGCCCTTGTCCCGTAGCCGCTCAAGGAGGCGGTTCATCCGAGCGATGTCGTGAGGATGCAGGCCGATGGTGGGCTCATCGAACACGTAGGTGATGTCAGTGAGCGCCGATCCCATATGCCGAATCATCTTGGTGCGCTGCGCCTCGCCGCCGGGCAAGGTGCCGGCGGCCCGGGCGAGAGGCAATTACCCAAGACCAATGTCAACGAAAGAGTCGAGAGTCGCCTGCAATGCGTCGACCAAAGGGGTGACCTCAGGCGCGTCGAGTTCTGCCAACCACACGGCGAGATCTCGAATCTCAAGCGCTGCAAGATCTGCGATCGATTTGCCTCGGATGAGGCTCGACCGTGCGAGCGCACTGAGACGCGTCCCCTCGCAATCAGGACATACCTGGAAGGTGACGGCGCGGTCGACAAACGCTCGAATATGCGGCTGCATTGCGTCCGGGTCCTTGGACAACATCGACTTGGTGATCTTGGGGATAAGGCCCTCGTAGGTCATGTTGATGCCTGCGAGCTTCACCTTGGTGGGCTCTTTGAAAAGGAGGTCATCGCGCTCGCGCTTGGAATAGTCCTTGATCGCCTTGGCGGGATCTAGAAAGCCGGACTCGGAAAAGATCCGCACCATCCAGCCGTCGACTGTGTAGCCCGGAATGGTGAGAGCGCCTTCAGCCAAAGACTTGGTCTCATCGAAGAGCTCGGCATGGTTGAGCTCGCTTACTCGGCCGGTGCCTTCACAGCGCACGCACATTCCACCTGTGACCGAGTACTCGCGATGCTCGCGCGCCACCGTGCCGTCCCGACGCGTCACCGTTGCCGAGCCGCTGCCAGAAGAATTCGCCACGTTGAACGAGAAGGCCTGCGGGCTCCCCACATGTGGATCACCAAGACGCGAGTACAAGATGCGGAGCATCGCGTGGACGTCAGTCGCCGTCCCTACCGTCGAGCGCACATTGGCGCCCATCGGCTCCTGGTCAACGATGATCGCGGTGGTGAGCCCCTCGAGCACGTCCACATCGGGCCGCGCTTGGCTTGGCATGAAGCCTTGAATGAATGAGCTGTACGTCTCGTTGATCATCCGCCTCGACTCGGCCGCAATGGTGTCGAAGACGAGCGATGACTTACCGGAACCTGAAACCCCCGTGAAGACGGTCAAGCGGCGCTTTGGGATGTCGACAGAGACGTCCTTGAGGTTGTTCTCACGCGCGCCCCGCACCCGCATGACGTCATGGCTGTCCGCGGCGTGCACCGCCTCATGAGAACTCATCCGGCCACGCTACAAGCGCCCGGTGACACGGCTCAATAGCCACTGTCTCCAGCGTCGGCCGCTTGGCCACCGTCAAGACCGTCCAAGACCGCCCGCGTGCCCGAAAGACCAAGGCGGTTTGCTCCCGCTTCCACCATCTCGAGGGCGTCAGCGGCGGTTCGAATACCGCCCGACGCCTTCACACCCACATCGGGGCCCACCGTCTTGCGCATGAGGGCAACAGCATGGGCCGACGCTCCGCCCGCCGGGTGGAAGCCCGTAGACGTCTTCACAAAGTCGGCTCCCGCGTTCTTGGCTGCAGTGCACGCACCGACGATCGCCTCGTCGCTCAGCGCGGCGGACTCGATGATGATCTTGAGCACCTTGGGCGCCGGCACGGCCGCGCGCACCGCAGCGATATCAGCCTCAACGTCATCGAAGCGGCCTTCGATCGCCGCCGCGACGTCGATCACCATGTCCACCTCGTCGGCACCCTGCTCGATGCTGAGGGCAGCCTCGGCGGCCTTCACCGATGAGTGGTGCTTTCCCGATGGGAAGCCGCACACGGTAGCCACGGCAACACCCGGTGGCGTGGTGACGGGCAACATCGACGGGGAAACACATACCGAGAACACACCTAAGTCAGCAGCCTCCGCAATGAGGGCTTCAACGTCGGCCGGGGTCGCCTCAGGCTTCAAGAGCGTGTGGTCGACAAGAGCGGCCAGTTCGGCGCGAGAGATAGTCATGCTTCCAGGGTACGCGCGAGCGCGTCAGTCATCAGCCCCATAACCATCGATGACGATCTCGGCCAACTCAGCACGCTCGTGATACGGCAAGAATGCAGCCCATGCACCCACGAGCGTGGCCTCGAAAAGGTCCTCCTTGGTCCAGCCCGCCTCGACCAAGGCTTCAAACTCGCTCACCATACTGACGCCTGAGACCAGGCGGTTGTCCGTGTTGACCGTCACGGCAAAGCCCAGGTCGCGCAACTCGTGAATCGGGTGCTCGGCAATAGACGCCGCTGCGCCAGTCTGAACATTCGACGTGGGGCAACACTCAAGTGGGATCTGCTGGTCCATCACGTATTGAGACATCGCGCCGAGGTGCGGCTCGTCGCTGCCAAACCCCTCAATGTCCTCGTGGATGCGGACCCCATGGCCAATACGGCGAGCGGCGCCCAGGCCAAGCGCCTCGGACATCGACTGTGGGCCGTCGGCCTCACCCGCGTGAATGGTGACGGGGAAGTGGGCATCGCGCAACATCGCAAAGGCCTCCGCGTGTTTGGACGGCGGGAAGCCAAACTCGGGGCCGGCAATGTCAAAGCCGACGCATCCGCCGCCTCGGTTTGCGAGGGCGAGGTGGGCAATCTCCGTCGAGCGGTCGAGATGGCGCATTGCGCACAACAGCGCGGCAGCACGAATGCCAAAGCCCTCCTCGGCCGCCGCGGCGACGCCTTCTTGGATGCCCTCGTGAACGGCGTCGACTACCTCTTGCAGAGTGAGACCTTGCTCAAGGTGTTGCTCCGGCGCGTAGCGAAGTTCGGCATAGATGACGCCGTCGCGGGCGTGGTCAACCACCGCTTCACGAGCGATGCGGATGAGGTGGTCCCGAGTCTGCATGACGGCAGTGGTGTGGGCAAAAGCCTCGAGATACCTCACGAGATCGCCGGAATCGGCATTATCGACAAAAATGCGTGCGAGTTCGTGCGGATCCGTCGCGGGGAGCTCGTAGCCAATCTCGCCGGCCAGTTCGATGAGCGTCTCGGGGCGGAGCCCGCCGTCGAGGTGATCGTGCAGGACCACTTTGGGAAGAGTGCGAATCTCGTCAGAGGTGAGGGTCATGCGACCAGCGTACGTCCGCTGCGTCCCCGTTGCTTCAAGGGCGTGATGCTCCCCACAGCACTTGCGCCAGGTAAGCGAGAACTCCCACGAGTGCGAGCGCGGTGACGAGCGCTGGAATCGAGGAGTCCGGGCCAGTCAGCACCCCATAGAGCCCCACGGCACAAGCAAATCCAACCATCGCGATCCCGGTTGCGACCACGACGAGCGCACCCGTCGACACACCAGGCGAGGTTGCCATGAAGACGACGATGGCTCCAGCGGACGCGAGTGCTGTCACAACGACCGCAATCGTCTTTTGCATTCGCGCCCACGCGCGCCATGCAAGAAATGTCGCCTCGAGCCCGCCAATCGTCAGGGCGATGCCCGCCACGCTGAGCTCACCAGCAAAGTCATCCTGTGAGGAAGCGGCAATCGCTACGGCCACCCACGCGACCGCCGCACTCGCGATCACTGCTCCGGCAAGCCAGACGCGGGCGCTGCGCAGCGTCGTCTTCATCGACTGCCCCTGACCACAAACCGAACGTACCGTGCCCTCACCATGACGCTCAAGCGCCACGCCAACGCGGCACGACCGCCCACATGAGCCGGTTCCAGCCGCCAAAGGCGGCGTGGCGGGTGCCCCCCGCCATTCCGGGCGTCCAAGACTCGACTCGGCCGCTCGACGGTTCGTAGACGCGGAATGCGTCGCTATCCGTCCCGACAAGCAAGACAACGTGTCTCGGAATCACGGTGGACAGCCCATGCGCGGAATCGCCTCCTGTGTAGAGCGGCACGGGAATGCCATCCGCGAGCGCTGCCCGCGCATATGTGGCTAGACCGCGAAGCTCCTCCGGCCGGGCGTCGTCCACGAGCGCGCCACGCCAGCGCAAACCCGCAAAGCGGACCACATTGTCGATTCGCCACGGAGGGGTGCCCCAACGCCGCGGCCACGGTGCGAGTCCCAGTGCTCGGCGCGTGGCGCGACGATGGACAGCTCGCTGCAAGGCCTGCCACCGCTCTTCGACCGACATGAGGCGACGCCCCGCGGCCTCCGCACTCGCGACCGCAGCCGCCACTTCCCGTGGCATATGCCAGCCTGGCCGCCGCCCTGCCGCCACCCACGCTGCCACGAGGGGGTCGCCCATCATGATCACCAACGATGCGACGGCCGCGCCACACGTCGTCTGGTCGACCTGCCGCGCTGGCGTCTCGCCCCATGTCACCGGGCCGACGCTGGCGAGGCCAAGCGGGCTTCTCACCAGCGCGCGGGCGGCGTCGTCAAGGCTGTCCCACGCTCCGGCCAAAGCGGCGATGCTCGATATTGGCGCACCGCTGGCAACCGCCCGCTCGAGCACAGCCGCATCCGTCGGCATGTGATCAAAGGCGACATCGAGCGCACGCCGATCTGCAGTGCCGAGGAGTTCACGGTTCCGCGCACACGCGCGGGCCATCACATCGGGGCGATCAGCGGCGGCGTGCGCAACGCGGGCCGCTCGTGCTGAGCTCGACTCTGACAGCACGGCGCGCCGTCCCCCCACCGCGCGAGCCGCGCGGGCGGCCAGGCCGGTGAGCGTCCAAGACACTTACGTTGCCGTGCCGATCGTGTCGAGCACAATGGGGCCGCGCTCGGCGCCGTTCGCGCTCACGTCAATCGCGCCTGCGCCGCCGCATGCGTCCGCGAGGGCGTCGAGTGCGCGACCCATCCGCTCCGGCGTCTCCGTGTGGAGGGTAGCGATCACATCGCCCTTCTTGACCGGCTCACCAAGGGTCTTGTGGAGGAATACACCGGCCGACGCTTGGACCGGGTCTTCCTTGCGGGCGCGGCCAGCACCGAGTCGCCATGCGGCAATGCCCACGCCGAGAGCATCGACGCGGGTGATGACACCGTCCGCGCTCGCCTTCACTTCTTCAACGTGCGGCGCCTGCGGCATCGCAGCGTCGGCATCGCCGCCTTGGGCCTTGATCATCCGGCGCCAGACATCCATGGCACGCCCGTCGCGCAAAGCGTCGGCCGGGTCCACATCGGTGACTCCGGCGCCCGCGAGCATTTCGCGCGCGAGGGTGACTGTCAGCTCGACAACGTCCGCAGGACCACCGCCGGCGAGAACCTCGACCGACTCCGTCACTTCAAGCCCGTTGCCTATGCCCCGTCCAAGAGGCGTTGACATGTCGGTGAGGAGTGCCGACGTCGTCACTCCAGCGTCGGTGCCGAGGTCCACCATGGTCCGGGCGAGTTCCCGTGCCATGTCGAGGTCCTTCATAAAGGCGCCCGAGCCCACCTTGACGTCGAGCACGAGGACGCCAGTGCCCTCGGCGATCTTCTTCGACATGATCGAACTTGCAATGAGCGGGATGCACTCGACGGTGCCTGTCACGTCCCGCAGCGCGTACAGCTTCTTATCGGCAGGAGCGAGACCAGAGCCAGCCGCACAGATGACGGCACCAACATCCTCTAGCTGGCGGTGCATCTCCTCATTGCTCAGCGCTGCACGCCAGCCGGGAATTGCCTCGAGCTTGTCGAGTGTGCCGCCCGTGTGGCCCAAGCCGCGGCCGCTCAACTGCGGCACTGCGACTCCGCAGGCCGCAACGAGTGGTGCCAGCGGCAAGGTGATCTTGTCGCCCACCCCGCCCGTCGAGTGCTTGTCCGCCGTGGGGCGGCTCAGCCCCGAAAAGTCGAGGCGCTCTCCCGTGGCGATCATCGCGTGAGTCCAGCGCGCAATCTCGTCGCGGTTCATCCCGCGTTGCAGGATCGCCATCGCGAGCGAGCTCATCTGCTCATCCGCGACCACACCGCGCGTGTATGCGTCGACGACCCAATCGATTTGAGCGGGACTCAGGGTGCCACCGTCGCGCTTGGTGAGGATCACATCAACGGCATCAAATGCTTCGGTCATGGGGTGCCCTCCAAATGCTGCGGGCCAAATGCCCACGGCAGGATGTCCTTCATGGTGAGAGTCCCCTCGGGGCCGTCGATCAGCAGCTCATCGCCGCCGAATTCGTACAGCAATTGACGGCAACGTCCGCACGGCTGCAATGGCTTGCCTGCCGCATCAACGCATGCAAAGGCAATAAGTCGTTTGCCGAGCGCATCGGTATGCAGTTTGGACACGAGCGCGCATTCGGCGCAGAGAGTGAGGCCATATGACGCGTTTTCGACGTTGGCACCCGTCACCACGTGGCCCGTGTCGGTGAGCGCTGCCGCTCCCACCGGGTACTTGGAGTAGGGCACGTAGGCTCGCGCCGACGCCTCGCGTGCCGCAGCGCGCAGGGCGTCCCAGTCGATGGTGCTCACTTCTTGTACGGCTTTCCTTCAGCGGCAGGCGGGCGCGCGTGCCCAACGAGGCCCGCAACTGCGAAGATCGTTGCGATATACGGGAACATCGCGAGGAACTGAGACGGAATTGCGGTACCGACGATGCCGAACTGTTCGCGGAGCGCATCCGCGAAACCAAAGAGCAACGCCGCCGCGAGCGCACCCTTGGGCGACCATCGTCCGAGGATCATCGCCGCCAGGGCGATGAAGCCCTTTCCGGCAGACATTTCCTTACCAAATGCGAGTCCAGCCGAGACGGTGAAGAAGGCGCCACCGAGACCAGCGATCGCACCACCGAGAATGGTGTTGCGCACGCGCGTTCGGTTGACCTTGATACCAACAGTGTCAGCAGCCTTCGGGTGTTCGCCAACGGCACGCACTCGCAGGCCCCAGCGGGACTTGAAGAGCATGATGTGGAGCACCGCCACCACGATGTACATGAGGTAGACGAGGGCGTTCTGGCGGAATAGCACCGGGCCGATGACCGGGATGTCTCCCAGGAGCGGAATGGGCAACGTGGGCAATCCGATCGCCTGGTTCAGCTCGGTCCTGTCGCGCAACAAGGTGCCAAAGAGGAAGTTCGTGACACCAATGACAAGCACGTTGAGAACAACGCCCACCACAATCTGGTCCACCCAGTACCGCACGGCAAAGAGCGCGAGAATCGCGCCGACGATGGCGCCCGCGATCGGTGCCGCAGCAAGACCAATGTAGGCACCAAGCGTCTTGGATCCGCTCGCATCGGCCACTCCACCCGCCACCACAGCGGCGAGGAAGGCGCCACCGAGCAACTGGCCTTCGATGGCGATGTTGATGACGCCGGAGCGCTCGCAGACAGCACCGGCCATCGCGCCAAAGACGAGGGGAATCGACGCGACAAGGGCGCCCGCAAGCAGACCCGTGACCTGCATGCTCGTTGCCGTCTTGCCTGCACCGGCCCATGTCAGCATGGTCCAGATGATGAGCACGCCGAACAGCACCGGGAGCCACGCACCGAGCTTGCGGAATGTGAGCGAAGCCCATGCACTGAGCCCTGCGAGCACAAGTGCCGCGATCGTGAGTGCAAGCGCAAGCGGCTGGGCTGGTGCGGTCCACGAGGGGACTTCAACAAAGTCTGTGGACCGCGCGAAGCTGAACTTGGTGTACGTGCCGGATTTGATCGTGAGGGCGAAGCCCACGAGCGAGGCGACGGCGATGACGGCATAGATGATCGGGCTACGCAGACTCGGCTTCACCACTGGTGCAGTTGCGACAGTTTCAGCAGTAACGGCGCTCATGCCGTCACCTCCTTGACGCGGCGTGGTTGGGGCAATCCCACCAGCGATCTCACTAACGGTGGAGCAGCGATGAACAGCACGATGAGTGACTGCACGACGAGCACCACGTCAATGGGCAATTGAGCCTGAACTTGTAGCGCGGGGCCCGACGCATTGAGCGCACCAAACAAGATTGCCGCCAACACAATCCCCAAGGGACGCGATCTGCCGAGCAGGGCCACCGTGATCGCGTCAAAGCCAAACGAAGCAGCCACGTTGGACGTGAGCGCGGGCTGGGTGCCGAGAATCTGTGCGGAGCCAGCAAGTCCCGCGAGCGCACCGGCGATGACAAGGACGAGCACGTACGTCATCGGGACGTTCATGCCTGCCGTCTTGGCCGCGTTGGGATTGGCCCCGACAGCCCGGAACTGAAGCCCCCAGGTGGACCGCTCAAGCAGCCACCACACGCCAACGGCGGCAAGCAGGGCGAGGATGAAGCCCCAGTGCAGCGCGTAGTTGCCGCCAAGGAGCTTCGGGTACATCGCCGAGCTGTCGACCGGCGGCGCGATCGGGTTGTCGGAACCGGGCTGCTGGAATGCATCCTTGCTGAGCAGGAACGACACAAGATTGAGCGCGATGTAGTTGAGCATGATCGTCACGATCACCTCATGCGCGCCCGTCGTGGCCTTCAAGATGCCCGGGATGAAACCCCACAGAGCACCGCCCACCATCGTGCCGAGAACGGCGACGAGCAGGTGCAGACCGACCGGCAAGTGCCAGGTGAAACCAATGTAACCACCGAGCGCGGCGCCAATGATGATCTGACCCTGCGCACCGATGTTGAACAGGCCGGCGCGGAAGCCGAGGCCGAGGCCGAGCCCCGCAAAGATGAGCGGCGTCGCCATGGTGAGCGTCTGCGTCAACGGCTTGATGCCTGCGGCGAAGGAACTCGCCTTGGTGTTGTAGACCGCGCCGTTGAACATCGCCGAGTAGGTGTTTCCGAGGACATCACCGATCGCCTTGAATGTGTCGCCTGGGCGTGAGAAGAAGTACCCGGCCGCCTCTCCCACCTCGTCCGAAGCCACGATGATGAGCACACCGCCGAGGATGAGTGACAACGCGACCGCGATGAAGACCACGAGTGACGAGCTCTCGACGATCGCACGGAACACGGATTCACGTTCCGCCTGTGGGGCGGCGGCGGGTTCGCGCTCCTCCGTCGTCGTTGACGTTTCGGTACTCACGCCTTCGCCTCCTCTACAGCACCAGCCATCATGAGACCCAAGGTGTCGCGGTCAGTGTCCGGCGGCACGATCCCGACGATCTTGCCGTGGTACATGACGGCGATGCGGTCGGCGAGGGCGACAACTTCATCGAGCTCACTCGACACGATGAGCACTGCTGTGCCCCCGTCGCGTTCAGCAACGATGCGTTTGTGAACAAACTCAATGGAACCCACGTCAAGTCCGCGCGTGGGCTGTGATGCAACAAGCAATTTGAGCGGCCGGGACAATTCCCGCGCCAGCACGACCTTCTGTTGGTTACCGCCCGAAAGTGATCCAGCGACGGCATCGATTGACGTGGTGCGGACGTCAAATTCGTCCACATATTTCTCGGCTGCGGTGCGAATCGCACCGCGTTGCAAAGCAAGGCCCTTCGAGTACGGCGCCTGATGGTATTGGTCGAGGATCATGTTGTTCGAGATCGTGAAGGACGCAACGAGGCCGTCCTCAGTACGGTCTTCTGGTACAAAGCCGACGCCGGACATGAGGACATCGCGGATTGGCTTGCCCACGAGTTCCTTGCCATCGAGCTTGATCGAACCCGCGACGGGCTCCGTAAGCCCGAGCAACGCTTCCGTCAGTTCGGTTTGACCGTTGCCTTGCACACCGGCGATCGCAAGGATCTCTCCGCGACGGACCTCGAGACTCACATTGTCGAGTTGCGTCACGTCAAACTCATCGCGCACGGTGAGATGAGAGATCTCGAGCATGACGTCGCCAGGCGTGGCGTCCTGCTTGTCGACCGTCATCGACACCGAGCGGCCCACCATGAGCGAAGCAAGCTCTTCTTGTGACGCAGTGGGCTTCGCCTGGCCAACGACCTTGCCGCGTCGGATCACGGTGATCTCATCGGCTACGGCCTGGACCTCGCGAAGCTTGTGGGTAATGAGCACCACGGCGGTGCCCGCATCACGCAGTTGACGCACGATGTCCAAAAACTCGTCTGTCTCTTGCGGAGTCAGCACAGCGGTCGGTTCATCGAGGATGAGCACGCGCGCCTCTCGCGATAGCGCCTTGATGATCTCGACGCGCTGCTGTGAGCCGACGGGAAGATCTTCAATGACAGCGTCCGGGTTGATGTTGAAGCCGAACCTGTCAGAGATCTCCTTGACTTGCTTGCGCGCTTGGTCGACGTTGAGCAATTTGGCAGGGCCAACCACGTCTTCATGTCCGAGCATGACGTTCTCGGCAACAGTGAAGGGGTGGACGAGCATGAAGTGCTGGTGCACCATGCCGATACCCGCTGCCATCGCATCGCCAGGGCCATTGAAATTGACCTGCTCGCCATCGAGAAGGATCTCGCCCTCGTCTGCGTCGTACAGACCAAACAACACATTCATGAGCGTTGACTTACCGGCGCCGTTCTCACCCAACAGTGCGTGGACGGTGCCGGATTCGACCACGAGGTCAATCCGGTCGTTCGCCGTGAAATCTCCAAACCTCTTGGTGATACCTCGTAATTCGAGTTTCACCGCCCACCTCCATTGGTCGTGTCGAGGCTAGTCAAACACGAGGGG
>JAEYOR010000022.1 GCA_023411615.1 Actinomycetes bacterium
GTATCGGTCATGCGTGGCACACCCGAGTATCAGCGGTGACGACGCTCGGCGCGGTTGACAGCCGAAATGATCGCTTTGAGAGTGGCTGTCGTGATCGAGGGATCGATGCCCACGCCCCACACAATGAGGTCATCGATCTGGCATTCGACGTACGACGCTGCCCGTGCGTCACCACCAGCCGTCATCGCATGCTCGGCGTAGTCGAGCACCTCGACCTTGACTCCGCGGGTACCGAGAGCCGCCACGAAGGCGTCGACTGGACCGTTGCCTGAGCCCTCAATCGTCACGACGTCGCCGAGATCTGTGATGTCCGCCGCAAGAGTGTCGGGACCAGCGTCGGACGAGGATGTGCGTGTGCCCCGAAGAGTGAAGCGACCCCAATGGCGCGCCTCATCTGGTGACGGCAGGTACTCGTCGTGGAAGATCTCCCAAATCTTCTCTGCCGTCATCTCGGTGCCCGAGGCGTCGGCCTCGCGCTGAACGACCTGCGAGAACTCGATTTGAAGCCGACGTGGCAGGTCGAGCTGGTGCTCCGTCTTCAGCAGGTACGCGACGCCACCCTTGCCAGACTGGGAGTTGACACGGATGACGGCCTCGTAGGTGCGGCCAACGTCGCGCGGATCAATTGGCAGGTACGGCACCCCCCACACGAGGTCGTCGATGCCAACGCCTTGAGCCGCCGCTTTCGCCTCCATGTGCTCGAGGCCCTTCTTGATCGCGTCCTGATGCGAGCCAGAGAAGGCCGTGAACACGAGGTCGCCGCCCCACGGGTGGCGGGCGTGAACGTCGAGTTGGTTGCAGTACTCGACGGTGCGGCGCACCTCATCGATGTCGCTGAAGTCAAGCTCAGGGTCAATCCCTTGGCTGAACAAGTTGATGCCGAGCGTGACGAGGTCCACGTTCCCGGTGCGCTCGCCATTGCCGAAAAGGCAGCCCTCAATACGGTCAGCTCCGGCCATGTACCCCAGTTCCGCAGCGGCCACAGCAGTGCCGCGGTCATTGTGGGGATGGAGGCTCAGCACCACACTGTCGCGGTAGGAAAGGTTCCTGCTCATCCATTCGATCGCATCGGCGTAGATATTTGGCGTTGCCATCTCAACTGTGGCCGGCAGGTTGATGATGACCTTGCGATCAGGCGTGGGCTTCCATACCTCGAGCACCGCGTTGCATACGTCCACGGCATATTCGAGTTCGGTGCCCGTAAACGACTCGGGGCTGTACTCGTAGAACACCTGGGTCTCTGGGATGAGCTCCTCGAACTTCTGACAGAGCATCGCACCATGCGTCGCGATGTCGCGCACTTCATCTTTGTCAGCGCGAAACACCACGTCTCGTTGCAGCACTGACGTGGAGTTGTAGAGGTGGACGATCGCATTCTTTGCGCCCCGCAACGCTTCGTACGTCCGTTCAATGAGGTGCTCACGGGACTGCGTGAGCACTTGGATCGTCACATCCTCGGGGATGCGGTCCTCTTCGATCAGTTGGCGCACAAAGTCAAAGTCGGTCTGGCTCGCACTCGGAAAGCCGACCTCGATCTCTTTGAAGCCCATCCGCACGAGCAGATCGAACATGCGCATCTTCCGCTCGGCATTCATCGGCTCGATGAGCGCTTGGTTGCCATCGCGCAGATCGACGGCGCACCAGCGCGGCGCCTTTTCGATGCGCTTTGTGGGCCACGTGCGGTCAGGCAGGTCGACGGCAATCAGTTCGTGGAAAGGCCGGTATTTGTGGATCGGCATCGCCGATGCATTTTGCGTTCCGCCGGTGTAGTACTCGCTCATGAGATCAATCCTTGTCGCTTTCGAGGTGGCTGTGGGCCGGCACACCAACCACCGCGACGAGGATCCGGCCTGATCAGGCCTCGTCGCGGCAGCGAAGGAGCAGCGAGCGTGCACGCATAACGCCACCTTAGCGCACGTCAATCACGACGGTGCGAAACGCTAGAAGCCCAAGCGTCCGAGTTGCTTGGGATCGCGTTGCCAGTCCTTGGCGACCTTGACGTGGAGATCGAGGAACACCTTGCGACCGAGCAGTCGCTCAATGTCCTTGCGCGCGGTGGCACCCACTTCCTTGAGGCGTGAGCCGCCCTTGCCGATGATGATTCCCTTTTGGCTGTCGCGCTCCACAAACACATGAGCGCGGATCTCAAGCAGTGGCAGCCTCCCCGCAGGTGCTGGTTGGTCGGATTCCACGATCTCCTCGACAACAACGGCGAGGGAATGCGGGAGCTCATCGCGGACACCCTCCAAGGCAGCTTCGCGAACGAACTCCGCAATGCGCACGTCTTCGGGTTCGTCGGTCACCTCGCCGCTCGGATACAACGCCGGACCCTCGGGCAGGTGCGCGATGAGAACGTCGAGCAGGATGTCGAGCTGGATGTCCTTGACCGAGGACACCGGGACGATGTCCGCCCACTCCCCCAATTCGGACACCGCGAGCAAGTGGTCCGCCACGCGTTCACGGGGTACCTTGTCCACCTTGGTGACAATCGCGACAACTGGCGCCCGTGCCTCAGAGAGCTCTCGCGCAATCCACTGGTCTCCCGGGCCCACCTTCTCGTCGGCAGGCAGACAGAAGCCAATGACGTCCACCTCCGCGAAGGTCTCTCGCACCAGGTCGTTGAGCCGCTCGCCGAGCAGAGTCCGCGGCCTGTGCAGACCAGGCGTGTCAACGACGACAAGCTGAGCATCGTCGCGATTGACGATCCCTCGAATCGCGCGCCGCGTTGTCTGGGGCCGCGAGGACATGATCGCGACCTTCTCCCCCACGATCGCGTTCATCAGCGTTGACTTGCCCGCATTGGGCCGGCCGACAAAGCAGGCGAAGCCTGACCGGTGCCCTGGTGGCGCACTACTCATTGTCCGACCCCTTGCGACCACGTCGTTTTGACTCGTGCCCGTCGTCGTCCGATGTCTCGACCTGCTCTTGCTCAACGAGCAGCCACGTGAGGCGACGACGGCGACCTTCCGCCCTCTCGGCGGTGAGGATCAGTCCATGGGCCGACGCTGACGATCCGGGAAGCGGCACCTTGCCCAAGGCTTTGGCAAGGACTCCGGCGGCCGTGTCCACATCGTCGTCCTCGATCGTGATGTCAAACAAGTCACCGAGGTCCCCGAGAGCGAGGCGCGCTGGCACCCGGAAACGGCCATCGCCGAGATCCTCTACTTGCGGCTCCGCACGGTCATGCTCATCGGTGAGCTCACCGACAATCTCTTCAAGGACGTCCTCGATTGTCACGAGACCTGCAACGCCTCCGTACTCGTCGATGACGATCGCCATATGGAAGGCGTCGGACTGCATGCGGCGCAAGAGGTCATCGGCGGGCACCGATTCCGGCAAGAAGACGGGCTCACGCATCACCTCGTCAACTGTCGCTTCCGTCCCGCCCGAGTTCGCCCACGTCACCCTCACGACGTCTTTCAGATACGCAATACCGAGCACATCGTCGGTGCTGTCACCAATGACGGGCACGCGCGAGAAGCCGGATCGCATGAACAGCACCATCGCCTTGCTCAATGGGGTGCCCGACGCGATCGTCACCATGTCGGTACGTGGCACCATGACCTCGCGGGTGAGGGTGTCGCCGAGGTTGACGACTCCGCGTAGCAATTCAGCGTCTTCGTCCTCAAGAGCGTCTTGGGCCCGCTCGACGAGGTCTTCCGCTTCAGAGAGTTCCGGCTTGTTGAGGACGGGGACGATGAACCGAACGGGAGTCGACACCGCGATGAGCGTGGCAGCCACCGGCGCGAGCACGCGCACTGTCGATTCCGGGTGCGTACGTGCCAACTGACGCGGCAGGGCCCGCACAATAAGAAGCGAGTACGCCATCGCCAGTGCCATCGTGACAAGTGCCACCGCCCACACGGGCCACGACAACTCGTGCCCCCACGTCCACGCGAGAATGCTCCAGCTCACGAGGGCGACGGCCTCGAGCGAGGCGTAGACAACCGACGCCGCATTATCGGTCTCGTCGGTGTCGCGTGCGAGCCGTGCGGCACGCGTCGGCTTTCCATCAGGGCGGACGGCTTCGGCCATCGCGCGCTCGCGCACGTGAGGCAATTGCTCAAATGCGGCAACAATCGCGTGCATGATGGCCGCGCCACTGAGGCTCGCAAGCCCGATCGACACGAGCAGCGCAATAGCGTTGGCGTTCACTCAGTCACCACTACGACGCGCGGGTAGCGAGAAAGGTGAGGAGGAGTTGGCGTTGCAGCGCGAACATCTCCTTCTCCTCTTCCGGCTCCGCGTGATCGAATCCGAGCAAATGCAAAATGCCATGAGTGGTGAGGAGGAGCATCTCCTCTTCGGCTGAATGCCCCGCAACCTTCGCTTGCCGCTCAGCGACAGTGGGACACACCACGATGTCCCCAAGTAGACCAGCGGGGGTGGGCCGCTCCGGAGTGCCGGGTCGCAGTTCGTCCATCGGAAAGCTCAACACGTCGGTGGGACCTGGCTCATCCATCCACTTGACGTGAAGCTCCTCCATCGCCGCCTCGTCAACAAAGAGAATGGCGAGTTCGGCGTCGGGCGCCACGTGCATCTTGTCGAGGACGAAGGCGCCGAGCTGAGCGAACTCTGCCTCGTCGATGACCGCGTCGGTCTCGTTATTGACCTCAATCATGTGTGGTCCTCTCGGCCGGACGGCTTGGTGAATCGGCGCTGTTGCCCGTCATGGCGAGGGCGGGCCCGCGCGGATTCATCCTTGGCGTAGGCGACGATGATGTCGCTCACGAGGCGGTGACGCACCACGTCATGTGCTCCCAACTCACAGAACCCGATGTCGTCAACGCCATGGAGGATGTCCCGGGCCGCCCGGAGGCCGGAATCGGTGCCGCCGGGAAGGTCCACCTGGGTGATGTCGCCGGTCACTACCATCGTGGAGCCAAAGCCCAGACGGGTGAGGAACATCTTCATCTGCTCACGCGTGGTGTTCTGCGCCTCGTCCAAGATGATGAACGCGTCGTTGAGGGTGCGGCCACGCATATAGGCAAGCGGCGCCACCTCGATGGTGCCTGCCTCAATCAACCGTGGGATCGACTCGGGATCGACCATGTCGTGAAGGGCGTCGTACAAGGGCCGCAGATACGGGTCGATCTTCTCGCTCAGCGTGCCCGGCAAGAAGCCGAGCCGCTCACCCGCCTCAACTGCGGGCCGGGTGAGGATGATGCGGCTCACCCGCTTGCTTTGAAGTGCGGCAACTGCCTGCGCCATCGCGAGATACGTCTTGCCCGTGCCGGCAGGGCCGATGCCAAAGGTGATGGTGTGGCGCTCAATCGCCGCCACATACTCAGCCTGGCCCTCCGTCTTGGGACGAATCGTGCGGCCTCGCGAACTGAGGATCGAGCGGGCAAGGACCGCAGCAGGTCGGTTGTCTGACGTCGATTCGTCCGACGCTGCACCCACCGCCTCGCGTGCGTCACGGAGCATTCGGGTTGCCTCGCGAGCGACCTCGGGAGTGAGGCTCACACCCGCAGCGAGCATTGAGCGAAGCTCCTCGATCGCTGCCGCACACGCCGAGACCTCCGCATCGTCACCTGTGAGCGAGATGTGGTTGCCGCGCACGAGCACGTCCACGCGGGGAAACGCTCGCTCCACTTCCTTGATGACGGAATCGGCCGTGCCTAAGAGGTCCGGCATCTCGGTCGCGTCCTCCACAATGACCACTCGGGACGCACTCACACGTTCTCCCATTCCAGCGACTTGCCACCGAGCACGTGTCCGTGCACATGAAACACGCTCTGGCCCGCGTTCTCGCCCGTGTTGAAGACCAAGCGATAGGTGCCATCAGACTCCGCATCGGCCACCTGTTGTGCGAGTGCCACCATCTCTGCGAGAACTGCGGGGATCTGCGCGGCCGCCTCGGTCACGTTCGCAACGTGGATGCGCGGCACCACGAGCACATGAAGCGGGGCCTTGGGTGCAATGTCCCGAAAGGCGATGACGTTCGCGGACTCGGCGACAAGCGTCGCAGGGATATCACCGGCAACGATCGTGCAAAATAGGCAATCGCTCATGTGCCTAGCGTAGGACGCGCCTTCGCCCACGTGCCGCGCGCCACCGCGAGCGCCGCGATTGCCGCCGGTCCAGCGCTCGACGCGCGCAACACGTGAGGGCCGAGCAGCACCGCGTCAGCGCCTGCGGCAACAAACCGCTCCACCTCGGCGTCGGAGATGCCCCCTTCAGGGCCCACGATCAACCACACGGGCTGATGTGGGTCCTCCCACGTCAGCGACGCGAGTGGGGTTGCCGCAACCTCGTGGAGCACGAGCACACGCTCCCCGCGCGAGACCGCGTCACGGATTGCGCCGTCGAGTTCTTTGCTCACGCACAGATCGTCAACTTGAGGAATGCGCGCGCGGCGGCTCTGCTTGGTCGCTGCGGTCGCGAGCGACAGCCACTGCGCCCGCCCCTTCGCCGCTTTGGGCCCTTTCCATTGCACGATGGACCTATCCGCGGCCCACGGAATGATGCGCGTGACGCCAAGCTCGGTGGCGGACTCAACGGCCTGCTCATCGCGTCCCCCTTTTGCGAGGGCTTGGACAAGGGTGATGAGTGGGTCATCGTCGCGCGTGGACTCATCGACTCGGATATCGAGTTCGCCGTCTCGCACGGCGACGATCGGCCCGCTCACACGCCGTCCGGAGCCGTCCACAAGATCGAGACGCTCCCCTTCACGACGCCGCTGGACCGTTGCCGCATGGCGAGCCTCAGCGCCACTCAGGGTGACAATGTCGCCCACAATGGCGTCGGCCGCAGCGGGGCAGATGAAGACGGGAGCGCTCATAACGCCCGTTGCCTATCCGCGACCCATGAAAGCATCACGCAAGCGGGCAAAGACGCCGCCACCCAGGGGCGCGAGCCGCGCTTCTGGGCGCTCTTCGCCGCGCAACTCGGCAAGCTGACGCAAGAGTTCAGCCTGTTCGTCAGTGAGGTCCGTGGGGGTCTGGATGTCGAGATGGACGTAGAGATTGCCGCGGCCTTGGCGTTGGAGTCGTCCCACACCGAGGCCCTTGAGGGTGATCGTCGATCCGGCATGCGTGCCCGGCCGCACATCGACGTCTTGAAGCCCGTCAAAGGTCTCGACTTGAGCGACGGTCCCGAGCGCCGCGGCGGTCATCGGCAGTTCGATCGTGCAGTGGAGATCGTCCCCGCGGCGCTCAAAGCTCTTGTGCGGCTTCTCGCGGATCTCGATATACAGGTCACCGCGCGGGCCGCCGCCTGGGCCGGCATCGCCCGCGCCAGCCATCCGGATGCGCGTACCAGACTCCACCCCCGCAGGAATATCGACGTCGATTGCGCGGCGCTCACGGGTGCGACCTTGTCCGGAACACTCGGTGCAGGGCGTCTCGATGATCGACCCGTATCCACCGCACCGAGGACACGGTGAGGTTGTCATGATCTGGCCAAGCAGCGACCGTGCCACACGCTGAACAACTCCGGCGCCGTTGCACTGGCTGCACGTGGTGGGCTGAGTGCCCGGCGCGCAGCATGAGCCAGAACATGCCGTGCACACCTCCGCAATGTCGACAGGAACTTCCTTGTGGACTCCAAAGACCGCGTCTTCGAGCGTCACGTCGACTTCAACCAACGTGTCGCCGCCTCTTTGAGTACGCGACGTGGGGCCACGGCGCGGTGAGGAGCCCGTCGCGGCGCCAAAGAATGTCTCAAAGATGTCGTCGAAGCCAAAGCCGCCGCCCATGCCGCCACCGGAGGATCGCGGGTCGACGCCGCGGTCATAGGAGGCCCGCTTGTCGGCATTACCCAGGACTTCATAGGCCGCCGCCACATCCTTGAAGCGATCCTCCGCCTCGGGCCCTGCCACATCGGGATGCAGCTCCCGCGCAAGCTTGCGATAAGCCTTCTTGATCTCGGCCTCGCTCGCATCGCGGCTCACACCCAACACGGCGTAGTAATCCTTCACGTTTCCACCACTTTCGACAGGTAGCGCGCCACGGCGCGAACCGCAGCCATCGTTCCTGGATAGTCCATTCGCGTGGGGCCAAGGGCCCCGAGCAGAGCCGGCTGAGCAACTGAGCCATAACCTGCAGCGACAATCGACGTGCCAGCGAGCGCCTCATGGCCGGTCTCGGAGCCGATGCGTACCGCGACTGGTCCTTCCGCAGCCATCTCATGCAACAGCCGCAAGAGCACCACTTGTTCCTCAAGCGCATCGAGCACGGACGCGACAGCGTCGGCGTTGAGGTCGGTGCTGGCGCGCGTGAGATTGCCCGTACCGGCGAACACCACCCGCTCGACAGTGCCGCCGCGCGCGGCCCCGACAACCGCGTCGGCGAGATCCTTCACCCAATCGCTCTGGGAATGGCGCTGCGACCACTCGCCCAGTTCACGCTCGAGAGGCGCAGGGGTGTGCCCTGTTGCCACGTCATTGATCTCCCGCGCGATGTGCTCGAACTCGTCATCGCTGAGCGATTCGGGCACGGCGACTGTCGCCTGCTCCACCCGAGCGTCGGCACTGACGACCACGGCAAGCGCCCGCCCTCGTGTCATCCTGACGAGTTCGACGCGCCGCACCGCACTCTCGCGCAAGGAGGGGTACTGCACGACGGCGACTTGGCGGGTGAGCTGGCTGAGGAGGCGGACCGACCGCTCGACCACGTCGTTCAGATCGACAGCATCGGACAAGAACGTCGATATCGCGCGTTTGTGACTGTCGTGCAAGGCGGCGGAGGCGAGCATATCGACGAAGTACCGGTAACCCTTGTCGGTTGGAATACGCCCCGCCGAGGTGTGCGGCTGCGCGATGAGACCTTCCTCCTCAAGCGCCGCCATGTCATTGCGGATGGTCGCCGGCGAAACGCCGAGGTTGTAGTTCTGCGAGAGCGCCTTCGATCCGATCGGCTCATGCGTCGAGACGTAGCCCTCGACGATTGCTCGCAGAATCGCCTCCTTCCGGTCCTCGCTCACTCCTCACCTCCCTTTGGCACTCGACAGTTCCGAGTGCCAATTCTATCGAGACGTGTGCCGCGTGCTCGCGCCGCACACTAGCCTGACCGTGGAGGAGCAATGACGTACACCTTTCATGAGCGGGAACACACGGCGCGCGCGGGCGCAGTGCACCTGTTCGCGCTCACCGGACCCGTCATTCCTGCGGCGATGTTCTTTGCGTCGCGACGAACCGATCGCTTCACGGCAGGTGAGGCGGCAAAAGCCACAAATTTCGCGACAGCCGCGCTCATCGCGTTCGTCCTCGCCACACTCATTCGCATCTTCGTGCCATTGGTGGGCTTTGTCGGTACATTGTCGCAGTGGGTGGTTCCCGTAGTTGCTGTCTACTGCTGTCTGGCAGGCTTTCGGCTAGCGCGACGGGGGGAGCCCGCACAGTACCCAATCCAATTCAAAGTGGTGAAAACAGATGACTGAGACCCCCTCGCCCGCAGCGGCGATTCCGAGCACGCCTGACGACCGCACCCAGGCGATGCTCGCGCACTTGAGCATGATCCTCCTGGGCATCATTGGCCCGCTCATCTTCTGGGTGATCGGCAAGGACAAGAGCGCCTTCCAGAAGGACCAGTCCACCGAGGCGCTGAACTTTGCGATCCTCGGCACGATCGCATCGGTCGTCACCTGCGGTATCGCATTCATCGCCGTGATCATCTTTGCGATCATTGGTGGTCTTGCCGCAAACCGCGGTGAGGTGTACCGCTACCCCGTCAACTGGCGGATCGTGAAGTAACTCAGGGTCAATCCCTGAGGATCCTCGGGGCCCCAAATCGGTCAGATGGCCGATGCGGGGCCCCGAGTCCTTTTGCGACAGTGGTGTCATGACCGAGAACAACCCCTCCCCTGCGCCCGAGACACCACCCGTGTCGCCGGGCTTCGTGCCGCAGCCGATGCTTGAATCCGAGGCGCGCACCTGGGCGATGCTCGCCCACATCCTCGCCGTTGTCGCTGCGCTTTTCTCCGCCGGCACCGTCGCCTTCATCGCCCCGCTCGCGGTATGGCTGATCTATAAGGACCGCTCCGCTCTGATCGCCCACCATGGCAAGGAGAACCTCAATCTCCAGATCACGGTGCTGATCGGAGGCGTCGCGGCGTTCTTGCTCGGCCTTCTCATGATGGTGATCGGCCTGTTCATCACCGTGCCGTTGTGGGGCTTGTACGCGCTCTACGCGTTCATCGTGATGATCGTCGCGGGCGTGAAAGCCAATCAGGGCGAGTACTACTCGATTCCCTTCAAGTTCAACTTCATCAAGTAGCGGCTCACGCGAGCGCGCGGATTGCAGCATCAGCCAAGAGCCGTCCGCGCCGCGTCAGCACAAGCCGCCCACGCAGGGCCGACGCCCCGTCCAGCACGCCATCGGCGATGAGCTGGGCGTTGGCGTCGGCCTTGTCCACTCCCACCGCTTCTCGCTCGAGCCCTTCCGCCAACCGCAGGCCCAGCATGATGCGCTCAAAGGCAAGGGTGTGTGAGGAGAGGTCTTCGCCGTCGTCCTCCGGGCTCAGCCCGTCCGCCAAGCGGCGCGAGTACGCGAGGGGATGCTTGACGTTCCACCAGCGTCGTGCCGCGCGTGGCTTAGAGTCGCTATCGCTTGGCCCGCTGTCGCCATCGCGGGGACCCAGGTACGAGTGTGCGCCGGGGCCGATGCCCCACCAGTCCTGGCTGCGCCAGTACGCAATGTTGTGCCGGCAACGTTTCTCGGGTGATCGCGCCCAGTTCGACACTTCGTACCAGTGAAGCCCTGCCGCCGAAAAGGCGTCATCGGCGAGTTCGTACATCGCCGCTTGCACATCAGGGTCCGTCGGCTCAATGAGGCCGCGCCGCAACTGCGCTCCCATGCGCGTGCCCGGTTCGATGACGAGTGCATAAGCGCTCACGTGATCGGGCTCCAGTGCGAGCGCTGCGTCAACGCTCACGCGCCAGGCATCGAGGCTCTCCCCCGGCGTGCCATAGATGAGGTCAATGCTCGTCGCGAGTCCCGCCTCCCGCGCCCATGTGACGGCCTTCGCCACATTGTCAGGGCTGTGCGTCCGTTCAAGGGTGGACAGGACGTGCGGCACAGCCGACTGCATCCCAAAGCTCACGCGCGTGAAACCCGCCGCAGCGAGCTCCTCAAGCGACTCAGGCGTCACCGAGTCAGGGTTGGCCTCGGTGGTGACTTCAGCGTCGGCGGCAAGTCCCCAGGTGGCTCGCACCTCCTCGAGGAGGCGCGTCAAAGCCGAGGCATCGAGCATCGTTGGGGTGCCTCCGCCAAAAAACACGGTCCGCGCTGGCCGCGGATCGGCTCCCATGACGCGGCGCGCGAGCGCCATCTCCGCGATTGCGGCGCCCACATAACCGTCGGGCGTGGCGCCCTCGACCTCGCCAGGCGCGTAGGTGTTGAAGTCGCAATACCCACAGCGGACTGCACAGAACGGCACGTGAATGTAGACGCCGAAGTCACGTTCGGGCGCCCACGGCGACTCGTGCGCACTCATTTCTTCTTGTCAGACTTCTCCGCAGGTTCAGACGTGTTGAGGGCAGCGATGAAGGCCTCTTGCGGCACCTCGACGGAGCCGATGTTCTTCATGCGCTTCTTGCCTTCCTTCTGCTTCTCAAGCAACTTGCGCTTACGGGAGATGTCTCCTCCGTAGCACTTGGCGAGCACGTCCTTGCGGATGGCGCGGATCGTCTCGCGAGCAATGATGCGCGACCCGATCGCCGCCTGAATCGGCACTTCGAACTGTTGCCGTGGGATGAGCTCTTTCAGCTTGCCCGTCATCATGACGCCATAGGCGTAGGCCGCGTCCTTGTGGACCACCGCACTGAAGGCGTCCACCGGTTCGCCTTGCAGGAGGATGTCGACCTTGACGAGCGCGGCGCTCTGATCGCCGTCCATCTCGTAATCAAGGCTTGCATAGCCGCGGGTGCGCGACTTCAACTGGTCAAAGAAATCGAAGACGATCTCCGCCAGCGGCAAGCGATAACGCATCTCGACGCGCTCTTCACTGAGGTAATCCATCGAGATGAGAGTGCCGCGCTTGGTTTGGCACAGGTCCATGATGGCGCCGATGTACTCGCTTGGCGAGATGACGGTGGAACGCACCATCGGCTCGCGCACCTCAGCGACCTTGCCGCCCGGGAACTCGGAGGGGTTCGTCACCTCATGCTCCTTGCCGTCCTCCATCGTCACGTCATAGATGACGTTGGGTGCGGTCGAGATGAGATCGAGGTTGAATTCGCGCTCGAGGCGCTCGCGCACGATCTCAAGGTGGAGCAAGCCGAGGAAGCCGCAACGGAAACCAAAACCGAGTGCGGCGGAGGTCTCCGGTTCGTAGGTGAGGGCAGCGTCGTTCAGCTTGAGCTTGTCGAGAGCATCTCGTAGTGCCGGGTAGTCCGAGCCGTCAATCGGGTACAGACCCGAATAGACCATCGGCTTGGGATCGCGGTAGCCGCCAAGCGGGACCGTCGCCTCATTGCGTGCCAGCGTCACGGTGTCGCCGACGCGGGACTGACGCACGTCCTTCACTCCCGTGATGAGATAGCCAACCTCGCCGACGCCGAGCCCCTTGGTCGCGACCGGCTCGGGGCTGATGACGCCAAGTTCGAGAAGGTCGTGTTGCGTATGCGTTGACATCATGGCGATGCGGTCGCGCGCACGGATTCGCCCGTCGATGACACGCACGTAGGTGACGACGCCCCGATACGTGTCGTATACCGAGTCGAAGATCATCGCGCGAGTTGGACCGTCGGCGTCGCCCACTGGCGCTGGAATCTCTTTGACGATGCGGTCGAGAAGCTCCTTGACGCCCTCACCCGTCTTGCCGCTGACCCGCATGACGTCATTGGGGTGACAGCCGATGAGTTGAGCGAGCTCAGCGGCGTAGCGTTCCGGGTCCGCTGCGGGCAGATCAATCTTGTTGAGCACCGGGATGATCGTGAGGTCGTGTTCCATCGCCAAGTACAGGTTGGCCAGCGTCTGCGCCTCGATGCCCTGTGCGGCGTCGACGAGCAGCACAGCGCCTTCGCACGCGGCGAGAGAGCGCGACACCTCGTAGGTGAAGTCAACGTGACCGGGGGTGTCAATCATGTTGAGGACGAAAGACGAGTCCTCAGCGGTCCATGGCATCCGCACTGCTTGAGATTTGATCGTGATGCCACGTTCGCGCTCAATATCCATGCGATCGAGGTATTGGGCGCGCATGAGGCGCTCATCGACGATGCCGGTGAGCTGTAGCATCCGATCTGCCAACGTCGACTTGCCGTGGTCGATATGGGCGATGATGCAGAAATTGCGGATGAGTTCCGGCGCTGTTGCGGCGGGCTCAATAGAAGTGGCGGGCACTGGCGGTATCGTCCTTCTCGGTCCTACGGGAACCTATATGGTCCCACGAAGAGTGGGTTGAGGGATTCCGTATGATGCCGATACTGAGAACGGCAACGACGCCAACCGGAGTGTGACGAGAACGGAGAAAGTGTGAGCGCGCACGACAGTCTGTTCACGCTCACCTTCCGCGACTCACCCATCGGTATGGCGATTCTCGACTCCGGAGGCCGTTACGTCGAGGTCAACGAGGCATTTGCGCGCATCGTCGGCCGAGAGCCCTCCGCGATGGTTCACCGGCACTTCGGCGAGTTCACTCACCCCGATGACCTCCCTCGCGACATCGAGCTGATGAAGCAGCTCGCCGAGGGAACCGTGCCGTACTACCAACTGCACAAGCGGCTTCTCCACCGCGAGGGCGACACCATTTGGGCCCGGGTGACCGTCTCCGACGTCCTCGCGGCGCATGACCCGCACGGCCACCACTACGTCGCACAGATCGAGGATGTGACGGAGATCCGTCGCGCACGCGACCTGCTTGAACGTCGCGCGCTGTATGACCACGTGACCGGGCTCGCCAACCGGACGCTGCTGATGGATCGTCTCGAACAGGCTCTCGACACTCACGAACACCGCGCTGCGACCGTCGCCTGCGTCTTCCTCGACATCGATCACTTCAAGGTCGTCAATGACTCCTTGGGCCACGACGCTGGCGATACCCTCCTCGTCGAACTCGCGCGGCGACTCCAGGGCGCGGTCCGTTCTGCGGACACGGTGGCACGACTCGGGGGTGACGAGTTCGTCGTTGTCGTTGAGGACGTGATGGGGACAGAGGCCGCCCTTGCAGTCACTCACGGCATCGCTCAGGCCATGCGCCAGCCTTTCACCATCGATGGCCACGAGCTTGAACCGACCGTCTCCGCAGGACTTGCAATGGCAGAACCGGGCATGGGTGCCGAGGCGCTCGTGCGCAACGCCGATATGGCGATGTACGCGGCAAAACAGTCCGGCCGTGACCGCATTGAGATCTACGACGCCTCCATGCGCGAGCACGCCCTCACCAAACTGTCCATCGAGTCCGAACTGCGCACCGCGATTCGCGAAGGCGAACTCGTTGTCCACTACCAGCCGGTTGTCGACCTCACCACGCGCGACGTCGTCGCATACGAGGCGTTGGTGCGCTGGCAGCACCCACAAAGAGGTCTGCTGCTCCCTGACGAGTTCATCCCGATCTCCGAGGATGCGAACCTCGTCGTGCCGCTGGGCGCCGCAGTCTTGCATGACGCATGCCAGTTTCTCGTTGACCGCCCTGGCTTCACCGGCAAGGTATTCGTCAATGTGTCGACTCGCCAGATCGGGACGGCCGATCTCACCCGCGTTGTCCGCCAAGCGCTCGCCGCGACGGGCGCCCGGCCGCGTCAGCTGAGCCTCGAGATCACGGAGTCGGGCATGTTGATGGCGACGGCAGCCGCCCGCGCCGACCTCAAGGCACTGACCGAGCTTGGCTGTGAACTCATCCTCGATGACTTCGGGACGGGTTACTCGGCCCTGAGCTCAGTCCTGCAGAACCCAGTCTCCGGACTCAAACTGGCCCGTGACTTCACCTTGAGACTCGGCGACCGCGGCACGGGTGACCGCATTTCCACCGCGATCGCCACGCTCACCCGTTCACTCGACATGTTCGGCGTCATCGAGGGAATCGAGACCGAGGCTCAGTGCGCCATCGCGCGTCGGCATGGCTGGCATCTTGGCCAGGGCTTCCTCTTTGGCCATCCCGTGCCGCCCTCAGTCATTACGACCGGCTTGGAGGTTCCGGCGATGGAGACAGAGATCGCGACCTCCTCGCCAAGCATGTCCTAGCGCGGGAGAATCGTTCACGTGGAACCGGGCTATCTAGGAGTTGCCGCAGCTGTCGCGCTGACAGCGGTCATGCTCTCCCGGCCCGGCCGCACGACGCGTCCACGACGCCCCGGCGATCGACGTCCACCGCGCAGGATTCCGCGTCGGGAGCGTCAGCCCGGGTACCGCCCGTATCCGGGCGATTACACCGAACCCATTCGCCCGCTGTACTCCCCCAATCTCAATGGCAAGCCGGATCCCGGCGAAGTCGTGTGGACGTGGGTGCCATTTGAGGACGATCATCGCCGCGGCAAGGACCGCCCTGTTGTCCTCATCGGCCATGACAAGCCGTGGCTATTGGCACTCATGATGACGTCCAAGGACCACGACCGCGACGCGCATCGCGCTTCCTCATCCGGCCGACGCTGGATGGACGTTGGCTCTGGCGCATGGGATCATCGGGGGCGGCCAAGCGAGGTGCGACTCGACCGGATTATTCGAGTTCATCCCGACGATGTGCGCCGCGAAGGCGCGGTGATCGACAAAGAGTTGTTCGATCGCATCGCTCGCGAGGTCCAATAGCTCGCTTCACGTCCATATCGCTGGTAGAGTTGGACGCCGTGTGCGCGCACCCGCGACGCACGAGATCACCTCACCACTCAAGGATTCACGTGGCAAACATCAAGTCCAACATCAAGCGCATTGGCACGAACGAGAAGTCGCGCCTGCGTAACGTTGCCGTTAAGTCCGAGCTCAAGACCCACGTGCGCAAGGTTCGTGAGGCCGTTGCTGCCGGCGACAAGACCGCCGCACAGGCCGCTCTCAAGACCGCGTCGACCAAGCTCGACAAGGCGGCTTCGAAGGGTGTCATTCACTCCAACCAGGCTGCTAACCGCAAGTCGGCTCTGGCCAAGCAGGTGGGCGCTCTCTAAGCGCTGTCTTCTCGTGGCAGGCCCCGCATCGCGGGGCCTTTCGCGTTTCCGGACGCTATTCGTCCGCGGCAAGCTCAGCGATACGGCGCACCGCACGTTCCACAGCGAACGCAGGCGCGCGCCCTCCGCCTTTCACGGCGTGATCTGTCGCCGCAACCACCTCAATCGCGGCAGCAAGGCGATCCGCATCCCACTTCCGCAGTTCCTTGCGCGCCTTGTCCGCCTGCCACGGCGCAATTCCGAGGTCACGTGTTGGATCGAGGCCCCTACCTCGCGAGGCGCCCACCTTGGCCAGGGTTCGAAGTTTTGCCGCCATTGCCGCCACAAGTGGCACAGGGTCAACACCTGTCTCCAGGGCGTGGCGCACAAGCGCCAAGGCCCGAACCTTGTCTCCCGCCACCGCAACGTCGGCAACATTAAAGCCCGTCGCATTGACCCGTGTGCCGTAATAGCGGGCCACCGTCGCCTCGTCAATCGATCCGTCAACGTCTTGCACTAGTTGTGCACACGCGGCGGCAAGCTGAGCCACATCGGAGCCCACCGCATCAACCAGCGCTCTCACGCCAGCCGCATGGGCCTGCTTCCCCGCCCGCGAGAATTCGGCGGCAACAAAGTCGACGAGATCGGCGTCGCGGGTGATCGCCGGGCACGAATACTCCGGGACACCCTCGGCACGCATGGCGTCGAGGAGCTTTTTGCCGCGATTGCCCCCTCCATGGCGAATGATGACGACGGCGTCGGCGTCCGGTGAGGCAGTGAACGCGAGGGCGTCGGACAGAAAGTCGTCATTCATCGCTGCGGCCTGCTCGATGACGACTACTGCCGTGCCCCCGAACAATGACGGGCTTGCTGCCGACATGAGCGCGCCTTTGGCGTACATCGACGCATCAAGACTCTGCACATCAGTTTCTGGATCACGTTTGCGGACGGCAGAAACGATGAGGTCGATGGCTCTTTGTGCGAGCAGATCCTCCGGCCCCGAGACAAGGACCAAGGGTGCGGGAACGGCGCGATGCCATGCGGGTGCGGCGGACTTCTTCGCAACGGGCTTTGGCACGCCTCTAGCCTGCCATGGCGGGCAGACATCGTGCCGCCACTTTCTGCGCACTCGTCACCACAATGTCGCCACATGAGGAGGTCGTCAGCACGAGTGACGCGCGTGGCGCATAGAGGCCGATCGCGTCCGGGTGCGGGTGCCCGTAGGAGTTGGCTTCCCCCACGCTGATCGCCGCGACGCGAGCTGTCACCGCCTCCGCCAAGCGAGGAGACTGAATGCGCGACCCGTGATGGGCGATTTTCACAAGGTCGACGACAACGCGGGAACGCATGCGTGCGGCAAGCGCATTCTGTGCCTCGGTCTCGGCATCTCCCAGCAACAGAGCCGAAGCGGCGTCCGACGTAGCCCACACGACGATGCTCGCGTCATTGAGTCCGCCTTCATCCGACGCGACCGCCATGTGAGGATCTGGTCCCATCACGGTGATGCGGGCGGCACCGAACTCTGCGGTATCCCCCAGCTGCGGCACCGTCACTGCGACACCCTGCCCAACGGCAATCTGCACGGCATCCGCATGAGCCGGGTCTCCGGAAGCGGCCGACGCCCACACGTGATCGACCGAGGCGGCTTTGAGAACCTCTCCGACTGCGCCATCGTGATCAGCGTGTGGGTGCGTGAGGATGAGGAGTGGAATCGACGTGACTCCATACCTGCGGAGACATTGCGCGCCTCCACCTCCCGGGGGTCCGGTGTCGACGACAACTGCGGCGCCGTCGCCAGCCATGACGAGTGTCATGTCACCTTGGCCCACATCACACACGACGATGGCGGCGTCCTGCACGCCCATCTGCGCATGCGCCGAAAGCACCGGAGAGGCAAGAGAGACGACGACCCCGGCGAGTGCGGCGCCCGCTCTCCACGCGACCCGCACGCTGCGATTGAGAGTGCCCCAGGCAATGAGAGCGCTGACGAGACAAGCGAGTGCGACACCTCCTGTTCCAGAGGGCCACGTCACCCACGCCCCAGGTGCGGCGGAGAAAGAGCGGGCGGCCCACACAACGGGCCACGCGCACCACGACGCCAGCTCGAGAAGTGCTGCGCCGCCACCTGGCCAGACCTGTCCGACAACGGCCCCGGCAAGGCCAATCAATGTCACCGGAAACGCGGCGGTGCCAGCGATGAGGTTTGCGGGAACGGCGTATGGGCCGAGGCCAGGATTGACGGTGACGAGCAGCGGCCAGCAGGCGAGCCAGGCCGACAGCGGCACTGCAATTGACGTCGCCGCCGAGCGCAAGAGGCGTTTGGCAAAGATGTCGCGCAGTCGTGGGGCCCACACGACGATTGCCATCACGGCAAGAGCAGAAAGGTGGAGTCCGATGCTTGCACCAAGTGCCGGTTCGATTGCGAGGAGCGTCAGCACCCCCGTGCCGAGTGCGGGCAGCGCATGCGACGGCCTTCCCCACCAGACGCCATATGACACGGCAAGCGCCATCGTGAGGGCGCGTTGAACCGAGGGATCGGGTCCCACAAAGAAAGTGAGCGTCACCATGGCCGCTGCGAGGGTGGCCGCCCGCACCCACCGGCGCCGCACCGTCGATCTCAGGAGGGTTCCCAGCGCAAGAGTGACGATGGCAAAGTGCGAACCGGACACCGCGGTGAGGTGGGTCAGGCTCGTCACGCGCATCGCCTCCGTCAGGTCAGGCGCCATCGCGCGGGTGTCGCCGAGAACCATGCCCGTGGTGAGATCGCGGACATCGGCGTTGAGACCTTGTGCCTGAGTCCGCGTCCGTTCCCGGGCCGCGCCAACGGTGGACAAGAGGGGCTCGCGGCGGCCTGTGGAAGTGACCTGCGCACCCCAAATGACGAGATCAGCACGAGGGTCGCGGGACGCACGAGCATCTCCCGCGACAACAACTTCGGCTCCAAGTGGAGGAGCCGCGGAATCGGTCACCACATCCACGGTTGCGTGCGCCGTGGCTGGTGCGGTGCACGGCTGAGCGCACGCGAGGTCTGCGTCAAGGCGGATCGCCTGCCGTTCGGCACCAGACCATTGGTCCGGACCAAGCGGGCGCGGATCCGTGACGACGACGCCGCGCACGAGCACACGCTCCCCCGTCGCCATCGCTGCCCGCACATCTGCGGGCAGCGCCGTGGCGTCCTGCACTGCCCCAATAGAGGCGATGACGCATGCGAGCAGGCACGCCGTGGCGATCGCCTGGCTGACGCGACGCACGCGCGCATGCTGCCGTGCCCACACAGCCCCAAGGAGGGCAGCAACGGATACGCCTGCGAGCGTCAGGGCGGCTAAGACCCACCGGGACTCATCTGCCGCCAACGCGCACGTGACCGTTGCGACGAAGGCGGCGGGCAACGTCCGCCCGTCATGCTCGGTCACACCGTCGCGTCTTCACGCAGTCCCGAGAGCACGGCCGGGCCCACCCCTGACACGGCATCAAGATCGTCGACCGAAGGAAACGGCCCGTGCGTCTCGCGGTGCTCGACAATTCGCGCGGCAAGCACAGGTCCCACGCCTGGCAAGGTGACGAGCTCTTGTTCGGAAGCGGTGTTGAGGTTGACGAGCCCGTTGCCTTGCTCGTGCTCGATTCCCACCGCAATACGCTCTCCGTCACGGACCAGCCGAGCGAGATTGAGCAGATTGAGATCGCTCGGGTCCGTGGCTCCCCCGGCTGCCTCGATCGCCTCGGCGACGCGTGCGCCAGGCTCGAGGTCATAGAGACCGGGTGACCGCACTGCGCCAGCAACATGAACGGTGACTGCGCCTTGTGCTGCGATCGCCGGCGCCTGCTGCAGCGCGGCACCTCCCGGCATCACCGTTGCCGAGACAGTCGGAAAAGGCACCGCCTCGCCTTGTGGGGCGCGTGGCCACCACATCGCCACTGCCGCAATGACAACGAGTGCGCTTGCGAGGGTCACCGCGACACGACCTGACATCACCCAGCGCCACGGGCGGTGCTCGCCAACGGGAGGAGCGTCGAGGACGCCGTGTGCTGCCTCATAGGCACGGGCCGCTGCTGCCCGCCACGCGTCGTTGACCCTGTGTTTCACGTCCTGCGCGTCAGTCATATGTGGACGCTAGGTGTGTAGCCCAGGTAGCGCGGCGGCTCGCGGCGCGCGCAGTGGACTCCCACCGTCAGAAGGCGATGTGGACAGGCGGCGATACGGACAGCAGGCGATGCGGACAGCAAGCGATGAGTATGGCGTCCGCTCAACGCGCGCGCAGCTGCGCCTCCACCTCGGGATGGCAATCGACGACGACAGCAGCCAATGTCCCCGGGCCCGCGTGAGCAGCCAAAGCGGCAGATAGACCCGCCGTCACGACTGGCCAGTCGCTGCGGGTGCCGAGTTGCCGCGCGGACTCTGCAACGAGGGCATCGTCGCCAGACACCCCCATGAGGCCAATGACCGGATGTCGCTGGGTGGGCGCCCGCGCCGCAATGCGTTCGAGGACAGCAGCGCGGGCCTTGGCAGAAGAACGCACGCGTTCGACCTGCTCAACCGTGCCATGGATGACTCCTAGCACCGGTCGCACGCCAAGCGCATTCCCCACGGCCGCGACCGCAGGCGATATCCGGCCACCCCTTTTGAGGTACTCAAGGGTGTCAACGGTGAACAGACACATGGATGCACGCGCGGCCCGGCGCGCTTCCGCTTCAACCTCATCTGCCGAGCCCCCGGCGCGCGCCACCGCGGCTGCCGACAGCGCAGCGAGACCATGCGCAAGCGACACTGTGCGAGAGTCGACGACCACCACGTCGAGACCTGCCGATCGCGCTGCCGCTTCGACGGCCCCCGCTGTGCCCGACATCGACGCGGAGAGGGTGACCATGACAGCGGACTCAGCCCCAGCGTCGGCCGCTTGGTCAAAAACGCGTTGAATCGTCTCAGGACGGGGTTGCGATGTGGTGACCCGCTTCCCGGCCGTCAGCGCGGCGACGACGTCAGCGGGCGATATCTCCTCGCCTTCATCCCGCGCGACGTCATCGATGATCACCTGCAACGGGACGACGAGTACGCCCCACTGTGCGGCGAGCTCGGCAGGCAGGCACGCCGACGAGTCGGTGGCAACGAGAACCCGCGCGCTCATGCGGGCAGGCTACTGGGAGATGACGATGTTGACGAGGCCAGGCGGGCGGGCGATGATCTTGCGCACCTCGGCGGCGCCAATCTGACGGGCGACGTTCGGAGCAGCGAGCGCAAGAGCGACGAGGTCATCTTCGCTGATGTCCGGAGCGACCTCGAGCCGGTCACGCACTTTGCCCATCACCTGGACGACGCACGTGACGGTGTCCTGGATGAGCAGTGCCTCGTCGACCTCGGGCAGGCCGGACAGCGCGACCAGATCGGTGTGCCCGAGCATGTGCCACATGTCCTCGGCGCAGTACGGTGCAAAGAGGCTGAGCAGTTTGGCAACCACCTCGGTGGCCTCGCGCACGGCAGGATCTGCCGGACCGGCTCCGGAGTCGATCGCCTTGCGGGTGTGATTGACGAGCTCCATCACCCGCGCGACCACGACGTTGAAGCGGAAGGACTGGACGAGCTCGGACGTTTCAGCGAGGGTGCGATGGGTCACCGACCGCAATGCCGCATCGCCCGACGCTGGATCGACGCCCGGTGCCGACGTCACGTCTCGCGCAAGGCGCCACGCACGAGCGAGGAACTTCGCGCTGCCAGCGGGCGAGACGTCGGCCCAGTCGATGTCGTCCTCAGGGGGGCCCGCAAAGGACATCGTGAGACGCACCGCGTCCACGCCGTATTCATCGAGTTGCTCAGACAGACGCACGATGTTGCCGCGCGACTTCGACATCGCAGAGCCGTTCATCTGCACCATGCCCTGGTTAAGCAGGGCGCTGAAAGGCTCCGAGAAGTTCACCATGCCCATATCGCGCAGCGCCTTGGTGAAGAAACGCGAGTAGAGAAGGTGAAGGATCGCGTGGGTGACACCGCCCACGTACTGGTCGATTGGCCCCCATTTGGCGACCTCGTCCACGTCGAAGGGACCATCCGTCTTGTTGACCGAGAGGTAGCGCAAGAAGTACCAGGACGAGTCGACAAACGTGTCCATCGTGTCGGTATCGCGCTTTGCCGCTCCGCCACACTGCGGGCACGGCACGTTGACCCAATCGGTTGCAGCCGCGAGCGGCGACTGGCCCTTGGGCTTGAGGTCGAGCCCCTCCGCATCGGGCAGACGCACCGGCAACTCGTCATCCGGAACAGGCACCTCACCGCATGAGGGGCAATGGACGATCGGGATGGGGGTGCCCCAGTAGCGCTGACGCGAGATGAGCCAGTCGCGGAGCCGGAAGTTGACCGCCGCCCTGCCCCGCCCCTCGGCCTCAAGCTGCTCCACCACTGTGGCGATGGCGCGCTCCTTGTCGAGGCCGTCAAGCGATCCCGAGTTGATGAGCGTGCCGTCTCCACTGGTGGCGACACCTGACTCGGCGGGGTCAGGCAGCGCCGCTCCGCTGTCATCGCGACAGTCGAGAACGGTGCGCACGGGCAGGCCCATCGCGCGGGCGAAGTCGAGGTCGCGCTGGTCGTGCGCGGGTACGGCCATGATGACGCCATGGCCGTAGTCGGCAAGGACATAGTCCGACGCCCAGATCGGCAAGCGCTCGCCGTTGACCGGGTTGATGCCGTATCGCTGGAGGAACACGCCGGTCTTGGGACGCTCGGTGCTGAGCCGGTCGATTTCGCTTGCGCCCTTCACCTGCTCGAGGTAGGACGCAAACTCCTGCTGGGTGGCAACGTCGGCCCCGGCAACGAGCTCCGTGGCAAGGTCTGAGTCCGCCGCGACCACCATGAAGGTCGCGCCGTAGAGGGTGTCCGGCCGCGTCGTGTATATCTCGATCGGCTCATCGCGACCCTCGATCTCAAAGGTGACGTCAGCCCCACGCGAGCGCCCGATCCAGTTGCGTTGCATCGCGATGACCTTGTCGGGCCACGAGCCGCGCAGGGTCTCCAACTCATCAAGGAGCTCGTCGGCGTAATCGGTCACCTTGAAGTACCACTGCGTCAGCTTCTTCTTGGTGACAGGTGTGTCGCAGCGCTCGCACAGGCCCGCGACCACTTGCTCGTTGGCAAGCACCGTCTGGTCCTTGGGGCACCAGTTCACCTGGCTGGGCTTGCGGTAGGCGAGGCCACGCTCATACAGCCGCGTGAAGATCCACTGGTTCCAGCGGTAGTACTCAGGACGGTGAGTCATGAGGACGCGGTCCCAGTCAAAGGAGCATGCGTACCGTTCCATCGATGCACGCTGCTGCGCGATGTTGTCTTCGGTCCAGCCGGCAGGGTCTACGCCGCGCTTGATCGCCGCGTTCTCGGCGGGCAGGCCAAAGGAGTCCCATCCGATGGGGTGGAGCACGTTGTATCCGCGAAGCACCCAGTAGCGCGCGATGACGTCACCGAGCGCGTACGCCTCCGCGTGGCCCATGTGGAGGTCGCCCGAGGGGTACGGGAACATGTCGAGCACATACTTGGTGGGCCGCTCATCGCCCTCATTGCCGGAACGGAAGGGCTGACGCTCGGCCCACACGGGCAGCCACCGGTCCTCGATGGCGCGGAAGTGATAGCGGGCGTCGTCCAAATTCTCAGCAGGCGTGGTCACCGCTCGATTCTATCGGCGGGGCTGAGCCTGGCCGACGCCGGGAACTTACGAGGCCCGAAGCGCCGTCACGATGGCTCGACCTTCGCATGGCGGGCCCAGGCACGTGACGAGCATCCGCACGTCCTGTCGACGGGACGCTATGGCGCGCTGACAGGCACTGTGCCCAAAAGGCCACGCTCTGCGAGTGCATCCTGAAGCGGACCAGGCATGATCCACACCACGTAGTCGCCAACAAGTGAGGGTGTGAGCGGTAGCGCGCCAGCCGTCATCGCGAACTCAGAGTCGGTCCCCGAGACAAACATCTGCACGTCCGACGTGTCCTTGGTGACGTCCATATAGATGTAGGCCCGAGGGGCAGTCCAGAACGTGAAACGGTTTCCCTGGCTCAACATGTAGAGGTTTGTGTATTCGGCATACAGGTCCACGGACGGGACGATGGGGTCGATTGCCTTGATGATCGTGGGCTTAGCGCGCTGAGGCGCCTCATAGTGGTCGAACATGTGCAGGTCCGTCCACACCGTGATGGTCGCGAGAAAGATCCCGGCGGTGAGTACGGCCGTGTAGCGGCGCAATGCCGCAATTGCGACGGCGACGGCGGCAGCGACAGCAATGAATGCCACGAGTGGCCAGTTTTCGGCATCTCCGGTCACCGCGTACTCGGGGTGCAGGAGGTAAGCGACTCCGGCCACGTGGATGGGAGTCATCCCCAACCCGGCAGGAATTCCGGGAGTGACCACCGCCAAGAACAGTGCAGCAGAGCCAAGAGCGGCCGTTGCGAGCGCGCCTGCCCAGCGCGCGCGTAGGGGCTCCATGAGGCGCGCGAGGCCCACCACCGCAAGGGCAGCGACGAACGGATCGAGGTAGCGGCCGTAGAAGTGTGCATCAAGACGCGCGGCGAGTCCCGACGAACCAGCCACCAGCACGGGCGCCGCGAGCGCCATCATCGAACAGATACCCACCACCACGGTATTCACGCCGCGCCACCTCTCGCGCCTCGCAGCGCGCCACGCCACCACAGCGCCCACGAGCGTGACGCCCGCCCATGCCGCGATCTGGTACCACACCTGCGCAGTGACGGTTTCAAGGTAGTTGGCAGGCGTGACATTGGTGATGTCATCGAGCGTGGAGCCCACCCGCTCGCTCGCAACGTACATTTGCGACAGCGCGTACGAAAAAAGTGCGTATCCGATCCCCGCACTGATGGCGGCGCCCACCACGAGTGCGAGGGCGGAAACCAGCGACTTGCGTATGAGCCAGATCCCACCGGCCACCACCAACAACATGAACGGCAGCGCCCGCCCGTGCGTGGCGAAGGTGGCGCCTGCGGCAAGTCCCAGCACGAGTGCCGCGCGTGGACCGCGAGACTCGATGCGGAACAGCAATTCCAGGCACCACACGACGAGGAAGAACAGCAGTTGTTCTGACCATGCGTAATCAGCATTGAGGGCCCTCGCAGGTGCCACCATGACGATCGCGGCGAGCCACCACGAGGCACGGGTGGCCGCTCCAAAGCGCCGCGCGATCGAGGCAAGCGGTACCACCGTGGCGACAGAGATCAGCGCCCCGAGCGTGATTGCCAGACGGTAGACAATGAGGGGATCCGAGGTGATCCACCACAGGGGCGTCACGAGGATCGCGAAGCCCGGCATGTACGAGGCACCTGTCAACAACCACGTGGTGGTGGGGTCGGCGAACAGCTTCGCGCTGCCGAGTGTGCCCATCTCGTCGTTGTAGAACACCGGCGCGTTGCTGTTCCACGTCACCGCCGCGTACACCGCAGCCACCGCGATCATGGCAATCAATGGGGTGAAACGTGAGAGGCGGCTCAAAGCCGTCGACAGCGTCGGCATGCCCCGAGACTAGTGGGCACCGGTTGACGGTCCCTTCCCCCTCGCCGTTGTGCCTGCTAAGTTCCGAAGCATGAGTTCCTTTACGCGCCGCCTTGCGCCGGATGAGCAACTGCTCTTGCACCGCCACCCCCACTGGAAGACAGTGATCGGCGGAATCCTGCTCGGCGCCATCGTCACCGTCGTCGCCGCCGTGGGCGTGTTCTGGTGGGCATGGGGGCTTGATTCACCATGGAAGTCGGTGATGTCGATCACCTTCGGCGTGCTGTGGCTTGCGGTCTTTGTGTGGTTTGTGGTGGCACCCATCGTGCGCTGGCTCACCACGCACTTCGCCATCACCGATCGGCGCGTCATCTACCGCACCGGCGTCTTCAACACCTCGGGCATTGACATTCCGCTAGCGCGCATCAATTCCGTGCAATTCCGTCACGCCTTCTGGGACCGCATTTTCCGCACCGGCACGCTCATTATTGAGTCCGCTTCCGACGAACCACTTGAGTTCGACGACATCCCTCAGGTCGAGGCCGTCCACTCGATGCTTTATCACGAGCTCAACGACGTGATCGATGGGGACGACGACCGCCGCTGAGCACCATCGCCACGTGCTTGATTACGCCGCATCTGCGGCAATAAACTGCGATGCATGCCGCAACTGCGCATCTCTGAGGCCGCCGCACTGACAGGTGTCAGTGACGACACCTTCCGTCGCTGGCTCAAAGCCGAAGGCATCGACACAGGCACCGATGACGCCGGTCGCATGGTGGTGCCCGGCGAGGTCGTGGCCCGTTTCGCCTCGCAGTCCCCTGCTCCCCACGATGCAACGGGCGTTCTGCGCTCGGCGCGAAATCGTTTCCCTGGCATCGTCACGGCAATCAAGAAGGACTCCGTCATGTCTCAAGTGGACATGCAGTGCGGCCCATTCCGCGTCGTCTCACTCATGAGCACGGAAGCGGTCGAAGACCTGGGCCTCGCCGTGGGCTCCGTGACCACCGCCGTCGTCAAATCAACCGCCGTCATTGTTGAATCGCGCCCCGCTGAGGCCGCGCCGTGACCCGAGCCCACGCGGCCATTCTCATTGTGGCCGCGCTGACTGTCGCCGCCTGTTCACCCGGCCTGGCGTCGAACTCTCCCAGTTCTGCTTCCCGCGTCGTCGTGGACGTCTACGCTGCCGCGTCGTTGTCGTCCGTCTTTACTCAATTGGCAACGGCATACGAGTCAGCCAATCCCGACGTCGACATCAAACTGACCTTCGCAGGCTCATCGGAAGTCGCCACTCAGATTTCTGAGGGCGCGCCAGCGGATGTGTTTGCCGCTGCCGACTCCACCACGATGAACCTCGTCAGCGCGGAGATTGTGGGCGAAAGCGCGATCTTTGCGACCAACCGGCTCACTATTGCGGTGCCCGCTGGGAACGCGGCGGGCGTAACGGGGATTGCGTCGCTTGCACGCCCAGGTCTGCTTGTTGTCATGTGCGCGCCGAGCGTCCCGTGCGGAGCGGCCGCCGCCCGCGCCCAAGAGGCCTACGGCGTCTCGATCACCCCAGCGTCGGAAGAATCGAACGTCACCGATGTGCTCGGCAAAGTGGCCTCGGGAGAGGCCGACGCCGGACTCGTCTACGCGACGGACATCGCCCGGGCGCGCGGCGTCGAGGAGATCGCACTTGGCGAGCTAGCGCTGCCCGCCACGCCCTACCCGATCGCGGTCATGGGCTCGGGTGATGCCGCCGACGCTGCACAAGGCTTTGTCGATTTCGTGCTGAGCAATGTGGGGCGCGCCGCTTTGGCCGACGCCGGATTTGGCTTGCCGTGAACGCCCAGTCGGACGTGGCTTTGCCGCGCACCGTCATCGCGGTCGCTGCGGTGGCCGCACTCTGTGCCCTCATCCCCATTGCGGGGCTTGCCTCTCGGATGGAGTGGGCGGCACTTCCCGACCAACTTGCGTCCCCTGCGGTCCGCGAAGCACTGTGGTTGTCGCTGCGCACCTCGACATGCGCCGCGATCGCATGCGTGCTGCTGGGTGTCCCGCTTGGCCTCGCGCTCACCCGGCTCACGGGGCCTGCGCGTGCCGTGGCACGGGCATTCTTGCTCGCGCCCTTGGTGCTTCCGCCGGTGGTGAGTGGGCTGGGACTGTTGTACGCGCTCGGCCGGCGCGGACTGATAGGTCCGGCGCTCGAGGCCTTTGGTGTGACCTTGTCGTTCACCACGGCGGCAGTCATCATCGCCCAGACCTTTGTCGCGTTGCCGTTCATGGTGGCGGCCGTCGAGGCGGCCGTCATCTCGAATGGTCCGCGTGTGGGACTTGTCGCGGCATCCTTTGGCGCCTCGCGCTGGCGGGTTCTGCGCGACGTGACACTGCCTGCGATTGCGCCCGGCATCGCCACCGGCGCTGTCTTGGCCTTTGCCCGCTCACTCGGGGAGTTCGGCGCCACCATTACGTTTGCTGGCAGCGCAGAAGGCGTCACCCGCACGGCGCCCCTGCTCATTTACTTGGCGCGCGAGTCTGATCCGCAAGCCGCCGTCGCACTTGGACTCGTACTCCTTGCCGTTGCGGTGCTGATCGTCGCCGCGGCGCTTGGGCCAGCGAGGAGCGCTCGCCGATGAGCCTCTCGGCTGATATCGACGTCCGCCGGAGAAACGTCTCCGCCAGTATCACCGTGGGCGCCAATGAGGCGCTCGTTCTCGTGGGACCCAACGGCTCAGGCAAGAGCACGATTGTTGAGGCCATTGCCGGACTCGTCCCGCTCGACGCAGGCGCCATCACCGTCGCAGGCAGTCAGTATTCACCGCGCGCCCGCGGACGCGCGCGTGAGGGATCTTCGCACGTGGCGCTTGTCCCCCAAGATGGCGTGCTCCTGCCCCACCTCAGCGTGCTTGACAATGTCGCCTTCGGCCTGCGAGCCCGTGGCACGCGGCGCGGTGATGCCCGCGCCTCGGCTTCGGTCGTGCTCGAGCGGGTTGATGGGGCTCATCTCACGAACCGGCGCCCTCATGAACTGTCGGGCGGCGAGGTCCGCCGTATCGCCATCGCGCGGGCGCTCGCACTCGAGCCGCAGGTGATGCTGCTCGACGAGCCTTTTGCGGGCCTCGACGTTCACGTTGCTGCCGGGGTTCGCGCACTCGTCGCGTCTGTGCGGTCGCACACCACCATCGTGCTCACCACCCACAATGCGGCCGACGCTGTCCTTCTTGGGGATCAGGTAGCCGTGCTCAACGAGGGGCGCATCGTCGAGCAGGGAATGCCGCATACCGTGTTCACTCAGCCACGCACGGCATTCACCGCGCGGATGGCCGGGCGCGTGCTCGTCACGGGCACAATCTCCGCTGGGTGCCTGGTGACCGACGCGGGCGCAAGCGTGCCCGTCACCGGCGAGGTCAGCGTCGGCGGCAAAGCTGCTATTGCGGTGCGCCCAGTAGATGTCCGGGCACAAACCATCGCCGCGCCGCGCGATGAGGCCCATACGTGGCTCGTTCACGACGTCACTGGCTTTGAAGCGCTCGCCGAGACGATACGTATCCATGGCGGCACTCTCGCCGCGGATGTCGATCCGGAGCACGCTCGCACATTTAGCGCCGGCAGCCCGATTGCTTTCGGTATCCCGAACGGACTGCCGGCCTACGCGCTGTGAGCGATCAACTCGGCTTTTCCGCACCCGTGCGCGCGTAGTACCACCATGCGAGCCACGCGCCCACGAGCGACAGGATGACCCACCACACATACAGGGCGACCGGATCGACCGACGCGAGGATCACGCTGAAGAAGAAGGGCCCGAAAGCAGCGATTGACGCGGTGAAGCCAATGACGCCGCCGGACTGACGCCTCTCGAAGATGCCCGGCATCTGCTTGAACGTCGAGGCGTTGCCCACCCCCGTGAAGAAGAAGATGGCGAGCATCCCAAAGAGGAACTTGGGGAACTCGTCGGCTGATTCGGGTGTGAGCTGAAAAGCCGTGTAGGCGCACGAGGCGGCAATTCCGAGGGACGAGATGAGCGTGACGCGCCCGCCTCCAAGTCGGTCGGCAACGGGGCCTGCAAACACGCGCGCGGCCGAGCCGACGAGCGCACCCAGAAATGCGTAGCGCACCGGATCGATGCCCGCGTCCCCAAACACCTCTGTGCCATAACGAGCCTTGATGAGCAGCCCGAACACGGCAGCGAAACCGGAGAACGCGCCAAAGGTCACCACGTACAACAACGTCATGATCCAGGTGTGCTTATTGGAGAAGATGTCGAACTGGTCGCGCACTCGCGCCACGCGCACCGGCACCGACTTGAGCAAGAGCCATGCGAGCACGGCGCCCACCACCGTGAGTGACGACCACGCGTAGGCGGCGTTCTGGTACCACAGCTCGTACGTACGACCCGTGCCCGGCTCCACCACGTGCTGAGAAGGGCCGATGATGCCGCTGAAGGCGCCGCCCAGAAGCATGAAGCTGACGATCCACGGCGTGAGGAGCTGCACGAGGCTCACGCCAAAGTTGCCGATGCCCGCCTGGATGCCGAGTGCGGTGCCGGCCTTCGCTCGCGGGAAGAAGTACGACGTCGACGCCATGAAGCCGGAGAACGCGCCGCCGCCGATGCCCGTGAGGAAGCTCAACATCATCAACGCCCAGTACGGCGTCTCTGGGTTCTGCACCGCAAGCGCCCAACCAATGATGGGCACCATGAGGAGCCCGGTGGTGTAGGTGACGAGGGCACGGGTGCCAAGCACGGGCGGCAAAAAGGTCCAGATCAAACGCAGCAGGCCTCCGGCGAGACCAGGCATCGCGGTCAGCCAATACAACTCACCTGTCGTCAGGTCGAAGCCAAGGCCGTTGAGGCGCGGTGCCACCGCCGAGACGAGGAACCACACGATGAAACACAACGTGAGGTTGAACGTCGTAATCGACAGCGTGCGCCACGCGAGGCGCTTGTCCCAGGCCTCTTCGGGGTCCCACGTTTCGATCCAGCCGCGACGCACTGTCGTGTTGGTCATGCCGCTTCCTTCCATTGGCGTACCCCGGGGACAAGGGGTGCGCGTTCGTCACGCTACTGACATTTTTTACTACGGTCAATAAGTATCGTCAATAAAGACATGTTGGAAAAAATATGCTAGGAAAGTGGTGTGGTCGGAGACGCCCCCTCAATCGAGGATGCCCTGAAACGCGTGCTCGCGCTCGGCGAGCGAGACGCGCAGGGCCACGCGTCGCCCCTGGCAGGTTCACGGCGGGCGATTCTCGATGTCCTGCGTTCGGCTGCCGAACCGTTGACCATCGAGAACATCTCCTCCGCAGTCGAACTGCACACCAACACCACTCGCCACCATCTCGACGTCCTCGCCGCTGCCGGTCTTGTTGATCGCGCCCTCGCTGCACCATCTGGGCGCGGGCGGCCGCGAGCGCGCTATCAAGCCTCGGAAGCTGCCGCCGAGGCCTATGCCGAACTCGAAGAGCAACTGGACGCGGCTCTCCACGGAGCCGACGTTGACGAGGTGGCCCGGGAGACGGCCCGACGCTGGCTCGCCACCGTGCCGCCCGTGCGACGCGCCCGCGACATGGACGAGGCGGTCGTTGAAGCGGTCGTATCGCTGAGAGAGGTGGGTTTCGCCGCGCATTCAGACGAGGTCGGTGACACGATCGTTGTGACGGATTGTCCCTACGCCAGTCTCATCGCGGAGCACCCCATGATCTGCACTGTCCATGCCGAACTCGTCTCTCGCGCGCTCGATCAAACCGGCCAGCCCATCGAACTCGATGGCTTTGACGTGTGGGTGCGCCCGGGAATCTGCCGCGCACGGCTGCGCCGGCCCGACACTCAGCCCGATTTTGTCGCCCTGCCCGCAACCCGCACCCCCTCAATGGAGAGGCCCTCATGACGACATCACCTCCGATTTCCGATGCCGCGTCCAACCTGCTCGTCAAGGCAGGTCGCTTTTTGCATAAGGGCGACACCTCACCCGACTTCCGCACCGTCACGCTTGAGGGTGGCCGCGACGCGGACGTGTTCTACCGGGACCGGTGGAGTCACGACAAGATCGTGCGCTCCACCCACGGCGTCAACTGCACGGGGTCATGTTCATGGAAGGTCTACGTCAAGGACGGCGTCATCACGTGGGAGACGCAGCAGACGGACTACCCCTCTGCGGGCGCCGACCTTCCTGAGTACGAGCCGCGCGGTTGCCCTCGCGGTGCGGCCTTCTCCTGGTACACGTATTCGCCCACGCGCGTGAAGTACCCCTACATCCGCGGCGTGTTGCTCGACGCGTATCGGGAAGCGAAGAAGAGCCACCCAGATCCAGTGGACGCGTGGAGAGCGGTGACCACCGATCCCGAGACGCGGCGCCGCTACCAGCAGGCTCGTGGCAAGGGTGGTCTCGTCCGCGCCAGCTGGTCCGAGGCGAAGGAGATCATCGCCGCGGCGCATGTCCACACCGTCAAGGAACACGGACCCGACCGGATTTTCGGCTTCTCCCCCATCCCCGCCATGTCAATGGCCTCGCATGCCGCTGGCGCCCGTTTCATCTCGATGATGGGCGGGTCGATGGTGTCGTTTTACGACTGGTATTGCGATCTGCCCGTCGCGTCGCCGCAAGTGTTCGGTGACCAGACCGACGTGCCAGAATCCGCGGACTGGTTCAACGCGTCCTACCTCATCATGTGGGGCGCCAACGTGCCCGTCACACGCACGCCCGACGCCCACTTCATGGCCGAGGCGCGCTATCGGGGTCAAAAGGTGGTGACGGTCTCACCCGACTACGCCGACAACACCAAGTTCGCTGACGAGTGGCTCAACCCTCACCCCGGCACGGATGGTGCCCTCGCAATGGCGATGGGGCATGTGGTGCTCAAGGAGTTCTTTGTTGAGCGTACGGTGCCCCGCTTCATTGATTACGTGAAGCGGTATTCGGACCTGCCGTTTCTTCTCACCCTCACCGAGCGCGACGGCGCGTACGTGCCGGGCAAGTTCGTCACCGCCTCGGACTTGGGCGATATGAGCGAGAACGCCGAGTTCAAGACCGTGCTCATCGACTCCGCCTCCGGCCGTCCGGCGGTCCCCAACGGCTCGCTCGGCTTCCGGTACGGCCAAGAAGGCGAAGGCAAGTGGAACCTCGACCTCGAGGGGCTCGACCCGGCTTTGTCGCTCTTTGGCGCGTCCGGCGTCGGCGTTGCTGAGGTCCTCTTGCCCCGGTTTGACGTGGGCCAAGAAGATGACGAGCGTGGCGGAGCGCTGCGCCGCGGTGTGCCGGCGGCGTCGCTGAACACCGTTGGCGGTGAGGTGCTCGTCACCACTGTGTTTGACCTGTTGCTCGCCCAGTATGGCGTGGGCCGTGAGGGCCTTCCCGGCGAATGGCCTGCCGACTACGACGACCCCCAGCCCTACACGCCCGCATGGCAAGAGACAATCACGGGCGTTCCCGCAGAGCAGGCGGCGCGCATTGGCCGCGAGTTTGCCCAGAACGCGGAGGAATCTGGCGGCCGGTCGATGATCATCCTCGGCGCAGGCACCAACCACTACTTCCACTCAGATGCGATCTACCGGACGTTCTTGTCGCTCATCACGCTCACTGGCTGTCAGGGAGTCAACGGTGGCGGCTGGGCGCACTACGTGGGCCAAGAGAAATGTCGCCCCGTGACCGGTTGGGCCCAACTTGCTTTTGGGCTCGACTGGGCAAGGCCGCCGCGGCAGATGATCGGCACAGGATTCTTTTACGTCAACACCAATCAATGGCGGTACGACGGGATGCGGCCCGAGGACATCTCATCGCCTCTTGGCCGGGGCCGTTTCGAGGGGATGACGTCGATCGACGTCCTTGCGCAGTCGGCACGGTACGGGTGGATGCCGTCCTACCCCACGTTTGATCGATCCAGCATTGATCTCGGAGCGAGCATCACGTCCTCCGGTCGCGAGCCGGGTGACTATATGAAGGAACGCCTCACCTCAGGTGACGTCCATTTTGCAGTGGAGGATCCCGACGCTCCCGAAAACTGGCCACGCGTGCTCACCGTGTGGCGGGCAAACCTGTTGGGCTCCTCTGCCAAGGGCAATGAGTTCTTCTTGCGTCACTTGCTGGGCACCCATTCGGCCGCAACGGCGAAGGAGAGCGGCGAGGGCGAGCGTCCGCGTGACGTGACGTGGAGGGACGACGCTTCCGAAGGAAAGCTCGACCTTCTCGTCTCCCTCGACTACCGAATGACATCCACGGGGCTCTTCTCCGACGTCGTGTTGCCGGCGGCAACGTGGTACGAGAAGCACGACCTCTCATCTACCGACATGCACCCGTTTGTTCACGCCTTCACCCCGGCGATCAACCCGCCATGGGAGACCAAGAGCGACTACGACACGTTCCGTGAACTGGCGGAGCTGGTCTCTCAGCTCACGGTGGGTCACGTCGAGAAGGTGACCGACCTCGTGGCAGTGCCGCTGTTGCACGACACTCCCGATGCGATGTCGGTGCCTCACGGCACGGTGAAGGACTGGAAGACCGGCGAGGTCGAGTTCATTCCAGGTCGCACGGCTCCCAAGTTCGTGCTTGTCGAGCGCGACTACACGAAGATCGGCGCGCAGTGGTCGGCACTTGGTCCGCTCATGGAACGGCTCGGCACGCAAACCAAGGGCGTCAAGGTGGATGTGACACCCGAGGTGGAGCGCCTCGCCCGAACCAACGGCGTGATTGCCCGTGGCCCTGCGGCAGGACGCCCCTCTCTCGCGGTGGCGCAGCATGCGTGCGAGGCGATCCTCGCGCTGTCAGGGACCACCAACGGACGCGTCGCGGTGGCGGGCTTCCACGATGTCGAGAAGCGCACCGGTCAACGGCTGGCGGACCTCGCTCTCGACAACGAAGGCAAGCAGATCACCTTCCCGGACACGCAAGCACGGCCGGTGCCGGTCATCACGAGCCCCGAGTGGTCCGGGTCCGAGCACGGCGGCCGCCGCTATACCGCGTTCTCGATCAACGTTGAGCGGCTCAAGCCCTGGCACACTCTGACGGGTCGCCAGCACTTCTTCCTCGACCATGACTGGATGGCGGAGATGGGCGAATGCCTGCCCACTTTCCGTCCGACGATCAATATGCAGCGCCTCTATGGCGACCAAACGCGTGGTGGTGGCCGGGAAGTAACCGTCCGCTACCTCACGCCACACTCCAAATGGTCGATCCACTCGAATTATCAGGACAACCAACACATGTTGTCGCTGTCGCGAGGCGGTCCTGACTTATGGATGAGCGTGGAGGACGCCGCGGCTATCGGTGTGAAGGACAACGAATGGGTGGAGGCGTACAACCGCAACGGCGTGGTGGTTGCCAGAGCGGTGGTAAGCCACCGCATGCCCGCTGGCACGGTCTACATGTATCACGCCAAGGACCGTGTGGTCGATGTGCCAATTGCCGAGGCCTCGGGCCAGCGCGGCGGCATCCACAACTCACTCACCCGGCTCATGATCAAACCCACTCACGTGGTGGGCGGCTACGCCCAACTGTCCTTTGCCTTCAACTATCTGGGCCCCACAGGAAACCAGCGCGATGAGGTCACTGTCATTCGCCGCCGTTCGCAGGAGGTGACGTACTGATGAAGGTGATGGCTCAAGTGGGCATGGTGATGAACCTCGACAAGTGCATCGGGTGTCACACCTGCTCCGTCACATGCAAGCAGGCCTGGACCAACCGCGATGGCATCGAGTACGCGTGGTTCAACAATGTGGAAACCCGCCCGGGGCTTGGTTATCCCAAGACGTACCAGGACCAGGACAAGTGGAAGGGCGGTTGGGAACTCACCAAGCGCGGCAAGCTCAAGCTGCGCCAGGGTGGCCGGCTTAAGCGCCTCGCGACGATCTTCAACAACCCCAAGCTCCCCGGCGTTGAGGATTACTACGAGCCGTGGACGTATGACTACGACACGTTGCTGAGCGCACCGCAAGGGCGCACCTCTCCCGTGGCACGACCCAAGTCCGCCATTACAGGCAAGGACATGGCCATCACGTGGTCGGCGAACTGGGATGACAACTTGGCGGGCGCTCCCGAGACCGCCCCGGAAGACCCGATTGTCAAGAAGATCCACAGTCAGGTGACGGACCGGATCAAGTTCGAATACGAGCAGGCGTTCATGTTCTACCTGCCGCGTATTTGCGAACACTGCCTCAACCCCTCGTGTGTGTCCGCTTGTCCCTCGGGCGCGATGTACAAGCGCGCTGAGGACGGCATCGTGCTTGTCGACCAAGATGCGTGCCGTGGCTGGCGCATGTGTGTCACTGGTTGCCCGTACAAGAAGGTCTACTTCAACCACAACACGGGTAAGGCCGAGAAGTGCACGATGTGCTACCCGCGCATCGAGGCAGGCATGCCAACAATTTGCTCGGAGACATGCGTGGGACGGCTTCGTTACCTTGGGCTGTTCTTGTACGACGCGGACAAGGTGACCACGGCGGCCGCCACTCCCAACCCTCAGGACCTCTACGAGGCCCAACTCGACCTCATCCTCGATCCGCACGATCCAGAGGTGCAGGCGGCAGCCCGCCGCGACGGCATTGCGGAGGACTGGATTGAAGCGGCCAAGAAGTCGCCCGTCTACCAGTTGGCGAAGGTGTACAGGGTGGCGCTGCCGCTTCACCCCGAGTACCGCACGATGCCGATGGTCTGGTACATCCCGCCGCTGTCACCTGTGTCTGATGCGCTGAAGGAAACGGGCCACGACGCTGAAGACGCCGGCAACTTGTTTGGTGCCCTCCGCGCGCTACGGATTCCCATTGAGTACCTCGCGGAGTTGTTCACGGCGGGAGACGTGGCACCGGTGCTGCGCTCGCTGGACACGCTCGCCGCGATGCGCTCCTACATGCGCGATCACAACCTGGGAGCGGACCTCAAGCCCGAAATCCCCGCAGCGGTTGGGCTCGACGAAGAGCAAATGATGGCGCTGTATCGCTTGCTTGCCATTGCCAAGTACGAGGATCGCTACGTGATCCCCGCCGCCCACAACGAGGTAGCGAAGGAACTCGACGATCTTGCGTGTGCCCTCGACGCGGTAGGCGGACCGGGAGGTGGCGGTCCCGCCACCGTGACGGCCGATAGTTTCCACGCTCTCCAGGGGCTCAAGGAAACGAAGCCATACGCCTCGGTCACATCCGATTCGGTCAACCTGCCGCATTGGGACGGGAAAGGTGTCCCGCTCGGGATGCCCAAGATCCGGGTGCGCGGCAATGAGTGAGCACACGGCAGCGGCGCGGCTCGCCGCCTCATGGCTTCTTTGGTATCCCGACGCCAGCTTGCGTGAGCGACTGCCGGACATTCGCGCTGCGGTTGCCGACGCGGGGGGGCCTGCCGGTGACAAGTTGCGCGAGTTCCTCCGCGAGTTTGATGCGTGGGAGTGGGACGAGGCGCAACGTCACTACGTCGACACCTTCGACATGCGCAGGCGCACCGCGTTGTATTTGTCCTTCTGGACCGATGGTGACACGCGCAATCGGGGCTACGCGATGCTGCGCTTTAAGCAGGCGTACCTCGCCTCGGGATTCGATATCGGCGATGAGGAGCTTCCAGACCACCTCAGTGTGGTCCTTGAGTTCGCCGCGATCGGCAATGCGCTCTCGGGTGACGCGCTGCTCGTCGAGAACCGCGTCGGCATCGGCCTCCTCGCGGAGGCCCTTCGCGCCGCTAAGTCCCCGTACGCATTGCTTGTGGAAGCAGTGCTCACCACCTTGCCATCGCTCACTCCGGAAATCCGCGAGCGCATGGCCGAACTCGCGCGTTCGGGGCCGCCCGTTGAGAGCGTCGGCCTCGACCCGTTCCCCACCTCTGTCAATCTCGAATCCATAGGCGGCCGGCGATGACAACAATGGAGCTCTTGGTGTGGACGTCCTTGCCGTATGCGTGCTTGGCCGTGGCCGTATCCGGCATCGTGTGGCGCTACCGCTACGACCGCTTTGGCTGGACCACTCGGTCAAGCCAAATGTATGAATCGCGCATCATGCGGATCGCTTCGCCGTTGTTTCATTACGGTATCATCGCGGTGATCTTTGGCCACGTGCTTGGCCTCATGGTGCCTGACCGGTGGACCGAGGCCTTGGGCGTTGACGACCACCTATATCACACGCTCACTTTGCCGCTGAGCCTCACTGCGGGGGCGGCCGCCGTTGTGGGCTTTGTCATGCTCGTCATCCGCCGCCGCACATCTCCCCCGGTATTTAGCCGCACCACTGTCAATGACAAGGTGATGTACCTGTTCCTTGGCGGCTCGATCATGCTCGGCACCACGGCGTCGTGGTGGGCCTCGGGGTTGCTGGGCGTGCACCACAACTACCGCGAGGACGTTTCGGTGTGGTTCCGCTCGATCCTCATGTTCCAGCCGCAGCCCGAACACATGGCAACTGCGCCCGTCGTGTTCCAACTCCACGTCATCGCAGGCTTCGTCCTCTTTGCCGTGTGGCCGTTCACGCGGCTCGTCCACGCGCTGTCCGCACCGTTGCAGTATGTGGCGCGTCCATACGTTGTCTATCGCACCCGCGATCGGCACCCCACTGGTGCTCGCGCACCGCGTCGCGGCTGGGAACCCTCACGCCGCGCCTGACCGCGTCCCTCACAACAACTGGAGAGATATGTCTACCAACCTCGGAATGCCCGGCGACCACGCATGCACATGCGGTGAGCACGGCGAGGTCGAACTGCCGGTGCTTGTCGCATCGGAGATCCCTCACGAGATTCGCCACGCGGCAATCTTTGGCGCTCTCGAAGGGGCGCCACGCGGGATTCAGCTGGTGGCTCCGCATGACCCGTTGCCGCTGCTTGGGCAGATCGAGCAGCGGTGGCCGGGCGTGTACAACGTCGAGTACGCAGAGCGTGACACGGCCTGGCGCCTCAACATCACACGGCGTGCGAACCCGGCAATCCCCGCGTAACGCGCAATTCTTACACTGAGCAGATGTCCCCCACTCTCGATGGCGTCCTCGTGGCGGTGGTGACGGTCTCGGACCGCACTGCCAATGGTGAGCGCACCGACGCTTCCGGGCCGATTTTGGCTGAGGCGATGCGGGTATTGGGCGCACAGGTGCTCAGTTCAGTGGTGCCCGATGGTGCCGACGACGTGGAACGGGTACTCCGCGCGGCGATTGCCGAGGGAGCCCGGGTGGTCATCACCACGGGCGGCACTGGCGTTGGACCTCGGGACCTCACTCCGGAAGGCACGGCACGGGTCATTGATAGGACCGTGCCGGGCCTTGCGGAGAGGCTTCGCGCCATGGACGCCGACGCCGTGCCGGGCGCGGTCTTGTCGCGCGGCCTTGCGGGTGTCGCGGGTGGCGATCACCGGGCGCTTGTCGTCAACGTCGCCGGCTCGGTAGGGGCCGCACGGTCCGCTGCTGCGGTGCTCACGGCCGTCTTGCCGCACGCGGTCGCGCAACTCGATGGCGAGGATCACTGATGCCAGCGCTCACGGCGATGTCGGCCACTCCCTTGTCCGTGGATACGCACGTGGCCGCCGTGTCAGACCCGGCCCATGGCGCGATCGCGACCTTCATCGGCGTGGTCCGCGATCACGATCCGAGCGTCGAGGGTGAAGTGACCCACCTTGAGTACTCGGCCCATCCGGATGCACCGGATATCGTCGCCCGCATTGTCGCCGAGGTAGAAACCGCTCACGGGGTCGCGATCGCGCTGTCGCACCGCGTGGGTTTGTTGGCTGTTGGCGACGTGGCGATTGTGGCGGCGGCAGCGTCGGCCCATCGCGCGGACGCCTTTGCCGCGTGCCGCGAAGCTGTCGAGAGAGTGAAGGCGGAACTGCCGGTGTGGAAGCGTGAGGTGCTGGCAGACGGCACACACACGTGGGTGGGCATCCGGTGACGGGGCTCGTTGACCGGTATGGCCGGGTGCATCGTGATTTGCGGTTATCGCTGACTGATCGATGCTCGTTGCGGTGCACCTATTGCATGCCCGCCGATGGCGTGCCGTGGCTTGTGGGATCCACACTCCTCACCACGGACGAACTTGTGCGGCTCGCGCGAGTGGCCGTGGGGCTGGGCGTGCGAGAAGTGAGGCTCACCGGCGGTGAACCGTTGTTGCGCCCGGACGTTGTGAATGTGGTGGCGGCGCTGGCTGCATTGGACACGCCCGACGGTCCGCTCGATTTGTCGCTCACGACCAACGCACTGCGACTGCCAGCTCTTGCTGCGCCGCTGCGAGACGCGGGGCTCGACCGCGTCAATATCTCCTTGGACACGCTTCAGCGGGCACGGTTCATCGAACTGACGCGGCGAGATCGCTTAGCCGACATCCTCGCTGGGATCGAGGCCGCGCGAGCGGTGGGCTTCTCCCCTATCAAACTCAACGCCTTGATCATGCGGGGCGTCAATGACGAGGAGATCGCTGACCTCGTGTCATTTGCAGTGGAGCGCGGGTTACAGATGCGCTTCATCGAGCACATGCCGCTCGACGGCGGCCACACGTGGCGGCGCGAGGAGATGGTGACTGCGGAGGAGATTCTTGCGGCGATCTCGGAACGCTTCGCCCTTGAGGCGCTTGGTCACGATGGCGCGGCACCGGCCGAGACGTTCCGTATCGTCGGGACGGACGCCACCGTGGGGGTCATCGCCTCGGTGACGCGGGCGTTCTGCGACCGCTGCGACCGGGTGCGGCTCACGGCGGACGGTCAGTTCCGCAATTGCCTCTTTGCGCACGAGGAGTCCGACTTGCGCACCCTCATGCGCTCGGGCGCCGATGACGCGCGGCTCGCGGAGGCGATGATCGCGTGCGTCGCGCTCAAGAAGCCCGGCCACGGCATCGATGACCCGACCTTTGTCCAGCCGAGCCGCCCGATGAGCGCGATCGGCGGGTAGCCGCCGCCAGCGATCTCGTCTTTCACCCCAGCACAGCCGCGACGACTCCAAGCACACACGCATCCCCTTGGAACGGCCTGAGATCCACCTCCGCACCAGCCCGCCGCGCGATGCCCATCGCCAGCCCCCGGTGAACCCCGCACACCACCTCCGGGTGTCGGCGTGCCTCATCGAGGAATGGACATGCCCGCAACGCCAGGCCGTCGCCCGTCGGTTCGGGCGCGAAGCCGAGCTCTGAGAACACGGCGACGAGCGCAGCACGCGCGTCGAGGCCCTCGACGTCAACCTCATCCGCCCAACGCTCGCCAGCTTGCTCGGCACGCTCGGCGGGTGTCCCCTCAGCCGCAGCAGCGTCGGCGAGTGCCGCGAGCATGCCAATCCGAGCGTCGGGCACGCGCACTGCTCGGTAAATGGTGGAGGGCCGGCCACGGCCCCGCGAACGCTCAGCACGGCCCACCACGAGGCCCGCTGCAATGAGGCGATTGAGGTGAAAGCGCACGGTGGTGACGTGCTGGCCGAGCTCCACCGCTAAGGCGGCAACCGTCACTCCGCCGCTTTGCTCACGCACCGCAGCCAGCACTCGCCCAACGCCGGGACGTGCGTCCTCCTGAAGCATCATGAATTAAGAGTAACGTTGTCCTCGAAAATGAACCGGGACGGAGGTCGGATGGCAACCAAGCCGCGTTCGCGCCGCCCTCGGACCGACCGCATCACCACCATGTGGATGCTGCTTGCGCTCGCCGGAGCCGTGACCGGCCTTGTCACCCGTAGCGTGTTGCCGCAGACGTGGTGGACCACAATTCACCTCGTCACGCTCGGCGTCCTCACCAATGGCATCCTCCAATGGAGTTGGTACTTTGCGCGCGGGCTCTTGCGCTTGCCACCTACCGACCGCCGCTCGGGCCGCGACGCCGTGCTCCGCTCCGTCGTTTTCAACGTCGCCCTCGTCGGCCTCGTCGCCGGCATGTGGTTCGGCGCGCCGCTCACTGTCATCGTCTTCGCCACCGTCGTGGGTGCGGTGGTCGCTTGGCATGGCTACGCGATTGTTCTCGCCGCCCGCGAGGCCCTCGGTTCGCGCCACGCTCCCTTGCTTCGCTTTTACGTTGCCGCGTCGGCACTGTTCGTCGTCGGGTGCACCATCGCGGGCTTCCTTACCGTCGCACTCCTTGATGCCGACGCTCCCACGTGGCTTCTCAACAACGCCGACGGCCTCACCCTCGCCCACGCGATCATCCTCGTAGGCGGCTGGGTTGGGCTATCCATTGCGGGCACGCTCGTCACTCTTGGTCCGACCGCCCTCCGCACCCGCATGGAGGCCGACGCTTCTGTCACCGCAGTACGAGGCTTGCCATGGCTCGTTGCTGCGGTGACGGGGGCTGGCTTGGCCGCGGCCCTGGGTTGGATGGCCATCGCGGGTGCGCTCCTTGGCGCCTACGCATGTGGGCTTGCCGTGTGGATCGGCTTGCCCTTTGCCCGCGTGGGCGTCGCCAAAGGCATTCGCGAGCACGCGGGGTGGACCATGGCGGGCGGCGTCGCATGGACGGGCGTGGGCATGGCCATTGTTGCCGTCGTGCTCGCGCGCTCGAGCGACCCCACGGCGGCGCGCGAAGCGATCATGGCGTGGATCCCCCTCATCGGCGTTGCCGGGCCGGGGCAAATCTTCATCGGCGCGCTGACGTACTTGCTGCCCGTGGTGGTGGGCGGCGGGCCGTCGACAGTGCGGCTCGGCATCGCCACCCTCGAAACTGCCTCCGCCACGCGCCTCGCGGCTCGTACAGTCGCCCTCGTATTGCTTGCCGTCACCACGGGTATTGGCGCCGACGCTCGTTGGGCTTGGTGGGCGGCAGTCGCCGCAACCTTCGCGGCCGATATGACGTTGATGGCGATTGCCGGAGCACGTCAAGCCCGTGCCCGACGTGCGCCCGGCGGCGCCACCCCACTCGCGTCTCCCCTCGTGGTGGCGAGCGGTGAGAATGCTCCGCAAAGTCCGGAGACCGACCCCAGGAGTCTCCTGTGACCGACTCACCGCTCACTGCCACCACCCCCGCTGCCACGCCCACACCCGCGGCCAACCCGGCGCTCGCTGGCGCCACCAGCCCCGCCGCGGCGCCCCTTCTCGGCGCCGCCCCGAGCGTGCCGCGCCGCATCCAAGCACTCATCGGTGTGCTCTCGGTAGCAGTTCTCACCCTTGGCGCCATCGTGCTCGCGGATGAGGCCCCCACGACGTCAACCAACGCGGCCGCCCCTGGCGCCGTCATCCCCACCGGCGAGACCACCGAGGTCACCGTCGAGGTCGACGGCATGGCCTTTGTCCCCAGCCGGATTGAGGTCCCTGCAGGCAACGAGCTCGTCATTACATTCCGCAACACCGGCGACCAACGCCACGACCTCGTGTTCGCCAGCGGCGCCGAAACCCCCGCTATTGCCCCTGGCGAGCAGGTGATCCTCAACGCCGGGATCATCTCGGCCACCACGGATGGCTGGTGCTCTCTGCCGGGTCACCGGGCGATGGGTATGGAGTTGACGATCGTCGCGCTCGGCGGGCAGGCCAACGCCGACGCTGGCGACGGCACTAGCGGCGGCGACGGCGCTTCCGGCGGCGATGGTACGAGTGGACGCGGCTCTGGTGGACACAGCTCAAGTGGACAAAGCGCCCATGGTTCCCACGGAGGTGGGCCCGACGTGCCAGCTCCGACCATGGTCGATCTCATGGCGACCGCAACCAACTCGACGCCGCATCCGGCCGAACTCCCCCCGCTCACCGATGAGACTCACCACGATTACACCTTCACCGTGACGGAATCCACGGACGAGGTAGCGCCGGGGGTCACCCGCGCCATCTGGACCTACAACGGCACGTCCCCAGGGCCCACGCTTCACGGCCGCATAGGAGATACCTTCACCATCACCTTGGTCAATGCAGGCACGATGGGGCACTCGATTGACTTCCACGCGGGCGAACTCGCACCGGACGAGCCGATGCGCACCATCGAGCCGGGCGAGTCATTGGTGTACGAGTTCACAGCGAACCGTTCGGGCATCTGGATGTATCACTGCAGCACAATGCCGATGACGCAGCACATTGCCAATGGCATGTTCGGCGCCGTGGTCATTGAGCCGGACGGGCTCGAACGCGTTGACCGCGAGTACGTCCTCATCCAATCTGAGCTGTACCTCGGGGCAGAAGGCGGGCCAGCGTCGGACGTGAAGGCCGCCGCGATGAGTGCCGACGTCATGGCCTTCAATGGCCGCGCTTTCCAATACGCCGTGCACCCGCTGACGGCCAAGGCGGGCGATCGGGTCCGGTTCTGGGTTCTCGATGCAGGGCCGGCTCAACCGCTGTCCTTCCACGTGGTGGGCGCACAGTTCGACACGGTGTGGACCGAAGGCGCGTACTCGGTCTATCGCGGCAGGTCAACAGATGGCATCACGGCGGGCATCACCGGCGCACAGACTCTCCCGCTCCTTGCTGCTCAAGGCGGCTTCGTTGAACTCCTCGCACCCGAGCCGGGCCACTATTCCTTTGTCAATCACCTCATGCCCCTGGCAGAAAAGGGCGCCTCGGGCGTACTCAAGGTGAGCGCATCGAATGAGTGACAGGTACGCCCTAGCGCGCGGCGTCTCGAAGCACGTCGCGCAGCACGATCGCATGGTTGCGTTCGGTGTCGCGCGCGGCGAACACAAGGGTGACGTGCGACTGCCCAGCCGTCTGCGCCAAGAACTCGGCCACAGCGTCGGACTCATCGAGCTCCGCCCGGTACCGCTTGGCAAACTCGTCAAAAGCGTCGGACTGATGATGCCACCAGGTCCGCAACTGCGAACTTGGCGCCACGTCCTTGGCCCATACGTCGATGGCGGCGCGCTCGCGGCTGAGCCCGCGCGGCCAGAGCCGATCAACGAGCACCCGCAGGCCATCGGACTCTTCCGGCTCGTCATAGGCTCGCTTCAGTTCCCATACCTCGGTCATCTCACTCCCTTCTCCCCACTCGACTAGTCCCCAACGAGGAGCCCCACTTATGACTGTCCCGCAAACTGATCACCTCGTCATCTCGCCGAGCATCCATTACGTGGGAACCCCGGTGATGCTGCTCGGCACGATCAACCCGGATGGCTCCCCCAATCTCTCTGCTGCCTCCTCCTATTGGGCACTCGGCCCACACCTCGTCATCGGCCTCGAAACGGATAGCCGTACGTATGACAACGCTGCGGAGCGCTCAGAATTGACCGTCAACTTTCCGTCGCCTCATCTGTGGGAGGCGGTGGAACGGATTGCCGACACGACGGGCCGCGACCCGGTGCCGGATGCGAAGGCCGCGCGGTATCGCTATGAGGCAGACAAGTTTGCCGTGGCGGGGCTCACGCCAGCGCCGTCCGACGTGGTGGCCCCGCCCCGGGTTGCTGAATGTGCGCTCAGCCTCGAAGCGAGCATCAAGCGCATCACGCCTGGTATTGGCCCCTACGCGATTGTCGAGTCCGAAGTGGTGCGGGTCCACGCCGCCCCCGAGATCGTGAAGCCCGGAACGCAGCATGTGAACCCGCGCGCGTGGCAGCCCCTCATCTACAGCTACCGTCATTACTTTGGCATCGGCAGCGAACTGGGCTTCCGGCCCACGAGCGACACGCACGGCGAGGCGGCGTCGTAGGGATTCACGCGCTGAGTGTGGACCAGCGCGCCCTACGAGTCGGTCACCGCTTCATGACGACGTGAACGAGCACTCGCACATGACGTTGAACTCGACCACCTGATCGCCGAGGTCGGGCCGCGCCCACGCCTCGGCTTCTGCTCGCGAGGCGAACTGACGCCCAGCGAGCCGACCATTGGCCATGAGGACGCCTGCCTCGATGTCCTCGCGGGGGTCGTAGTCTCCAGTTGCGACGGCGTCTCCAGTGACGACGGCGTCATTGAATGGTGCCGCCGCTTGCTGTCGGATTTCGCGAGTGCCCACCATGTCTCCTGTAACGCCGGGCGGCTGCGTTGTCATCCCCCTGCGAATGGCGGCAACACGTCCACCGTGTCCCCACCAGCGAGGGCGTCCGAGTCGGTGAGACGCTGGCCTCCCCTCAGCACGGCACACTGCGCGACAACACGGGCCGCGTTGTCGCCAAGTGCGGACAGCGTCTCGCGCAGGCTCGCCACCGTGCCCACCTCAGCCTCAAGATTGTCTGCACCCACTGCCTCAGCTGCGGCGGCAAAGAGCCGGACGGCGATCATGGTGCTGGCCACGCATCTGCCAGGCCCGACGCTTTGGCGCACTCGTCGGAGATGTCGTTGCCGGCCGCGCCACGCTTACCAGCCGCGTAGCCAATGAGGAAGGTCGACAGCGGCGCGGCGGGACGCACCACCGAATGCGCGGCATCGCGAGCGACGTCGAGCAAAGCTTGAACGTCGAGATCGTCAATCTCAATGCTGAGTTCCGCCGACAGCGCCGCGACCCAGCGCTCCACCGTGTTGTCACTCATCCGAGTTGCTCCTTCCAAAACTCCGCATCGCCCCACGTATCGAGGTCGCGTGCCACACCGTCGACATCGGGCACCGGGACCATCGCGAGGCCTGCCACCAGCCTACGCATCGACGTGCCTTCTTCAAGGTCCCGGGTCCTGTCGAGCAACGCGGCCGTGCGGTAGATCGCCACGAGTGGCTGCGCCTCTCCTTCGGCGTCAATAAACCACGCGCCATCGACACCCCCAGCGTCGGCGACGGCCGCGAGCAACTGCGGAACAGCGTCGGCGGCGCGAGGCGTGTCCACTGCAAGCACCACTGTCCACGGCGCATGGTGAGCCATCGCAGTGAGACCTGCCGCGAGCGCCTTCGCCGGCCCGGAACCCGGCGGATCCTCGACGGTCCACCTCACCGTTTGATGGCGCGGACCTCCCACGAGCACCACATCTTGCGCGCCGGCGACAGCGCACAAGGCGCGCTCAAGCAGCGTGATGCCGCCGACGCTGAGGTCAGGTTTGGATGCGCCGCCAAGCCGGGAGCCTTTGCCTCCGGCCACGATGACGGCGTTCCAGACGGTCACGGGCGGCGCCAGGACCCCGACTTGCCGCCCTCTTTGGCGATGAGTTTCACTTCGCGGATGCTGGTGCCCTTGTCGAGCGCCTTCACCATGTCGACCACGTTGAGGGCGGCCACGGTCACCGCGGTGAAAGCCTCCATCTCCACCCCCGTGCGGTCGGCAGTGGAGATGGTCGCGGTGATGCGCACGCCCTCGTTCTCGACCTCCACGTCCACCGTGGCGCCGTGAACACCGATCACATGCGCGAGAGGGAGGAGGTCGGGCGTGCGTTTGGCAGCTGCGATCCCGGCGATGCGGGCCACGGCAAGGGCGTCTCCCTTGGGCACGTTGCCGTCCCGCAAAGCCGCGACCACATGCGGTGCGCATTCGACAAATCCCTCTGCCGTTGCGCTGCGGACGGTGGGCTGCTTGGCCGTCACGTCAACCATGCGCACCTGACCGCGCCCATCGAGATGAGTGAAATCGTTCATGCGACATACCTCCTCACCAGCACCGTGTCCCCGGCGCGCACCTCATCCACGGCAGCAGCCACTCGTGCCAGGCCTTCGGAGCGTCCAAGGCGGGCCGCCAAATGCGAACCCGATCCACCGTCGGTGGCGGGCCGCACCCCATCGGATTCGAAGACTATCGGCATCACTTGCTCGCGGCCTCGCGGGCACGTCCACCCCGCCATCGCCGTTGCAAGACGCCACATGGGCTCCGCCTCACCAACCATCCGCGCAAACGCCGCCACAACAAAAAGTTCTGTTGAGACCGCCACCGCCACGGGATTGCCGGGGAAGCACAACACCGGGACGTCTCCCACGAGCCCGATTCCTTGAGGCTTTCCCGGTTGCATGGCGACCGTTGAGAAGTCCACTCCCGCTTCCGCGAGCGCCGCCTTAACAGGGTCTCTGTCCCCCACGCTTGCACCACCGGTCGTGATGAGAAGGTCAACGGAGGGCGCAGTTGTCAGCGCCTCCCAGACGGCCTCCGGCGTATCCCCCACGCGCGGGAGCGCGACGGGGATCGCACCAAGCGCCGTGAGAGCGGTGTTGAGGTACGCGCCATTCGAGTCGTGGATCTGACCGGGACCGAGAGCCTCGCCCGGCGGGACGAGCTCATCACCAGTCACGAGGAACCCAATGCGCGGACGACGGGCGACGTCGAGCGCATGCAGACCCGAGGCGGCGGCAGCGGCGACGTCGCGCGACGTAAGCCTGCGCCCTGCAGTGATGACGAGATCCCCACGTTGGGCGTCCTCTCCCGTGCGCCGGATGTGAGCGCCGACGCTGGGGGTCGCGGTGAAAGCGACCGTGTCACCAACGCGCTCCGTCAGCTCTTGGGCGACCACCGCGTCGGCCCCATCAGGCACCGGGGCACCGGTCATGATCCGCGCGGCTTGGCCCGTGGAAAGCGAGGCCCTCGCCGGGTGGCCAGCGCGAGCGGTGTCGGTGACGAGCAATCTCCCAGGCGTTTCGGGGCTCGCATCGTAGAGATCGGCGGCGCGGACCGCATATCCGTCCATCGCGGAGTTGTCGAAGGGTGGGCTCGGCACTTCTGCGCCGTGATCGCGAGCGGCGATGCGGCCAGGCGCTTCGGCGATTGGCACGGTTTCGGGCGGCACGGGGCGCACGAGCACGCGGACGAGCTCCAGGTGGTTGTCAAGGCTACGCATGGTGGCCTCCGCCAATGGGCAGCGTGCGCCACTCGCCGTCGCGCGCGTCGAGGACCGAGAGCCTCCCTCTCAGACCTTTGCCGGTGCCGGTAAGGAGAATGATGACCTGGCTTGCCATCGCAGTGGCGACCTGCCCGCAAAGGGGCCCGAGCACACCGCCCGCGTCGCACACGGCGAGATCAAGCGGCGGCGCATCGGGGAACACGTCGCGCAATCGGTGGTCACCGTCAAAGACCGTCACCTGGCCAAACCACGTGTAGACAGCGCCCCAGACGAGCGGTATTCCAAGCTCCTGGGTCACATCAGAGATGTCATATCGCGACGGCCACGTGTCGGTGCAATCGAGCACCACGTCGTGGCCCGCGAGCAGCTGCTCTCCGTCGCCAATGCTCAGGCGCGCATTGATCGGCTCCACGCGAGTCCACGGCGCTTGTTTACGAAGAGCTTCGGCAGCGGCGTCCACCTTGCGCCGGCCCACGTCGTCAGGGCTGAAGAGGATTTGGCGGTGAAGGTTTGACGTCGAAACTGCGTCCGAGTCGATGAGAGTGAGGTGACCGACACCAGCGGCCGCGAGATATGCGGCAGCCGGGCATCCAAGGCCGCCCGCACCGACAATGGCCACGCGGGCTGCCTCGAGGGCCGCCTGACCGGCCGATCCGAAGCCAGAGAGGGCTCGCTGACGGACGAAGGGATCACCGTTCATTGAGGACGTTCGCATATCGATCGAGCACAATCGACACGATATCCGGATGTGGAGCGAGTGGGGCCGTCACCATGTCAGCGCCCGCCTCGGCGAGTCGATCTTGAAATACTCCCGGCGCGAGCAGCAATGAGGCCACTGCCACCGTGTCGTCCTCGCCGAAGTCGCGCGCGGCACGCACCGCGTCGGCAACGGACGGCTCGTGTCCTGCAGCAAAGCCAAGCCTCACCGGACCGCCCCATGACTCGCGCATCATCTCGGCCATCTGTGCGGTGTCGGCCTGAGAGCGCGGGTCCGAGGAGCCCGCCGCCGCAAGCACCAATGTGGCATCACGTGGAACGCGCGCCTCACGAAGGCGTTCCATCACGATGTCGATGAGCCGCTGGTCAGGGCCAAGGGCAGGCGCTGCAAGAACCGACTCCCGCCCGGCGATCGCCTGAGCAATGTCGTGATAGACGTGATACCCGCCCGCCAAGAGGAGCGGCACGACAACGGCACCGCGACCCTCGCGCAACGACAGGTCGGCTACGACATCCGCAAGGAAGGGGCCGTGGACATCAACGTACGCCTCGCGGACGTCCAGATCGGGATCGGCAGCGCGCACCATATCGAGCACGAGACGAACTGTCTCTTGGCCCGCACGCGAGCGAGTGCCATGTGCGCAGCCAATGAGGATGGGGCGTGACGTCATGGCGCCGTCACCGCAAGCGCATAGCCTCGCTTCACCACGGTTCGCACCAATTGGCGGCTTCCCATGTTCTCGCGCAAGCGGTTGATGGCGGCGTCAACGGCGTGGCCCGACGCTGTTGCACCAGGCAACATGGCTGCCATCTGTTCGCGAGTCACCACGTTTCCGCGAGCTGCCGCGAGCGCACGGAGGATCTCGAGTCCAGTGGGGGTCATGGGCAGTACTTTGCCAGCCAAGACCGCTGTGGTTGCGCGAATGACGAGCGGGCCCTCAATGGTGGGCACCTCGATCACGTCAGAGCCGAAGTGCTGGACAAGTTCGCGCACGAGCGCACCAAGACGCCATCGGCTCGGGTAGACCACGTGCAAACCCGCATCCTCAAGAGGCGCGGCGGTGACCGGCCCAACGCCTGCAAGGAGCACTCGGCCGGACCTCACATGGCTCGCGATATCGGTCAACAGTCCGCGTTCGCGCGCGGTGGCAACCCATGAGCCTGCAGCCGGAGCCGACGTGAAAAGCACGGCATCGGCTCGACCGGCAGCTACGGCCTCGATCCATTCGACGTGGACAGCCGACTCAGCGGGCGGGCCCCAGCCGTAAACGAGCACGCTGCGAACCGTTGCCCCTGCCGCCTCGAAAGCCTCGTCGAGACCGTCTGAACCCGCGCCGTGGTGTTGAACGGCAATACGAAGCCCGTCGACTCCTTCGCTCAAGAGGTACCCGCGCAGTTCGGCGGCCGTCTCAGATTCGGCCACCCAATCGGCCTCAAGGCCAGCAGCTTGAATTGCGCCGCGAGCCTTTGGGCCGCGCGCGATGAGGCGGGCACCGCGGAACGTGTCGATGAGGGACTCGGCAAGACCGGCGGCGTCGGCCGCCTCGATCCAGCCCCGAAAACCGATCCCGGTCGTGGCGACGACGATGTCGGGCGGCTCCGCAATCAGTGCCCGCGACGCCTCGACGAGCCGTGCATCATCGAGGTGCGGGACCGTTGACAACGCGGGCGCACTCGCCACCACCGCGCCGCGCCGCTCGAGCGCGGCTGCGAGTTCACGTTTGCGCCGATCCGCCGTGTTGACGATGACGCAACCGGCAAGGGGTTCACCCGCCATGGACACATCGCCTCCCTCCGGCGCACTACGTCGCGCTCACATCCGATGCAAGCAGGCCGTCTCGCGCCACCTCTCCGATGACGATAACGACAGGAGGTTTCACGTCCGTTTCGTACGCGATACGGTCAGCACTTTCGAGTGTGGCGTGCGTGATTCGCTCGTGGGGGGTGCTGCCGCGCTCAATCATGGCGACGGGCGTGTCCCGTGCTGCGCCTGCCGCCATGCCAGCGTCGGCAAATTGAGCCAGAGTTGCCCTGCCCATCAGCACCACCACAGTGGTCCCATGCGCTATCGCGGCAATCGCCGCGTCGTCAGGACCAGCGTGGCCAGAGGTGATGAGCACGCCATGACTGATGCGACGCTGGGTGACAGGGATGCCCGCGAGTGCAGGCACGCTGAGGGCGCTCGTGACGCCGGGAACCACCTCGACGTCAATCCCGGCGACGATGCACGCATGCACTTCCTCGCCTCCGCGGCCGAGCACAAAAGGATCGCCGCCCTTGAGGCGCACCACCGTCTTTCCTGCGCTCGCGCGGTCGACGAGGATCCGGTTGATCTCTTCTTGCGGGACTGGGTGATTATCAGGGCTTTTGCCCACGTTGATCACCTCAACGTCGGCGGGAAGTGCGACGAGCAATTCGGCCGCGCCCAAACGATCGGCGACCACAACGTCGGCCTCAGACAGCGCTTGGCGCCCCCGCACGGTGACGAGACCCGGGTCCCCCGGCCCCGAACCCACCAAGATGACGCGACCGGCGCCCATGCGCCGCCTCCGTAAATCCACGTGCCCCGCGTCAATATGCGCGGCGACCGCATCGCGGATACCCCGAATCCGGCGCGGATCTGGTGTGTCCGTTGACACCACACCGATGGTGATCTCGCCGTGCGTCGACATGGCCGCTTGCCGAGCGGAACCTTTGGACGCGTCGGACGCATCGATGCAGAAAACGTGGCGCTCTTCTGCCCACGCGGCGATCGAGTCGTTGAGAACGGGATCGTCGGTGGCCGCGACCACAAGCCACGCACCATCAATGTCCGTCTCCACCACCGCCCGCGCCTCCCACCGGAGGTCGCCGTGACTCGCGTGGCGCCGCAAGTCCGCTGATGCCTCGGGTGCGACCACCACAACATCGGCGCCTTCGGTCATGAAGCGACGCACCCGCCGCGTCGCCACAGCTCCCGCGCCCGCAATGAGCACTCGCCGGCCCTTCAGATGAAGTCCGATCAGCGTGGTCATGAGCGACTGGCCAGGTGTAGGTGCACCTGACCATTGTCGACAGTGACCGGGTATGTCACCAAATGAGGGCTGAGTCCCGGGCGTGGCTCGCCGTCCTGGGCGTTGAGGCATTCGCCCGTGACGAGAGAAAAGACTTGCTTGTACACGGGAGACGCGATGGTCGGCTCATCGCCGCGTGAACCCGTGATGCCACGCGACATCACGTACGCGCCGGAGAACGGGTCCTGATTCTGGACTGCAAAGAGCCGACCGTCGCTCAAACGGAACAATGCCACTTGCTCACCGTCAACGAGCGCGGCGACCCCCAGGTCCGGCGCAAGAACATCCAGCGGGCACACCTCAACGGCTCCCATCGTGACGCCGCTCATGAGCGCACCTTCAAACGGTCCGACGCGATGAGCACGGCTCCCTTCTCCCGCTCAGCCCCCGTCGCGGGCCTGCGCTGGCCCCGTTCCGGCACGTAGGCGAGGGATGGGTCGGGGGTGTCTGGCGCATTGACGAATGAGGCGAATTGCCGCAAACGGGCCGGGTCACGCAGAACCGCTGCCCACTCGTCCTCGTAAGTGGCGATGTGCCGTTCCATGTGAGCGTCAAGCTCTGCGCCAATGCCGAGTGCGTCGTTGAGGATGATGTCTTTGAGTCGATCGAGGCCACCCTCGAATGCTTCTTGCCAAGGAGCGGTGCGTTGCAAACGATCGGCGGTGCGCACATAGAACATGAGGTAACGGTCAATGACGCGGAACAGCTCCTCATCAGACAGATCCTCTGCGAACAGTTGCGCGTGCCGTGGCTCAAAGCCGCCATTTCCGCCCACGTACACGTTCCAGCCTTTCTCTGTCGCGATGACCCCCACGTCCTTAGAGCGAGCCTCAGCGCATTCGCGAGCGCAACCGCTCACTCCCAACTTGATCTTGTGAGGACTTCGCAGGCCCCGATAACGAAGTTCAAGTGCAATGGCCATGCCTACGGAGTCCTGCACCCCAAAACGGCACCACGTGGAGCCCACGCAGGACTTCACCGTGCGCAGCGCTTTGCCGTAAGCGTGTCCCGACTCCATGCCTGCATCGACGAGCCGTTGCCAGATTGTGGGCAACTGCTCGAGCCGAGCCCCGAACAAGTCGATCCGCTGGCCGCCGGTGATCTTGGTGTAGAGGCCGAAGTCACGCGCCACCTCCCCGATTGCGATGAGCTTGTCTGGGGTGATTTCGCCTCCGGGCACCCTCGGCACCACCGAGTAGGTGCCATCCTTTTGCATGTTCGCCATGACACGATCGTTCGTGTCTTGCAAAGCCGCGCGACCCTCGGCGAGCACGTGACGGTTGTACAGCGTCGCGAGGATCGACGCGACGGCTGGCTTGCAGATATCGCAACCCGAACCGACGCCAAAGCGCCCGATGATGTCGCTGAAGGCATCGAGTTCTGCCACCTGGACTGCCTGGAACAGTTCCGCACGGCTCATCGCGAAGTGTTCGCACATGGCGTTGGAAAGGGCGATGCCCTCCTTGGCGAGCTGCGCGCTCATCACTTTCTTGACGAGCGGAACGCATGAGCCGCATGTGGTGCCGGCGCGGGTACATGCCTTCACCGCGCTGAGGTCATGGCATCCCGCATCGGTCACCGCTTCCCGAATCGCGCCCGCTGAGACGTTGTTGCACGAACACACTGTGGCGGCATCGGGCATATCCAGTTGCTGCCTCGGCGAGGCCGATTCAGGCAGGAGCCAGGCTGACGGGTCACCGGGAAGCTCCGCGCCCACCATCGGTCGCAAACTCGCGTACGCCGACGCATCGCCGACGAGAATGCCGCCAAGCAGCGTCCGAGCGTCATCCGTCATGACGAGCTTCTTGTATATGCCCGCGACCGGGTCCGCGAAGACCAGTTCGAGCGCACCCGGGGTGGTGGCGAAGGCGTCGCCAAAGCTTGCCACGTCAACGCCGAGCAGTTTGAGCTTGGCGGACAAGTCTGTGCCGGGGTACGTCGATGAACCACCGAGGAGGCGGTCAACCGCGATCTCCGCCATCGTGTTGCCTGGCGCGACGAGCCCCACCCACGCACCCTGGATCGACGCCACCTCACCGATGGCGCTCACGTTCGGATCTTCCGTGAGGCAGGTGTCATCGACCACCACACCGCCACGCTCTCCCAGAGTGAGGCCGCATTCCTTGGCCAATTCATCTCGGGGGCGCACGCCGGCGGCCACAATGACCACGTCGGTGAGCGTCGACGCACCGTCCTGAAAAGCGATCGACCCGACGCGACCTCGCTTGTTGGGCAACAGGCGTTCGGTGAACGCATCGACCATCACCGCGACGCCAAGCTTCTCGACGAGGCGCTTGAGCGCGATACCGCCCGCCTCGTCAACCTGCATGTTCATGAGACGTGGCGCCGCCTGGATCACTGTCGACGTGAGACCCATCTCTTGCAGGGCTCCCGCAGCTTCAAGGCCAAGAAGCCCGCCTCCGATGACGCTGCCACGCAAGAGCCCGCCGCGCTCGGCGCGCAGGCTGTCCACGTATCCCCGGATTGCCGCAACGTCGTCGATCGTGCGATAGACAAACACACCTGGCAGATCAGCGCCTTTCATTGGCGGCATCCACGCATATGTCCCGGTTGCAAGGACGAGGTGGTCGTAATCGAGCACCGAACCGTCCGCCGCCGTCACGGTGCGGGCGTCTCGATCGATGCTGACGATGCGGTGGTCGCGCCGCAAGGTCACCAGCGGGTCATCCCACAACGCACGATCGCCAAGTTCGAGATCCTCGGGGTCGCGTCCCGTGAAGTACGAGGTGAGGGCGACGCGGTCATACGGCCGTCGAGGCTCCTCGGCGCAGACGGTCACGCGGAACGCGCCCTCCGCGTCACGCGCTCGCAGGGCTTCGACGAATCGGTGGGCGACCATCCCGCCGCCTACCACCACGATGTGCTTCATGTGCGTACTCCATTCGTCATGGACGCGGCAACTGCCCCGCCCTCGTGGTGAGAAATCAAGGCGGTGACAACGCTGGCGCAGCCTCCGCACCCTGTGGTGGCGCGGGTCTCACGGGCGACGTCGCCAAGCGAGCGACAGCCACCGCTTACCGCGCTGCGAATACGCCCTGCCGTCACGGCATTGCACACGCAAACGGGATCGTCATCCGTGAGGCTCGTGGGGTCACTCGCCACCGATTTCACGCCACCGCCCATCGCGCGGATGAGAAGGTGCGCTGGGTCGCCAGGCACTGGCAGGTGGCGGGTGTAGAGAGCACTGAGCGTGGCGGCCACGTCGGGGTCTCCGACGCACGTCGCTCCCGCAAGGCGACCAGCTGCCACCACCACTTCTACGTAACGGCCGCCTTCCGGATCCTTGAGCGACAGCACCCGGAAGAGCGGGTCGTCGCGGTCAAAGTCTCCGCACATGCCCATGGCCACCATGTCAATGCCGGTGGCCTTCACACGGACCAGGTCGCTGGCGGACATGCTCGACGCTCCGTCGCCAGCCCCGGTCAAGATGCGGACGAGGCGTGATGCCTGTTCCCAGCCTTGTGCCACGAGCCCGGTGCCGCCGTCTGGGGGCTGAGCGCAGTCACCGATTGCGTAGATGCCCGGCGCGGAGGTGCGCAATTGTTCGTCAACGACCACTCCGCGATCGACACGGAGCCCGGCTCCGCGCGCGAGGCTCGTCTCCGGCACGGTGCCGCAGCACATGACGAGCATGTCGGCTGGCACCTCGGTACCGTCCTCGAGTCGTACCGCGGCGACCTTGCCGCGCGCGCTGCGCAAAGCGGACACCGACGCCCCCACATGCGTGTCGATGCCAAGCCTGCTGAGGTTCTGCGCAGCCACGGCGGAGGCCTCCCAGCCGAGCTGACGGTCCATCACCCGGTCCGCCATGTGGACAAGGCGCACCGCGACACCTCGGCCCGCGAGGCCAGTCGCCACTTCCAGACCAAGCACACCCGCCCCGAGCACGACGGCACGGCGGGCTTGAGCGCTCGCCGCAACGATGCCTTCAGCGTCGGCGATGTCCTTGAGAACAAAGGCCCCGGGCACGAGCCCATCGGGATCGGCGACGCCGTGAATCGCTGGAACGCGCGCAACTGACCCGGTAGCGAGAACGAGAGTGTCGTAGACGTGCGTCTCGCCCTCGTCATCGATCACGACCGCGTCGTCCACACGGATGTGCGTTGCGGCCACACCCGTCTTCACACGCATACGCGGGTGGTCCTGGCCCGCGAGCGAGAGCATCGACGCGCTCTTCGCTCCTGCCACGACTGAGCTGAGGAGCACGCGGTTGTATGCGGGCGTCGCTTCCTTCCCCAAGACGATGATGGACGCCTGGGGATCTGCCTCAAGCAGTTCCTCCGCAAAGCGCGCCCCGACCATGCCGTGACCGATCACCACCACGTGCGTCATAGGAGCACCCCGTCCAGGCGCTTCACCGAGACGGCGCATGCCTTGAACTCCGGCATGCCCGAGATCGGGTCGGTGGCGTCATTTGTTGCGCGGTTAACGGAGCCTTCCCCCGGCCAGTGAAAGGGCATGAACACCGTGTCGGGACGAATCGCGTCGGTGATTCTCGCTGCCGCGACCGCCGTTCCGCGCGTGCTCGTCACAGCAACCGGATCACCGGTGCGAATGCCGTGCCTCTCGGCAAGCAGTGGATGAACTTCGACATACGGCTCTGGCTCCGTCGCGAGGAGTTCATCGACGCGGCGGGTCTGCGCGCCCGATTGATACTGCGTGAGAACTCGGCCGGTGACGAGGTAGACAGGGGCGTCGTCGCGCACATCGTCCATTGGCGCGCGATGATCGACGGCAACCATGCGGGCGCGCCCGTCTGGCGTGGAAAAGCGATCGAGGAAGACGCGCGGCGTGCCGGGGTGACGGGGTGATGGGCACGGCCAGAACACGCCCGCGGAGTGGGCGCCAGCGCAATTGTTGCCGGTCTCAGCACCCGCGGAGTGGGCGCCAGCGCAACTATTGCACTCAGGCCCACACGCACCCCCGTGCGCACCGGAATGATTGCACTCAGGCCCACACTCGGCTTCGAGACCCGCGTCGAGACGCTCGTATGAGATCCCGGAGTAATCCGCCACGCCCCCGGCCGACGCTCGGGCAAGTTCAGCGAATACGTGCGCCGGGTCGTCGGAAAAGCGTTCACCGTGGCCGAGCCGGCGGGCAAGCTCGGTGAGGATCCACAACTCGGAGCGCGCTTCGCCAGGAGGCTCAATTGCCTTGCGCCTGCGAATGACGCGCCCTTCAAGGTTAGTCATCGTGCCGTCTTCTTCCGCCCACTGGGTGACGGGCAAGACGACGTCGGCAATGGCGACAGTTTCGGAGGGGACCATGTCGGCCACAACGAGCAAGTCAAGGCGGGACAACGCCGCTCGCACAGCGTCGGCATCGGGCGCGGACACGAGGGGGTTGGAACCATGGATGAGCAGCGCTTTCGGACCAGTCGCCGTGCCGAGAGACGCAAGCAACTCAATTGCGGGCACACCCGGGCCCGGCAACGACTCGGGCCGCACGTGCCAGACCTTCGCCACGTGTGCGCGGCGTGCCGGGTCAGTGATCGACGAGTAGCCGGGCAACTGATCGCTTTTTTGGCCGTGCTCGCGACCCCCTTGCCCGTTTCCCTGGCCCGTAATGGCGCCGTAGCCGGAACCGACGCGGCCCACGAGTCCAAGAGCAAGAGCGAGATTGATTGCGGCGGTGACGGCGTCGGTGCCATGGGCGGATTGCTCGAGGCCCCGGCCGGTGAGAATGTACGCACCCGCGCCGCCGCGTGAAGGTGATGCCGCGGCGAGAGCGTGAGCCACCCGGCGCAATTCGGTGGCCGAGATGCCGCAGTAGCTTTCGGCACGCTCGGGCCACCAGCGGCTCACCGCTGCCTTGACCTCATCCCATCCCGTGGTGCGAGAGTCAAGGTAGGCCTCGTCGACAAGGTTGTCCTCGATACAGATGTGGAGGAGTGCAAGCAGGACAGCGAGATCCGTCCCAGGCACGTTCGCAACATGAATGCCGGCGCCATCGCGGGTGAGGTGCGCCGTCGCGGTGTCGCGCGGGTCCACGTAGATGAGTCCGCCACGCTCGCGCACCCCCGCAAGGTGCTGAACGAGCGGGGGCATCGTCACCGCGACGTTCGAGCCCAACACGAGCACAGCGTCGGCCCCCGCAAGGTCGCTGAGCGGAAATCCGAGGCCCCTGTCCATCCCAAAGGCCCGGTTCGCGGCCGCCGCTGCCGATGACATGCAAAAACGCCCGTTGTAGTCGATGAAGCGAGTGCCGAGGGCGACGCGCGCAAACTTGCCGAGCAGGTAGGCCTTCTCGTTCGTGAGACCTCCGCCACCGAACACGGCAACCGAATCGGGGCCAAACTCTCGCCGCAGCGCAAGGAGGTTCGCTGCAATGAGGTCGAGCGCCTCGTCCCACGTGGCACGCTCAAGGACCCCGTTGCGGCGCACCTGCGGGTGAAGGAGTCGGTCGGGAGCGCTGAGGACGTCCGCCGATGTCCACCCTTTGGCGCACATCCCGCCCCGATTGGTGGGGAACTCGCGGGCCTCGACCCGCACCGGCACACGGTCATCTGGGGTGGGGGTGAGCCGCTGCGCGCATTGCAGCGCGCAATAGGGACAGTGGGTTGCGGTGCCCATTACACGTTCCTCATTGGCGCTGCCGGACGCAGGTAGCAGGCCCACGTGAGGATGCCGAGAGCGATGAACACCGCAACGTAGATCTGCAGGGCGGGCACGATGGTGCCGTACGTGTTGTTTGCCCACATGTAGACAAAGGGGATGGCGAATCCGCCACCTGCACCGATCGCCGAAATGATGCCAACAGCGCCCGCGGCCTGTCGCTTGAACTCAAGCCTCGACTCATCGGAATCGGCTCCGCGGCTGCGCTGGAGTCGGCCAAAGACGGCGGGGATCATTCGATACGTGGAGCCATTGCCTACGCCGGTGGCGATGAACAGGACCATGAAGCTTGCGAAGAAGAGCGGGAGGGACTCGCTTCGAACGCCCACCACCGCTGAAACCCCAGCAAGCGCCATGACTGCGAGAGCTGCGAGCGTGACGACTGAACCGCCGCGGCGGTCCGCGAGCTTGCCGCCATAGGGCCGGGCGAGGGAGCCAAGAAGCGCCCCGGCGAAACCCCACGTCAACGCAATGTCGCCGCGGTCAAAGGCCACTCGCAGAAGCGTCGGAAAGGCGGCCGAGTAGCCAATGAATGAACCGAAGGTGCCGATGTAGAGCACCGCGAGCAACCATGTGTGGCGGTGCCGCAAGGACGCGGCGGTGGGACGCGGGTCGGCCTTCGCCTCTCGTAAATTGTCCATGAAGAAGAACGCAAGAATCGCAGCGGCGAGGGCAAGCGGCACATAGATGAGCCCCGCTGCAGCGAGTCCCAGGCCGCCGATGCCGATCACGACTGGCACGAGTTTTTGGGCGACCGCCACCCCGATGTTTCCGCCGGCGGCGTTGAGACCGAGCGCCCAGCCCTTGCGCCGGTCGGGGTAAAAGAACGAGATGTTCGACATCGAAGAGGCGAAGTTGCCACCGCCGAAGCCCGCTGTCGCGGCGATGAGGACGAGCACCGGAAATGGTGTGTCGGGCCGGCCGATCACCCACGCAAGCCCGAGCGTCGGAATGAGAAGGAGCAGTGCGGAGATCACCGTCCAGTTGCGTCCGCCCAGCCACGGCACAGCAAACGTGTATGGAACGCGCAGTACGGCGCCAACGCCCGACGCAACGGCAAGGAGCGTGAAGCCCTGCCCCGGTGTGAGTGCCCAGCCTCCCGAGCCGGCCTGCACGAGCGCGCCCGTGTCGTCAAAGGTGCCGTACATCTTGACGACGACAATTGACCACAACAACCAAATGGAGAAGCCGATGTGTTCGGCGACAATCGAGAAGATGAGATTGCGAAGCGCGATCCTCTTGCCGCGAGCTTCCCAGAATGTCTCGTCTTCCGGCGCCCACCGCTCGATCCAGCGGCCGGGACCAATGACGCCCGCGGGGATGTCGCCCACATGGCCGACGCTCGATGCGGGTACCTGGGTTGCGCTCACTGTTGCCATCGCATGCCTTTCGACTGAGGCCCTTATGCGCGGCGCTCCCCGATGGAGACCACAGCGCCATTGGGGTCGGACAGTCAGAGGCTAGGGATGGCAGATTTCGGGAAGCGGCACGTCACGTGAAAGGTGTGCGACGGCGCTCTCACGGCGCACGACGCTCGGGCGTGAGGTTGCGCACGAGACGGCGACTGCCACCGTGAGAGAGGGCTTTTACCAGGGACGACGCCGGCTCAGGGGCGCCACGAAGCAACGGCGTCGACGATGCGCCCCGTCACCGAGGCGTTGTGCGCAAGCGACACGAACCAGGCCTCATAGGCACTCGGAGGCAAGGCCACACCCCGCGAGCGCACGTGGTGGAAGAGCCTCGCGTAGGCCTCGGTGTCTTGCCTGGCGGCGTCGGCAAAGGTGACGGGGGCGTTCTCCAGACCGAGGAAGAACGAGAAGAGCGTGCCCGCCTGTCCAACCGCGTGCGTGATGCCGGCGGTCTCGAAGGCTGTCGCCACGCCGTCACGGACGTCGTCTGCAGCGGCTGTCACGCGTGCGTATGCGGCGGCATCCATCACCTCAAGCGTCGCCAGGCCTGCCGTTACGGCCACAGGGTTCCCCGAAAGTGTTCCCGCTTGGTACACCGGGCCGAGCGGAGCCAGTTGCTCCATGAGATCTGTGCGCCCACCAACCGCTGCGACCGGCAATCCACCACCGATGACCTTGCCAAAGGTGACGAGGTCCGGAGTCCATGGGACATCGCCTCGCGCAATTGCCTCATCTCGCTCGACTCCCCAGTAGCCGCTCGGGCCCGCGCGGAAGCCAGTGAGGACCTCGTCGAGAATGAAGACTGCACCCTCGTTGCGGGTGAGCGAAGCGATGAGCGAATTGAAGCCCATGGGAGGGCGCACCACACCCATATTGGCTGGTGCCGCCTCTGTGATGACCGCTGCGATGCGTTGACCGTGCTCGGCAAAAGCCGCTGTAAGCGCTGCGTCATCACCGTAGGGCAGCACCAGAGTGTCGCGCGCGGTAGCAGGAGTGACGCCCGCAGAGTCCGGCACACCCGCCGTTGCAAGACCTGAGCCCGCGGCAACGAGGAACGGATCAGCGTGGCCGTGGTAGCAACCCGCGAATTTCACCACGAGATCACGGCCTGTGGCGGCACGTGCGAGGCGCAAGGCGGTCATCGTCGCCTCGGTACCTGTCGAGACGAGGCGGACCCGCTCGGCGGGCGCGTAGCGCGAGCGAATCTCCTCCGCGAGCCTCACCTCGCCGTCAGTGGTCGCCCCAAAGCTCAAACCTTTGGCCGCGGCCTTCCGGACCGCTTTGATGACGTGGGGATGGGCGTGACCCGCGATGCCAGCACCCCACGACCCAACGAGGTCGATGTAACGCTGGCCAGCGGCATCGGTGAGGTAAGGTCCCGTTCCCGACGCGATCGGCACGGGGTCGCCTCCCACGCCGTTCCATGCGCGGACGGGACTGTTGACACCGCCTGGCAATACGGCGGCGGCGCGGTCAGTCCAGCCGGCGCGGCCGCGGTCGGTGCGCATGATGACGGCAGTGAGCAGCGCGTTGAAGCGCCGGTGAGGGGAACTCATCACGCCTCCTTGAGCCACTGGGCGATCTCGAGCGCCGCGTAGGTGAGCACCACGTCCGCCCCCGCACGAACGATTGAGGTGACGGCCTCAAGGTGCGCGGCCTTGCGGTCAATCCACCCTTGCGCTGCCGCAGCCTCGATCTGGGAATACTCCCCCGAGACGTGGTAAGCAGCGACGGGTACGTCCGACGCCGCGGCCACCTGAGCGAGCACGTCCAGGTAGGAAAGGGCGGGCTTCACCATGACAAAGTCCGCCCCCTCGATCTCGTCGAGAGCGGCCTCGCGCAGCCCCTCTCGCACATTGGCGGGATCCATCTGGTACGTGCGTCGGTCGCCTTCCAGTTGACTCTCGACTGCATCACGGAAGGGGCCATAGAAAGCGGACGCATACTTCGCGGCGTAGGCGAGGACACACACCTGAGTGAGGCCCTCGGCGTCGAGAGCAGCGCGCACAGCCGCAACTTGGCCGTCCATCATGCCGCTCAGGCCCAGCACGTGGGCGCCGGCGTGAGCCTGGGCGAGCGCCATCCGGGAGTAGGCCTCCAACGTGGCGTCGTTGTCGATCACACCGTTGGCGTCGAGAATTCCACAGTGTCCATGCGACGTGAACTCATCGAGGCACAAGTCCGACATCACTACGATGCGCTCCCCCGCCGCCGCGGCCGCCTCGGCAAGCGCCCGATTCAAGATGCCATCAGGCGCGTACGCTGCGCTGCCGGCCTCATCGCGATGGGAAGGGATGGCGAACACCATGACTCCGCCAAGGCCGGCGTCGGCCGCAGCACGGACAGCGTCTGCGACGCCATCAAGGGGAAGCTGATCGACCCCTGGCAGGGACGCGATCGGGCGCGAGCCAATGAGTCCCTCGCGAACAAAGATGGGGAGCACCAACTGCGAGGCGTGGACTCGTGTCTCACGTACGAGGGCGCGCATCGCGGCGGAAGAGCGGAGGCGGCGCGGCCGGTGAAGGGGCAGCGGGATTCCAGACGTCATGAGCGTTCCTCGTGGGTCGCGGTGGTGGCTGAGCGGGTGCCTGTGGCGGTAGCGACCTTGATCGCCTCGACCATGCCGGCGGGGCTTGGTTCGGCAGCGACGGCGGCCACCTCCAAGCCAAGTTCACGCGCGCGCCGTGCGCAAGTCGCGCCAATCGCCACCACGGCAACCTCAGGCGGAATCACCCGAATCGCGTGGGCAAGTCGCGTGGCTACCGACCCTGACGTGAGAGCGATGACGTCCACCTCACCCGACTCGACGGCTGCAATCACGGCCGGGTCGAGGGGTGGACCGTCGATGGTCAGGTATGCCTCGACCACGTCGACCTCCCACCCTTTTTGGCGCAAGCCCTCGGGGAGCGTCGGGGCAGCGAGACTGCCGAGCGGAGCAAGGACTCGGCCTGGCCCGGCCGGGAATGCGGCCACCATGAGAACGGCGTCCGCGGCGCCTTCAGGCACAAGGTCCGCAATGAGGCCAACCTCTGCCAAAGCCTCCGCGGTAGCGGCGCCCACGGCGGCCACAAGAGAACCCGAAGGGCGTGCCCCGAGGTCAACGCCTGCGGCGCGTGCCGACTCGGCGAAGGCCTTGACCCCCACACGACTCGTGATGGCAAGCCAGCGGTAAGCGCCAACAGACCACTCGGTTGCGGCCTGCTCAAGCCGGGCGGGATTTGAGGTGGGCGCAAAGTCAATCGCCTCAACGCGCGTGACAAGCGCCCCGGCGGCTTCGATGCGATCGGCAATCGCGCTGCGCTCGCTCGTGATGGGGGCCACGACGCGAAGTCCGGCCAACGGCTGCGTCACGCGGACCTCATGAGCCGAGCTGCACCTCGCCCAAGCAGTGCGTGAGCAGCGGCTCGACCAATTGCACTCGCCTCGCTCAGTGGACCGGTACCCACCTCGTTGAGTTGGAGCTTGCCATCTGGCGAGATGACTCGAACGTGAAGCCGGAGGCGGTCCCCTTGCACCCTCGCGTACGCCCCCACAGGTGCGGCACATCCTGCCTCGAGAATTCGCAGGGCCTCGCGCTCAGCGGTGACGGCGGCGCGGGTGGGCCGGTGGTCGAGGAGGCGAATGACGTCGGCGACAGCAGCGTCGGCATCAGAACGGATCTCGACGGCGAGCGCGCCCTGGCCAGGCGCCGGCACCATCAACTCGTTGGTGAGCATTTGGCTTGCCTCGTCGGAGCGGCCGAGGCGGTTGAGCCCCGCCGCGGCAAGCACGACCGCGTCAAAGCGCTCGCCGACCGCCTTGAGCCGCGTGTCGACGTTGCCGCGCAGGTCGTGAACCTCGAGGTCGGGCCGTGTGGCGAGCAATTGGGCGGCCCGGCGTGGAGAGCCTGTGCCCACCTTCGCGCCGTGCGGCAACTCCGCGAGGGTCATTCCTGCCGCACACAGCGCGTCTCGGGCATCTTCCCGGAGCGGGATCGCGGCGAGCTCGATGCCCTCCGCAGGTCCAACGGGCATATCCTTGAGCGAGTGCACCGCAATATCGCATTCGCCTGCGAGCAGGGCATTGCGCAAGGCACCGACGAACACGCCCACCGACGACTGTCCGGTGAGCGGAGTGGTGGTGGTATCGCCTTCGGTGGTGACGATGTGGAGCTCGACCGTGAGGTCGACACCGGCGGTGCGGGCTGCGGCTTCCAGATCGTCGGCCACCATCTGCGACTGGGTGCGAGCCAATGCGCTTCCGCGCGTGCCAAGCAACAGTCTCATATCGTTATCGTCCCATGTCGTGCTCGGGGCATCCCCGGCTAGTGATCCGTGTGGCCGCCGTCTTGAGCGTCGGCCGCGCGACCGTTCCCGGAGCTGCCAGCCCCAGCGTCGTCCACATCCCCAGCCGAACCGGCTCGTCGGCGGGCCAGGTACGTCGTACCGAACAAGGCTGCGGCAAGTGCCACGGCGATGGCGACCCAGAGTGCGACCGACACTCCGGTGTTCGAGTCGCCATCACGAGCCTCAGCACTAGGGCTCGGGCTTGGACTCACGGGGATCTCCGTCGCCACGGGCTCCGCAATGGCCGACGCTGACGGCGTCTCGCTCGGCTCGCTCGGCTCGGGCGCGGGAGGCGCCTCCACGACGTATGCGATGGTCCCCTCAATTGGGTGGCCATCCTCTGCGACAACCCGCCACGTGAGCGTCGCGTCGCCGCCGGCAACCTCGGGGATGGTGACGATGAGCGCGTTGGCCTGGGACAGGTCCACCGATGCGGTGTTCGCTGTCCCCGTCGAGTCAGTCACCGATGCCTCGGCGCCCAAGTCGAGCAAAGCGGACGAGAACGTGAGAGTCACCGTGTCTCCCACCGCCACCGTCGCCCCTTCACCCGGGTCCACGCCGACGAGTTGGGTGTGCGCCTGAGCAGGAGCGCCAACGAGGAGCGCCACGGCGACCGCGGCGAGTGCGGACAGGGAGAGACGACGGGTGATTCTCATGGCGTCCATTGTCCCCCACCCGGAGATATGCCCGACCCTGCCAAAGCGCACGCCGTACGCCACAATGAGCATGTGAAGGTTGCCCTCGTCGCGGAGTCGTTCCTGCCGCATTCAAACGGGGTGACGAACTCGCTATTGCGCATCATCGACCACTTGGCGAGCCGCGGCGACGAGGCGATGGTGATCGCTCCCGAGTCTCGTGGCTCCGAGGGACCCGTCCGTTATGGAATCGCCTCAATCACGCGCCTGCCCGCGATGGGCTGGCCGGGTTATCGGGATGTGCGGGTCGCACTCAGCGGCGTAGGCAAGATTTCACGGGTGCTCGAGGAGTACGAGCCGGATGTGGTCCACCTTGCCTCGCCATTCACCCTCGGGTGGACTGCAGTGCGCGCCGCGAACGAACTCGACTTGCCGTGTGTGGCCGTCTATCAGACGGAGATCCCCAGCTACGCAGATCGCTACAACCTGGGCTGGGGCGAAGGCATCTTGTGGAACCGCGTGCTCAACATCCATGAGCGCGCGGACCTCACCCTCGCGCCGTCAACGTATGCAATGCGTCAGCTTGAACAGCTGGGCGTGCCGAGGCTGCGATTGTGGCCACGCGGAGTTGACGCCGAGCGCTTCCACCCGAGCAAGCGATCAGCGGAACTGCGGAAGGCGTGGTCACCGCGTGGCGAAGTAATGGTGGGTTACGTGGGCCGTCTCGCGGCGGAAAAGCGCGTCGAAGATCTCGCCCACCTCGCGTCGATCCCTGGAATCAGCGTCGTCATCGTGGGCGAAGGGCCGTCGCATGAGAAGCTCCGCACGATGCTTCCCGACGCCCACTTCACGGGCTTCCTCACGGGCGATGACCTCGCGCACGCTGTCGCGAGCTTCGACGTGTTCGTTCATTGCGGTGAGCTCGAGACCTTCTGCCAGACCATCCAGGAAGCGCTCGCATCTGGCGTGCCGGTGGTTGCACCGAGGCGTGGAGGGCCGATTGATCTGGTCGACCACGGGGAGACGGGCTACCTGTATCCGCCGGGCGACATCGAGGGATTGGTCGCCGCCGTCACGTCGCTAGCCGATGCTGCGAGCCTTCGTGAGCGGTTCGCAGCAAACGCGCGGCTTTCCGTTGAAGGACGCACGTGGGACAAGGTGTGCGAACGGCTCATGGCGTATTACGCCGAGGCAACGCACATTCGCGGCGAATTGCCAGCCCTACCTGAACCTGTCGACAAGGCAGTCAAGGGTCTCGCTTGGCGGCCTTCGGAGACGAACGGCCGCTCACGGGGCATCCACCGCCTGGGCAGTCGCAAGGACAAGCACTGATGCGTATTGCCCACATCGCCAACTTCTACGGACCCACGTCGGGCGGCCTGCGCACGGCCATGCATGCGCTCGGAGCGGGCTACCTCGGCCGTGGACACCAGATGTTGCTCATTGTTCCTGGCGCTGACGATGAGGATGAGAACACCCCGTACGGCCGCCGCGTCACCATCAAGGCACCTATCGTCCCTGGTACGGGCGGATATCGGGTGATTCTGCGTACGGCACGGGTACGGCGGGCCCTGCGCGAGTTTGCGCCGGATGTCCTCGAGGTCTCCGACCGCACCACCTTGCGCGGAATCGGACGCTGGGCACGCCAGCGAGGCATCCCGTCAGTCTTCTTCTCTCACGAGCGCGCCGACGGCATCTTGCGTGCCAACCTCCCCCGCACCCTTTCACGGGTACTGCCCGTCGAGGCACTGGCAGATTGGCACAATCGCGTCACCGCCCGACGCTTCACAACGGTGGTGTGCACCACTGACTTTGCTCGTGCCGAGTTCGAGCGGGCGGGGCTCCGTGCGGAGAAGATTCCACTCGGCGTTGACCTTGAGCGCTTTACGCCAGCGAATTACGGCGCCGATGTGCGGGCGCAGTTCGCTCGTGCTGATGAGGCGCTCGTGTTCATGGCGTCGCGACTGTCCACGGAAAAGCAACCCGAGCTCGCCATTGATGCGATTCGCGTTCTTGTGGAGCGAGGGCGAGCCCTGCGACTCGTGAGTGCGGGCACGGGCAACATGGACGCGGCAATGCGGGCGCGGGCTGCCGACCTGCCCGTGACATTCCTCGGATTCGTCACGGACCGCGCACTCTTCGCGCAACTGCTTGCTTCCGCCGACGTGGTGGTAGCGCCTGGCCCCATCGAGACTTTTGGATTGGCGGCACTGGAGGCCCTCGCCTCGGGAACCCCCGTTGTGGTCAACGCCTCCTCCGCACTGCCGGAGGTAGTCGCCGACGCTGGAGTAGCCGCAGCAGGTACAGCCGGAGCATTCGCGGACGGTATAGAAGAGGTGCTTACCTGGGACGAGAATGCCCGGCGCCGTTCGGCACGGGAACGGGCCGAGACGATGCCGTGGTCCGCCACGGTTGATGCGCTCGTGGCCCTGCACACCGCGGCGATCAGCGCTGCGCCGTCCTGACCCCAGACATGGCAGTGGGGGGGGGGGGGGGGGGGGGGGGGGGG
>JAEYOR010000047.1 GCA_023411615.1 Actinomycetes bacterium
CCGGGCCGGCGGGGGGGGGCCTGCCCCCCCCCCGGCCACGGTTCGCTGGCGTGCAGTGACCTGGTGGAGGCGAGGTCTGTGGCTACAGTAGAAGTCGTCAAAGACCTGCCGGGACGACCCGTGCAGACACGTGTCGAGTTGGGACGGCCCAGCAGAACAGGTGTTCTCCGTGCCTGCTACGTCAGCATTGAGGTCCATTCTCCCACGCACCGAGATGGTGAGACTCGCCCTCGGATGGGCAGCCGTCATCGCGGTCATCTCAAGCCGTTCGGTGAGAGACGATAACCACCACTCACTCGTTATCGGGGCAGTCTTGGTCGCGATTGTCGCGGTGATTATCTCGTGTGCTTTTGGCGTGGTCACCCAGGCAGAAGCGCTTGCCCGTCGCCTTGGCGATCCGTATGGAACGCTCGTTCTCACGCTGTCGATCATGGTCATCGAGGTGATCTTGATTGCGGCCGTCATGCTCGGGCCTGGTGACCACGCGACGATTGCTCGCGACTCAGTGATGGCCGCCACGATGATCGTCCTCGCGTTGATCATTGGCGTCTCATTGCTGGTGGGAGGCACGCGCCACGGCGGGCTTGTTGTTAATCGCGCAGGGGTATCGATCTACCTTGGGTACCTCGTTGTATTGCTCACCGTCGCCTTTGCGTTCCCGGCTGTTGTGGGCGTTGGCGGCGGATACACGACGGCGCAAGCAGTCACTGTCCTCGCCCTGACCGTTGTCATGTACGCGTACTTCTTGTACCGCCAGACGGGTCCGCAGAGCGCCGACTTTCAAGAGTGTGGCGACGCCGAGCGCGATGAGGTGGCGCAGCGGCAGGTGCCGGTGCGCGTTGTCATTCGTCAGCATCGCGGCGAAATCCTCGGCCGCGTACTCGTCCTGCTAGCCGCGGTGGTGCCAATCGTTGTGCTCTCGCATGACATGGCAACACTGCTCGATGAGGGGCTTGGCCGCATCGGCGCGCCGGTCGCGCTCTCCGGATTGCTCATTGCGCTCATCGTGTTCTTACCGGAGACGCTCACCACCGTGCGTGCTGCATGGATGGGTGAAGGTCAAAGGGTGAGCAACCTCGCTCACGGTGCGCTCGTCTCGTGCGTGGGGCTCACGCTGCCTGCGGTGTTGGTCATCGGCCTTGCTACCGGGCAAAACGTGGTGCTCGCTCCTGACTCAGCAGGTTTCGTCCTGCTCGCAGTTGCGGTGGTGCTCAATATCGCGACCTTCATGTCGCGGCGCGTCACGGCGGCCCATGGGGCGGCGCACGTGCTCGTCTTTGTGCTCTACGTCATGGCTATCTTCACGTAAAGACGAGGGTGACCGCGCCTGGCGCCCCCGGCAGGACTCGAACCTGCAACCTACGGATTAGAAGGCCGTTGCTCTATCCATTGAGCTACGAGGGCGTCGCCTTGAGGGCGCTTCTAGAGTAGCGGCGACTTCGACGAGCGCCGAGATCGAAACGTTTCGTCGCAACTCCTTGAACTTGTCGACACCCCGGCGATGAAGCAATGAGAAGCCGTCCACCACAGCGGCTCTACCGAGCACCTCCCGGCCCTGTCGAGGGGTGCATGTGCGCGAGAAAGGTTTGCATTGAACGGGACTTTCGGACGGTTTGCCGTAGGGATGATGGCGATTGCGTTCACCATCGTCGTGGTCGCCTCCTTGGCGATCGGTGGCTTGCACGGACCGCTCGATCCCGACGTGGCAACGGCCGGCATTGTGCTCGTCGCTGCAGGTGGGCTCGCTGTTGTCGCAGGAATGCGCGCCGTGGTCAAACGGGCAGTCTTCATTCCCTTAAGAGAAATGAGGGACCTGCTTCTTCGTGCCGCATCCGGCGATTTGACCGGCACCGCAAACGCAAGCTGGCCGGGCGATTGGGGCACGATAGCGTCGTCATACAACGAGGTAATGGCGACCTTGTCCGCACACTTCGCGGCGATCGAGGCGCAGATCACGGACCTTGCGGCGTCCGCCGAGGAACTTGCCGTGGCGTCGGGTCGCATTGCCGCGCATGCCGCATCCTCGGCCCAAGAAGCCCACACCGCGGCGGCAGCCGCGGAACAGGTGTCGGCGAGCGTCCACACGCTGGCAACGGGAACCGAAGAAATGTCCGCGACGATTTCCGATATCGCGACCACCACAGAACGCGCGGTGGCGGTCGCCGGTGAGGCCGTTGGCGCGGCCGATGGGGCCCGCGCCGCCGTCGAGAGTCTCAGCGCCTCATCGGGTCAGATCGAGCTTGTTCTCAAGGTGATTTCGTCGATTGCTGAACAGACCAATTTGCTCGCCCTCAACGCGACAATCGAAGCGGCCCGTGCAGGGGAGTCGGGCAAGGGCTTCGCCGTTGTCGCGAACGAGGTGAAGGAACTCGCGCAGGAGAGCGCGCGGGCAACCGAGGACATCGGACGACGCATCGCCGCCCTTCGGGACGACACTGTTGCGGCGTCCACATCGATCGGACACATCGCCACCATCATCGACACGATCAACGATTCCCAAGCCTCGATTGCCGCGGCTCTTGAGCAACAGACGGCAACGACTAATGAGATGAGCCGATCAGTGGCGGAGGCCGCCACTGGTACTGACCAGATTGCCGAAGCCGTCACGGGCGTGGCGACATCATCCGCATCGACGTCACGGGGGGTTCGTGACAGCGAGCAAGAGACGTCGCACTTGTCATCCCTTGCTGCGGCTCTCGCCGATCACGTGAGCGTCTTCTCTTTCGCCGCCGCCTCGACTGAAGATCTCGATGTCGGTGCGCAGATCACCAAGGCTATTGGCGCTCACGGCAAGTGGAAGGCGCGTCTTGTCGATGCGATCGAGCGCGGCAGTCACAACGAAGATGTCGCGACGGTGGCGCGCGACAATGTCTGTGAGTTTGGCACGTGGCTTCACAGTGCCCACATCGCCGCAGAATTCGCCGCTTTGCGCGATCAAGCGAAGTCCGAGCATGCACAGTTCCATAAGGAAGCCGCTGCCGTGCTCGCGATGATCGACGAAGGCAAGATCAATGACGCCCGCTTCGCGATCGACATGGATGGATCCTTTGCCACAATCTCACGCGAGCTCACCGCCACGATGACGCAATGGCGCAAGCGCGCTGAGAAGGCGCTCGTCTAGTCCTCCGACCGTTGTTGGTGGTCCGTTGAGCGATATCGGCGCGGTAGCCTCATGCCCAACGGGGTGAGAGGGCAGGCTAGGTACATGGATTTCAGGCCGATCAAGACCTGGGCGTACCCCGGCGCCCTCCTTGATGCGCTCATCGACACGCGCCGGGTGGTGTCAGCGGTTGAGTTGCCACTGCCCACGGGCCGTGAGCGTGCCGCGAATGAGTTGATGACGCGCATGCTCGATCAGCTCGACCACCACCTCATCCCCCGCGTACGGGAGGAGTCCTCCCCAGCTGTCGTCATCGTCGGCGGCCCTACCGGCGCCGGCAAGTCCACCGTTGTCAACGCGCTTCTCGGCGAAGAGCTGACCGCTTCGGGGGTGCTCCGTCCCACCACCAAAGTCCCGCATCTGTTTCATCACCCGCTTGATGCGGATGTACTGTCCGGTGTTGCCGCTCGCGCCAAGATTCATCCCACAGAAGCGGTGCCACGGGGCCTCGTCATTGTCGACAGTCCGGACCTTGACTCGGTGCGCGGAGAGAACCGCGAGGTCGCTGAAGATCTCCTTGAGGCGGCAGACCTGTGGCTGTTCGTCACGACCCCGGCTCGCTACGGCGACGCGATTCCATGGAATGCCTTGCGGAAGGCAACCGATCGAGGGGCATCGGTGGCGGTGGTCCTCAACCGTGTGACCGCGGACGTGGCGGCACATATTCGACGCGAACTTGTCGCGCGCCTGACGGAGGAACGCCTTGCGGGGCTGCCGCTCTTTGTCATTCCTGAGAATGCGCAGGCCGATATCCCGCGCGACGTGATGGGCGGGCTCGGGCGCTGGCTCGAGACTGTCGCGGCTGCCTCGGCGAGCACGATCGTAGAACGCACCCTGCACGGCGGCATCGAGTCAATGAAAGAGTGGCTCGAAGAGCTCGCCGAGTTCATGGATGATCAGGCCGCCGCTGCCAAGGACGTTCGCGCGGAAGTGCGCCGCTGTGCCGCTCAAGCAGAGGTTCACGGCGGCCCCGAGTGGTACGTGGAGATCGGGCGCGGCCCGGTGGACGCCAGGTGGCGCCAAGCGACGGCGGAAGGTGGACCGCTGTTCCGCTTGACCAATTCGATGTGGGTCAAGCGCCGCAGCGCGCGTGAGTCTCGAGACAGCGAGCTTGCGGCGATTCGCGCGGACCTTCTCGCCGGTGTCGAGGCCGCTCTGGCTCACGCGGCGTCGTCCGCAACGGACCGAATGATGGACTCGCTCAACTCCGCCGAAGGTGGCGTGGGGCCCTGGCTTGCCCAGCAGCGCGACCCGCGTGATGCCCGGGTGGTGCGAGAACGCCGCGCCGCCGACGCTGCTCGCGCCTGGCTCGCCACATGCGAGACGCTCGCGGGTGAGCTTCGCGGCGCTGCGAACGGTCGCGCCGTTGTTGGCGACGATGGCCTGGCGGTCACCCTCGCGTCCGCCGCTGTGGGCGTCGACAAAGCGGCGGGGGCACTTGCCGTCCTGACGGGTGACACGGGTGCCGACGCTATTGCGACGGCTCGGACCGAACTCGCCACGGCGCGGCGGTACGTCATCAATAAAGAGGCACTCGACATGATGAAGCCCACCGACATCGTGTCACTCAGTTCCGACGCATCGTCAAAGGTGCGTTTGCGGCGAGCAGAATTGCGGGCCCTCCTGTGAGCCTGTCGTTCTATGAGGTGCCGCCGCGCACCCAGACCACGGTCCTCAAGGAGCGCGTCGACCGTTTGCGCGCTTCCATGGACTGGGCGGCCGACGCCATTGACCCCGAGGTGCGCGACGAGGTCTACAGCGCCATCGAGAGGTGCGATGAGCGGTTAGCGCTCGGCGTCGACCATACGGTGGTCGCTCTCGCCGGCGGCACTGGCTCTGGCAAGTCAAGCCTTTTCAACGCGATCATCGGCCGCGAGTTCGCCCTTGTCGGTGTGGCGCGGCCCACCACCTCGGATCCAGTTGCGGTCTCGTGGAGTGACGCCGAGAGACTCCTTGATTGGTTGGGCATCGCGCCAGGCCATCGTCTGCGCCTCAACCCGGACCCGCAATTTGACGGGGTGGTGCTTGTTGACCTTCCCGATCACGACTCGGTGAATACGGCCAACCGCGAAACCGTTGACCGGATTGTGCCGCTCGCGGACCTCATCATCTGGGTGGTTGATCCGCAAAAGTACGCGGATCATGCGCTGCATTCGGCCTATGTGAAGGTCGCGTCCGACCACGGTCAGCCGTCGCTCGTCGTACTCAATCACGCGGATCGCCTCGCGGAGAAGGACATCGACGTCGTGGCGCGGGACCTCGAAGCACTGGTGTCCGTCGAAGGCGTCGTCAACGCACCTGTTGTGGTGACCTCCGCGCGTGATGGTCGCGGCGTCAGCGCATTGCGCGCAGAAATCTCGGGTGCTGCCGCGACTCGTTCGGTTGCGGCGGAGGCGGTGCGAGCTGACCTCATTGCAGCGGGCAGGGCGCTTGAGCGCGCGCTTGCTCGCGACGCCGACCCTGTGCTCGCAGACGTCGACGAGCTTGTGGCGGCGCTCGCGCGTGCAGCGGGTGTCGATGCGAGGGCCGATGCCGCTGCAGCCGTCGCGATGGGGCGTCATGGTGTGGACGACGTGCCGCTGGGGCCAGCCGTCGCGGCGGTCGAGCAGCTCCGACTTGAGTGGATTGACGCAGCGACGGCGGGATTGCCTCTCGCGTGGCGAATTGTGGTCGACGACGCGATCATGCCGGCAACGGAGTTGGCGGCTGAGGTGACGAAGGCGCTGGATGGCGTGGCATGGCCACCGATGGAGCGACCAACGGGGGTGAAGGCGCTGTGGTCGAAGGCGTTGCGGGGCCGTTCGGCGGCAGAAGCGGTGCGTGCTCTTGGTCGCGAGGCCGTGCTGAACACGGTGGGTCCACACCTCGTTGGACCCACCCAGATGATTCATCATGCTTATCGAAACCTCGACGAACTGACTGAGCTCGACTGAGCCGAGGGTAAGCGACGCATCGCTGTCCCCGCCGCCCATTGGCGCTGTCAATCCCCAGAGAACTGACTTTCCGCGCGCCAAGCGTGGGCCTTCACCATCACCGTGGTGAAGGGCCTCGCGACCGCGGCGCCCGGAAGGAGTATCCACATGAACGACCTCACGATCACCGTGAGCGGCTGGGTGGCAACGGACCCGCGTCACGTAGTGGGGCGCAACGACGTCCGCCTCACCAGCTTTCGCGTCGCATCGACAAGCCGATATTTCGACCGCGCGAGCAACTCGTGGGAGGACGGTCCCACCGAGTGGTTCACGGTCCGCACATTCCGCGGCGCTGCGCTCACCGTCCTCGACTCGATTGCCAAGGGGCAGCCGGTCATCGTGACGGGACGCCTGCGGACAAACGTGTGGGAGAGCGAGGCTGGGCCGCGCACCGATCTCGTCATCGATGCGACCGCCGTCGGTCACGACCTCACGCGAGGAATCGCGACGTTCCGCCGGGCGGTGGGGGACGCGAGCCTTGGTGGCGGAGACGGGCCAACGGCGACGGAGAGCAATGCCGCCGACGCTGTGGAGCGCGATGGCGAGGCCGCGGCTTCCGTCGCCACGGACGAGCCTGGTGGGCCCGCTGAATCTGGAGGACCGGCAGAGTCAACTGAGCCGGCGGACACTGATGCACTGGTGGCCATCGCGCCCTAGTCTCACCGTCCTATTCCCACGGCGCTAGGCGAATTACCAGGGAATTTACCTGGCGCATGCGCGCTATGGCGGAGAAAGCGGGTTGTATCGAGCAAGCGGATACGCCGCTGTGAACCGTAGGAGAAGGGACGACAATCATGGAGATTCTCTTGATGATCCTCATCGGTGCGATCGTGGGCTTCCTCGGAAGGCTCGTCGCGGGACGTCACGTGAATTGGGTTGCCACGGTCCTCGTGGGCATTGTCGGTACGATTCTGGGTTTCTATGTGTGGGCTGCCATTGGCGGCGGCAGCACGATCATCGGCTACGTGCTCGGTGTGGTGATCGCTGCGTTGCTCATCGTGGCGTTGACGGGTGTATCGCGTCGCCGCATCTAGGCCAGACGCGCGGTGGCGGGGCGTCGGAGCAATCCGGCGCCCCGTTTGCCGTCCTCACATGGTGAGGTCGTTCGATCACGCGAGGAAGCGGCTCGGTCGCGCACAACCGCGTAGGCTGTGGGCGGTGAAAGCGGCAGCAGCCGCCTCAAGACAAAAGAATCCCGGAGTGGCAGTGGCAGAGTTCATCTACACGATGCATAAGGCGCGCAAGGCGCATGGCGACAAGGTCATCCTCGACGACGTCACGATGGCGTTCTACCCGGGCGCGAAGATCGGCGTCGTCGGTCCGAACGGTGCGGGAAAGTCGACCATCCTCAAGATCATGGCGGGCATCGAACAGCCGTCAAACGGTGAGGCGCGTCTCAGCCCCGGCTACAGCGTCGGCATCCTTCTCCAGGAACCACCGCTCAACGAGGACAAGGACGTCATCGGGAACGTGCGCGAGGGTGTCGCCGAGGTGTACGCCAAACTCGAGCGCTTCAACCAGATTTCGGAAGAGATGGCGGACCCGGACGCCGACTACGACAAACTGCTCGCCGAAATGGGCACGCTCCAGGAGGAACTCGACCACGCGGATGCGTGGGACCTCGATAGCCAACTAGAGCAGGCAATGGACGCGTTGCGTTGCCCGCCGCCGGACGCTGACGTCAAGGTGCTGTCGGGTGGAGAGCGCCGCCGCGTCGCGCTGTGCAAGCTGCTTCTTGAGAAGCCTGACCTCCTCCTCCTCGACGAGCCCACAAACCACCTCGACGCCGAGTCAGTGCTGTGGCTTGAGCAGCACCTCGCGAAGTACCCCGGCGCCGTGCTTGCCGTCACCCACGACCGCTACTTCCTCGACCATGTCGCCGAATGGATCTGCGAGGTCGACCGCGGCCGCCTTTACCCCTACGAGGGCAATTACTCGACGTACCTGGAAAAGAAGCAAGAACGCCTTCAGGTGCAGGGCAAGAAGGACGCGAAGCTCGCCAAGCGCCTCAAGGAAGAGCTCGACTGGGTGCGCCAGAATCCCAAGGGCCGTCAAGCGAAGTCCAAGGCGCGCCTGTCCCGGTATGAAGAGATGGCGGCCGAGGCAGATCGGATGCGCAAGCTCGACTTCGAAGAGATCCAGATCCCGCCAGGCCCGCGCCTTGGCAATGTGGTGATCGAGGCGAAGGGTCTCAAGAAGGGCTTTGGCGAACGCGTCCTCATCGACGACCTCAGTTTCTCACTGCCTCGCAACGGCATCGTCGGTGTCATTGGCCCCAACGGCGTTGGAAAGACGACGCTGTTCAAGACGATCGTTGGACTTGAGCCCGTCGACAGCGGCGATCTCAAGATTGGTGAGACGGTCAAGATCGCCTACGTCGACCAAAGCCGAGGTGGCATTGACCCCAACAAGACGCTGTGGGAGGTCGTCTCTGACGGACTTGACTACATCAACGTTGGCAAAGTCGAGATGCCGTCGCGTGCCTACGTGAGCGCCTTTGGGTTCAAAGGACCCGATCAGCAGAAGCCTGCTGGCGTGCTGTCGGGTGGCGAGCGCAACCGCCTCAACCTCGCGCTCACGCTCAAGGAGGGCGGCAATGTGCTGCTCCTTGACGAGCCGACCAACGACCTCGATGTCGAGACTCTCGGTTCGCTGGAGAATGCGCTTCTCGAGTTCCCAGGCTGCGCCGTTGTCGTCTCTCACGACCGGTGGTTCCTCGACCGCGTGGCGACGCACATCCTCGCTTACGAAGGCACTGACGACAACCCGGCCAAGTGGTTCTGGTTCGAGGGCAACTTTGCTTCGTATGAGGAGAACAAGGTGGAGCGCCTCGGGGCCGACGCCGCGCGTCCGCATCGCGTGACGTACCGCAAGCTCACGCGGGACTAGCGGGTTCCGCCGTGGAGGATTGCATCGGTGGTGAGTGCGCATCGCCGTCGCCCACGTTTGACCCGTATGCGGGGCTGCCGAATCCCGATGATTGGCCAGAGCCTCCCGAGTGGATGTTCACGGCGCTGTACGTTGTCATCGCGATCATGGCGCTCGCTTTGGTCATCACCATCTTTGTTGCGCTTGCGACGTGGAGACGGAAGTCGGTGGAGACCCGTGGGCGCGAGCCTCAGGAATGGGTGGCGTTGAGCGAAATTCCAACGACAACGCGTGGTGGGGTGCGCGGCGTGCGGGAATCGGCGCCGAGTCACGGCGAGGATGAGGCCCGCGATAGCAACTCTCCGCCGCGTATCGCTAACGACGCGGGGGCCAGCAGCGGTGACGACGCGGGGGCCAGCAGCGGTGAGGACGTCAGCCGATAGCGGGCATGCGGAGCATTCCCTCTTGGGACACGGAAGCGACGAGGCGACCGTCTTCACTGAAGACCCATGCGCCGGTGAGCCCGCGCCCACCTTGGGACGTGGGGGAGTCCTGGACAAAGAGCAGCCATTCATCTGCGCGCGCCGGACGGTGCCACCACATTGCGTGGTCGAGGCTCGCAAATGCCATGTGCGGAGTTGACCACGATGCGCCGTGTCGGCGTAGCGCGGGCTCAAGCATCACTTGATCGGAGCCGAAGGCGATGAGAGCACGATGTGTGAGGTCATCCGCCTCGATCGGCTCGCGAAGGCGCATCCACGCAGTCTGATATTGCTTTGGTCGAGAGTCGGGGGCGACGAGGATGGACCCTTCGACATGGCGGACGTCAAACGGTGCGGAATTGAGCCAGAAGTCCGCAACGGGGTGCCCCGCATGCGGGGTGAGGACGTCAATTCCTGAGACGACCGCAGAGGGCGGCGGCACCTCCGGCATTGGCACTTGGTGCTCGGGGCCTTCTTGATTGAGTTGGAACGACGCAATCATCGACAGGATCGGAACGCCGTCCTGAATGGCGTGAGTGCGACGGGCGGAAAAGGAACTTCCGTCACGGAGGATGTCGACCTCGAAGGTGATCGGCTTGGACGCGTCTCCCGCGCGCAAGAAGTACCCGTGCATCGAGTGAACGGCCCGGCCCTCGACCACTGTGTGACCTGCGGCGAGTACCGCTTGGGCGACCACCTGTCCGCCAAAGACGCGACCCCCGGGCATGGGGAGGGAGTCGCCTTCAAAGGTGGTGGCGGCTAGACGACGCAAGGTGAGCGCCGAAAGACCAGCCGCGACAGCACCGTGAGCTCGCGGGTCCTCAGTGGTATCCATCCCACGAGGCTATAGCGCGTGGGCGGCTGCTCGGGGCGACTCAGGTCCGCTCTGAGCCGGGCGTGGGGTCAAAGGTGTTGATGAGGGAGTGTGCCGCACGCTCAAGGTAATCGAGAAGTGTCGCTTCATGAAGAGGAGACAGCTGCTGCGCGATGACAGCCTCGCGCATGAGTGAGTACCAATGATCGCGCGCCTCCGGATTCACGTGAAAACCCTGGTGGCGCATGCGCAGGCGTGGATGTCCACGCGTATCCGAATACGTCGTCGGTCCGCCCCAATACTGCTCAAGGAACAAAGTGAGACGTTCCTCTGCTCCTGTCATGTCATGTGCCGGGTACATCGGAGCCAAAATCGGGTCGGTACGTACTCCCTGGTAGAAGTGCGCAACGATGGCGCGGAAGGTCGCGTGACCGCCCATCGCCTCAAAGAAACTCTGCCCCTGTTCCTGAGTGGGACCTCCCCCCACCTTCATCCCAGGTGCCGGCTCGGGCGTCGTGCTCATGACGCGTCGTCCTCAACCTTGGGGGCGCGCGAAGCGGGTGCCTCTGCGGAGTCGGTGGCGCCCATGATGAGCGTCTGGTCCGGCACGGCCAAGCGGATGCCGCGCTCGCCGAAGATGCGCCGCATCTCAAGGCGAACTGCACGCATGACCAACCATTGCTTGACGGGAACGCACTGAATGAGGAGCCGTACCGAGACGCTGTAGTAGTCAAAGGACTCGATGCCGGGGACTTCTGGTTCGGACAGAATTGCGCCGTCAACCTCGGGATCGGCTGCGCGGGCAGCGGCCACCGCGTCAAGCATCGCCTGGCGGGCGCGCTCAAGATCCGTTTCAATGCCGAGGCGTACCTCAATGAGGGCACGCGACCATAGCCGTGTCATATTGCCCACGCGCAGAATCTCCCCGTTGGGGATGTACCACACGGTTCCATCGAGCGACCTGAGCCGGGTGGAGCGCAGGCCGACTTCCTCAACCGTGCCGCTCGCGGGGCCGAGATCTACGACGTCTCCTACCCCATATTGATCCTCGATGAGCATGAAGAGGCCCGAGAGGAGATCTTTGACAAGCGACTGCGCGCCAAAACCAAACGCGACACCGACGATTCCAGCGGAAGCGAGGAGCGGCGCCACTGGCAAACCGATCATGTCGAGTGCCATGACGACGAGTACCGCGGCGATGACGACGGCAAGCGCCGATTTGAGCACGGCGCCGATGGTGTTGGCGCGCTGGCGACGTCGCGTCGCGGCGAGACGGAGCTCTTGCGGGTCGATTGGTGGGATGTCGATGCGCGTGCGTTCAAGAGCCCGTCGGGCCCGGCGGCTCAGCGGCGTACCTGACTCGATCCCCCGGGTGACCGTGCGAATTGCGAGCCGTCCCAGAACCCACAGGATGAGTGCACCGAGCAACGCGGCGCCGATGCCAATCGCCGATCCCGCGAGGTCCTGCACCCATTGCGGTGCATCGTCAAAGGCAGAACGCGCCCACGAGGTCCACACGGAGCCCTCGGAGTCGCTCGCGGGATCATTGGTGGCCGAGGTCGGGAGTGCAAGGAGCCAGGTGACCATGGATCCACCCTAATGCGGAGCGGCGAGGCCACCGTAAATGGAACGTGAACCTGGCAGGATGGGCGTGTGAGCGACCACAGCGCCGATCAGTTGCCCTCCGAAGCCCTTGTCACGCTTGCGCGCGCCTGCGGCGTTGCGACCGAGGCGCACCTCATTGATGGCACCCACGTCCAGTGTTCGCGCGCCGCTATTGTCGCGGCGCTCGGGGCGATGGGAATCGCCGCCGACACGGATGAGCATTGCCGTCAATCGCTCGTTGACCTCGAGGACTACATCTGGAAGCGCATCGTGCCGCCGGTGACAGTGCTCCGCACGGGCCGCATGCGGGACATTCACGTGCACGTGCCCGATGGTGCTCCTGTCTCTTGCGTGGTGCGCCTCGAGGACGGTGGCGAACTCGTTCTTGACCAGGTCGATCACTACTGGGAACCGCGTGCGGTGGGCGGCGCACTCGTCGGCAGAGCGACGTTCCGCGTCCCAGCGGATTTGCCGCTCGGCTGGCATGTGGTTGAGGCGTCGTTCCCTGGATCTCGTGGACGCGGTTATCTCGTCATCACTCCTGAACGTCTCGACGTGCCCCCGTACGTCGAGCATCGCCGTCCATGGGGTTTCATGACCCAGTTGTACTCGGTGCGCTCGCGGCGCTCATGGGGCATCGGCGACCTGGGCGATCTTGCCGATCTGTGCTCTCTTGCACGAATCCGTGCAGGGGCCGACTTTGTCCTCATCAACCCGCTCCATGCAAATGAGGCAGTGCCGCCGCTGAGCGCCTCTCCGTATTTGCCGAGTTCGCGCCGTTTCATTGCACCGATGTACATCCGCGTCGAGGACATTCCCGAGGTCGCGTATGTGCCCTCTCAGCAGCGCGCCGTCATCGAGTGGGAATCCGAGCGGCCAAGCCGTGCGAATGACACCGACGCTTTGCTCGACCGGGATGAGTCATGGCGCGCAAAGCTCGCCGCACTTGAGCAGGTGTACGAGGCGCCTCGCTCTCCCGGCCGCGAGGCACAGTTCCAGGCGTATTGCATGCGGGAAGGCAAGGCGCTCGAGGACTACGCCACGTGGGCAGCCATTGCCGAGGAGTACGCGGGCGACGAATGGCCAACCGAGCTCGCCACATCGTCGTCACCAGGGGTTGCCGCATGGCGTGACGTTCACGCCGATCGCGTTCTCTTCCATGCGTGGATGCAGTGGATCGCGGACGAACAGGCTACGGCGGCCCAGGCTGCTGCCGTCCAAGCGGGAATGGCAATCGGCATCATTGGCGACCTTGCCGTGGGCGTCCACCCCCAGGGTGCTGATGCATGGAGCCTGCACCGCGTGCTCGCGTCGAACATGACAGTTGGCGCGCCGCCGGATGCTTTTAGTCCGTCAGGTCAGAACTGGTCACAGCCGCCATGGCAACCGCGAGCCCTTGAAGCGTCGGCGTATGTCCCGTTCCGTGACGTCGTCCGCTCCGCTGTGCGCCACGCTGGCGCCATTCGCATCGACCACATCCTCGGGATGTTCAGGCAGTGGTGGATTCCTGCGGGGCACGATTCGAGCGACGGCACCTATGTTCAGTTCGACCATGAATCGCTTGTTGGCATCATCGTGCTGGAGGCTCACCGCGCAGGCGCCATGGTGATTGGCGAGGACCTCGGCACCGTGGAGCCGTGGGTGAGGGAGTACCTCCATTCACGTGGCGTGCTTGGTACCTCGGTCATGTGGTTCGAGCGGGAGCACAACGGCGGCTTCACGCCTCCCGAGTACTACCGCCGCGACACACTCGCGACGGTCACCACCCATGACCTGCCCACCACCGCGCAAATGGTGGCAGGCACCCACATTGATATGCGCGCGGAGCTTGGACTCGTGGCCGACGTTGAGGCAGCCCGCGCGCAGGCTCGTCACGAGCGCGACACCCTCCTCGGGATGCTGAAAGAACGAGGGCTCATGATTCCCGATTACAACGATGAGGATGTCATCGCTGGTATCCATCGCCTTGTTCTGAGTTCACCCGCACTTCTCACGGGCGTGGCGCTGACCGACGCGGTGGGTGACATGCGCGCGCAAAACGTGCCAGGTACCTACCTCGAGTACCCCAACTGGCGCATCCCGTTGACGGACCGCAATGGGGTGCCTGTCCTGCTCGACGACCTTTTCGATCACCCTCGCCTGCAACGGCTCGTCGCGGCGATTCGCACAGCCAGGTAAAGAACACCGAGGTAAGGCCTCAGCTATCTCTCGAGGCAACGGACTGGGCAGCGATCGATCTGCGGACTTCGTCGAGACCTTCGGTGACGATCTTGATGAGCACGGATGAAGCGTCGGCGTTATTGGCAAGCCATTGCTCGATACGCTGCTCGAGGTCATCGACACGGCCGCTGGCCCACGTGGGAAACACCGAGCGGGCGACACGAGCGCCCACCCAGCCGTCATTCGCCTCGTAATACGTGCGGAGTTCGTCGAGGATTGTGGTGGCGAGCGGCGCCATCATCTTCGGGTCGACGGCGCGCGCGAGACCAGCCGCGATCTCATATTGGACGGCGTTGGGAACGAGGGCGTGAGGGTGGACCAGCGACTCCCAGGCGTTTTCCTTTGCCTCGTACGTGCCGATAGCCGCATGGGCGCCGGCTGCGCGCCGTTGGCCCATCGCGCCGGGGTCTTGAGCGAGACGAGCGGCGATCGACCCGCGGCCGCCAGCGCCAACTGCCACCATTCCCGTGAGGAGGTCCCACGCGAGGTCGGCGTCGACGTCAAGGCCGTTGTGCCGCGTGGCCCCGTCGAGAAGATCGGCGAGGCGGGCGCCTTGGGTGGGCGTCGCCGCGAAGCGCGCGAATCCTTGCGCGGCCTGCAATTGCAGGTCCGAGCCGGGCGAAGCGCTTTCGAGAATGTCCCACAGGCGTTCCGCGACCGCCTCGCCCACGGCATGGGTGCGCTCGGGCACCACGTAGCGGCTCAGGGCCACCGCAAGGGTACGGAGGTGGCTTTCGGCCGTCTCGGAGTTGGTGAATTGCGGCATCGCAGTGAGCACGGCGTTGATGTAGCGCTCGGCGGGCAGGTGAGCGTCTCGGCACATGTGCCACAGCGAATCAAGAACCGAGGCGAGCGCCATGGGGTCCGTGAGGTGAGCGATATAGCCGGTCACGGTATCGAGAGAGGCCTCGTCGAGGCGGGTCTTCGCGTAGGTCCGGTCACGGTCGTTGACAAGGATGAGATCGGGGCGTTCGCGGCCCACCACGTCCGTGACGGGCGTCATCGCTCCGGTAAGTGAAGCGTCGGCTGCCCATACCCGTTCAAAGTCACCGTCGCGGTGGCGGTACCCCGCGATAGTGACGCGGTGCGGCCGGTGGGTGGGGTAGGCGGCAGGCACATCCTCGGCGACGGCGAAATTCGTGATGACGTTCGCTTCGTCGATCTCGATGACGGGGCGCAAGGTCGTGGCGCCGGGGGTCTCGAGCCACGCGGTGGCCCAGGGACCCAGGTCGACGCCCGATGCCGCTTCCACCTCGGTGAGGAACTCCGCGAGAGTCGCGTTTCCAAAGGCATAGCGCTTGAGATACGCGGCAACGCCCGCAAAGAAGGCCTCCTCGCCGACGAAAGCGGCGAGTTGCTTGAGGGCGGAGGCGCCCTTGGCATACGTGATCATGTCAAAGGCGCTTACCGTCGCCTCGACGTCAGGGACCTCCGTGACAATCGCGTGGGTGGTGGGGAGCTGGTCCTGGATGTACGCGACTGACTTTCGCGAGGCGCCAAAAGTGACCCAGGCGTCGGTCCATGGCGTCGCCTGCTCAGTGGCCCACGTGCCGACAAACTCGGCAAACGACTCATTGAGCCAGAGGTCGTCCCACCAGCGCATCGTCACCAGGTTGCCAAACCACATGTGGCTCAGCTCGTGGAGGACGATGTTGACGCGTTGCTGGCGCAGGGCATCCGACGGGCGCGACCGAAACAGCAAGCGATCCTCGGAGAAAGTCACGCATCCCACGTTCTCCATGGCGCCGAGGTTGTATTCGGGCACAAAGATCTGGTCGTACTTTGCGTAGGGGTACTCGGTGTCGAAGACCCGCTCATAAAGATCGATACCGGCTTGGACGGTGCCGATCATCTCGTCCGCATCGAGGTGCGCGGCGAGGTTCTTGCGGCCAAAGATGCGGGTGGGGATCTCGCCCTTGCGGGAGCGCAGAGTGCCGCTCTCGAAGGCGTATGGCCCTGCGACGACTGCCGCCACATACGTGGGAAGTGCGGGGGTGGTCTCGAATGTCCAGCGGTGCACCGCGTCGTTCATTCCGCCGACGCTGGTGACGGCGCCGGGTACAAGCTCCGTAGCCCCGCTCGGGTAGTTCGAAACGACCTGCCAGCGAGCGGGAGCAGTGACGGTGATCGCGAAGGTGGCGCGAATGTCCGGCTGGTCAAAACACGGGAACGCCGCCCGGGCGTCGACGGCGGCGAACTGGCTATAGAGGTACACCTCGCCGTCTTCCGGATCGACAAAGCGGTGAATGCCCTGCCCGTCAACGCGGTAAGCAAAGACGGCGTCAATCTCGACCTCGTTGTGGGCGTTCAAGCTATCGAGGGCAATGCGCCCGGCCGAGAACGCGACGCTGGGGTCGATGTCGACGCCGTTGACGACGAGGCGGGTGACCTCGGCGGCGGCACAGTCGAGAAAGGTCGAGGCACCAAGCGGGGCGTCGAAGGTGACGCGGGTGACCGTGCGAAAGCGGTCGCCCTCATCCGAGAAATCCCAAGAGATCGTGTAGTTCGTGGCCGAGACTACGGCGGAGCGTTCTTGGGCCTCGGACTTGGTGAGATTCATGCCGGGCATATGTCGAGTGTGGCACGCCTTGACTGGGACTTTGACCGGTTCACCTCGGCCCGCGCGCGGGGCGACTAGGTTGGCCGCGTGAACTCCATTGCATTGGCGCTAAGCGGGAGTGGTGTGGACCTGGGCGGGATCGACCCTTATGTGTACGCCGCGATCGGAATCGCCGTTGTGTTTGCCGCGGTATGGGCGCTCGTGCGCGGCGGCCGAGGTGACGCCATGGTCGAGTTGGCGCGGTGGTGTGAGGGTCGCGGGCTCGCCTATGTGCCATCCGCGGACCCTGCGGTGGTGGGGCGCTTTGAGGGGGCAGTGGACGGACGGTCCGTCACCATCGACGTAGTGCGGATCGCGCGCCGTGCCCTCACGGACCTCCCGCCGGTCATGACCCGGATTTCATGCAGGGCTGAGACTGCACGCGGTCCGGTCCTTATTCAGCCCGCGGCGTGGGCGATGACCGTGGAGGGTGATGACTTGCCTCCCCGGGTGGCGACGGGGTCGCACGCCTTCCGGGAGCGATGGGCCGTGTACGCGGCCGACGCTGCGGCGGGGGAGCGACTGGTGGTCGAGTCTGTCCAGCGCCGGCTAATGGAGGACGACGCAGAAGGACTCGGCCTGTTCGTGGGCAACGGACAGGTGATGACCGCTCAGCCCGGGATCGTCGCTGGCGCGCGCGAAGGTGACCGCAGGGTAGCGGTGGTGTGCGGCCTGTCGCGCTTGATTGACCCCTAGGACACGGCGGGCGTGTCCGTCACGTTCTCCCACACCGCTGCGCGGTCAACGGCCTGAGCCGCGAGGGCACGACGCACCCCATCGCGACCTTCGATGACAAGGCGCTTGAGAGCGTCGTGAGCGTCCGCATTGGCCGCGAGCCACGCGTCGGCCCGATCCTGAAGGTCCTCCACACGGCCAGCCTGCAACGTGGGGTAGAGGCCTTCGATGAGGTTGGCGGCCATCTCGTTGGTCTTCTCCGTGTAAATGCGGCGAAGCATGTCGAAGTAGTCATCCACGAAAGGTGCGATGAGATCGGGGTTGTTGACGTGGTTGAAACCCGCCGTGGTCTCGAACTGGATCGCGTTCGGCAGGTCCTTGCCCTCGGGGGCGTTGATGAGGGCATCCCAAGCAGCGCGCTTTGCCTCGGGCGTGGGCAGTGCTGCCTTGGCGTGAGCGGCTCGCCGTTCACCGGACGCTGTCGCATCCTTTGTCAGCTGCAGCTCAATCGCCAGCTCGCCTGCACGGCCGCCTGCGACCAGTGCGATGAGGAGGTCCCACGTGAGGTCGGTGTCGATGGTGAGCCCGTCGAGGGAGATTTTCTCGTCGACGAGGCCCTGCACGTTCTCCAACTGGATGTCCGTTGACGCGAGCGAGGCGAAGGCGCGGACAAACTGAAGTTGGCTGTCCGATCCAGGCTCAGCCTCGACCGCAAGGTGCCACAAAGCGTCGGCCGCACGCTCGGTTGCCTCTTGAGAAGCCTCAGGCGCGACGTACAGCGTGAGCGCCGTGGTGAGTTGGCGAAGCAACACGAGGACGGTCGAGGACTCGGACTCCGTGCCGATGCAGCCGAGGACAAGGTCAATGAACTGGCGTGCCGGAATCTCGCCATCACGAGTCATATCCCATGCGGCGCTCAACACCATTGAACGAGGCAGCGGCGCGAGGTCTGCGACGGACTCCACGGCAGTGGCGAGGGACTCGTCATCGAGACGAACCTTGGCATAAGCAAGGTCATCGTCGTTGACGAGGATGAGGGCAGGTCGCTGCTTGCCAACGAGTTCGGGGATCTCGGTGAGCTCGCCGTCGATGTCCGTCTCGATTGCGACCGTGCGTGTCAGCACGCCCTCCACGTTGTCGTAGCCGCCGATGACCAGACGATGCGGGCGCAGCGTCGGCCACTCGGACGGGGCCTCCTGGGCGACGGCAAAGCGGGTGATGACCCCAGCGTCGTCCGTCTCAATGACGGGACGCAAGGTGTTGACCCCTGCCTTCTGGAGCCATACGTCAGACCAGCGCGACAGGTCGCGGCCCGAGGACTTCTCAAGTTCCGTGAGGAGGTCCGCGAGGGTCGCATTCGCGTGGTGGTGCTTGCGCATGTACTCGGCGACGCCCTCAAAGAACTGGTCCTCGCCCACAAAGTAGACGAGCTGCTTGAGGACCGAAGCGCCCTTGGCGTATGTGATGCCGTCAAAGTTGACTTCAACGTCCTCGAGGTCGCGGATCTCCGCCATGATCGGGTGGGTGCTCGGGAGCTGGTCTTGGCGGTAGGCCCAGGACTTCTCGAGCGAGTTGAAGGTGACCCAGTTGTTGACCCACTTGGTGGTGTTGACCGTGGCGAGGGTCGAGGTGAACTCAGCGAACGACTCGTTTAGCCACAGGTCGTTCCACCACTTCATCGTGACGAGATCACCGAACCACATGTGGGCGAGCTCGTGGAGCACGGTGACGGTGCGTCGCTCGACGCGAGCCTGGGCAGGCTTGCTGCGGAAGACGTAATCCTCGAGGAACGTGACGCAGCCAGCGTTCTCCATCGCGCCCGCATTGAACTCGGGGACGAAGATCTGGTCGTACTTCTCGAAGGGATAGTCCATCTGGAACTTCTCTTCGTAGAAGGTGAACCCCTTTTGGGTGTCATCAAGGATGACGTCCGCGTCAAGGTACGGCGCGAGCGCCTTGCGGCAGTACACGTTGGCGCTCAGCGTGCCCTTGCGGGACTGCACCGAGCCCTGCACCTCGTGGTATGGGCCAGCGACCACGGCGGTCACGTAGCACGGGATCCGGGTGGTGGGGGAGAAGGACCACGTCGCCTTTGCGCGCTCGGTGCCGGCGATGGTGATGGTGCCGCTCGTGGCGGTCTTGGTCGCCGGGGAGTTGCTCAGCACGTGCCAGTGCTCGGGGGCGGTGACCGTGAAGGTGAACTCCGCCTTGAGGTCGGGTTGCTCGAACACGGCGAAGACGCGGCGCGTATCGGCGACCTCGAACTGCGAGTAGAGGTATGCCTCGCCATCCTCAGGATCCACAAAACGGTGGAGGCCCTCGCCCGTGTTCATGTAGGCGCAGTCGGCGACCACGGTGAGGGTGTTGTCGGCTTGCAGGCTCGGCAGGCTGATGCGGCTGTCCGCGAAGTGCGTCGCGGGGTCTAGCTGCTCGCCGTTGAGGGTGATCGAGTGGACCGTGGGCGCGATGAGGTCGATGAAGGTGTCCTCGCCGGGGGTGGCGGTGAAGTGGGCAGTGGTGGTTGACCGGAAGGTCTGCTCGGACGTGGTGAGGTCGAGCACGATGTCGTAGGTCTCGGTAGAGACGATGGCGGCGCGGGCCTCGGCCTCGGCGCGCGTGAGGTTGGTACCTGGCATGAGGGCGATTCTGTCACGGGAACCGCACGTCGAGCGCGTTGTCCGCGTTGTGCTGAAAGCGAAGTCATTCGGACGGTAAGGCCGGTGCGCTCAAGCCGCGCAAGCGTCGTCGATGTGGCGGCCGGGGATAGGCCAGTGCGCGCGCCTTAACGCTAGCGAGAGAGGCCACTGTCTCCGAGTGCGGCGGCAATACTCTCGATCCCATACTCGAAGGCCGCGTCCACGTCGCCGCCCAGCTGGAACGCGCCCGCAAGTTCCATAGAGATGAAGCCGGTGGCCCAGGCGGTCAGCAGCCGCGCCGCTTTGAGCCCATGGTGCTCGCCCGCAAGTGAGGCCGACGCTCGGAGCACGGGTTCGCTTGCCGTCGCCAGCACTGTGGGCGAGCCGACGCCGGAGAAGACCAGCCTGAAGGACTCGGGGCGCGATGCCGCCCATGTGCGCAACGACCTCGCCATCTCCGCCAAGCCGTCGCACGCCGTCAGGCGCGTGCCAAGTTCCGCCGCTGCAGCGTCGGCCACGAGCCCGACGAGTGCGTCCCGGTCGGCGACGTGCTTGTACAGCGAGGGCGCGCGAACGCCCACGCGGGTGGCGACCGCTTGCATGGTGAGGCCGGAGAGGCCGTGCGCTTCTAGGAGTTCGGCTCCGGCGGCCACGATCTGTTCGAGCGACGTGCGCGGGGGAGTGGGCAAGGGGTCCTCCGATGGCTATTGACAGTAGCCATGATACCTACGTACATTAGCCGTGTCCACCACCGAGCATGGCCCGTGATCCGGCGCCGCGGCTCGAGAGCCACGAGGAACACCCATGAAGATCGCGCCCCACCTCCACCGCATCGGCAACGACATCGTCGCTGCCTACCTCATCGACGCCCCGGAAGGCGTCACGCTCATCGATGCGGGAATGCCCGGCCACTGGCGAGACTTCCGCAAGGAGCTTGCCGCGATGGGCCGGACCCTTGACGACGTGCGCGGTGTGGTGCTCACCCACGGCGACAGTGACCACATCGGCTTCGCGGAGCGCTTGCGCCGCGAGGCGGGTGTGCCGGTCTACGTGCACGCCGCCGACGCTGAGCGCGCCAAAGGCGGCAAGAAGCCCAAGACCACGATGGGTCGTATGAAGTTGGGGCCTTTATTGGGCTTCTTCCTCTATGGCGCGCGCAAGGGCGGCCTGCGCACGCGGTATCTGAGTGAAGTGGCGGAGGTGCAGGATGGCGACGTCCTGCCCTTGCCGGGAGCGCCTGTTGTGGTGGGTTTGCCTGGGCACTCGCCTGGAAGCATCGCGGTCTACGTTCCGCTCGCGGATGCCGTGTGCGTGGGCGACGCGCTGACCACCCGCGATGTACGCACGGGTCACGTGGGCCCTGCACCGGCTCCCTTCACCGATGCGCCCGAGCAGGCGCTTGACTCGCTCTCGCGGCTGGCCGAACTCAAGGCCACGTGGGTGCTGCCGGGTCATGGGGCTCCGTGGAAGGTAGACCCCGCGCAGGTGCAGGCTCTCGTTCGCCAGGCGGCATGGCCCGACGCGTCGGAGCGCTAAACCTTCACCACCACCTTGCCGCGCACATGCCCGCTCTCGAGCAAGCGGTAGGCGTCGGCGGCGTCGGCCAAGTCAAAGACCTCGGCGACCTCGACGCGAAGTGAGCCTTCGTCGAAGAGCCCTGCGAGTTCGGTAAGCCCTTCGGCGTCGGGGCGCACCCACACGATCGATCCGTCCAGCGCCAGCGCGTCCTTGTAACCGGCAATTGATGCGACCCGCGCGCCCTCGCGCAGCAACGGCTCGTTGCCCGCCAAGGCGCCGTCGCCCACAAAGTCGAGCACGGCGTCGTACCCCTCGGGGGAGGCCTCAAGCGCGCGCTCCACCAGGCCCTCGCCATAGGTAACAGGCGTGGCACCCAGTTTGCGCAGGTAGTCATGGTTGCGCTCCGAGGCGGTGGCCACCACCGTGCCGCCGGCGAGTCGCGCGAGCTGAATGCCGAAGCCGCCCACACCGCCCGAGCCGTTGTGGATCAGCACGTGATCTCCCATGCCTACCGAGACGCGGCGAACGGACCGCAGCGCGGTGAGTGCGGCCAGCGGCACCGCCGCGGCCTCCTCGAAGCTGAGCGAGACGGGCTTGCGGGCGAGCGCCCGTACCGGCACGGCCACGCGCTCGGCGAGCATCCCGTCGCTCAGTACGTCTTTGCGCGCATACGCATAGACCTCGTCGCCCACCTCAAACTCGGGGGTGTCCGCACCCTTCTTGATGACCACGCCCGCCACATCCCACGCCGGGATCACGGGGAAATGGGACTCGACGAGCCCATCGAGGTAGCCCTCACGTGCCTTCCAGTCCACGGGATTGAGGCCCACGGCGCGGACCTCGATGAGGACGGAGTCGGGGCCCACGCGGGGCTCGTCCACGTCGGAAAGGGTCAAGACGTCTGCCGAGCCGAACTCGGAATAGGTGATCGCTCGCATGTTCAGCGACAACGGTGGGTGGGACGAGGGGATTCCCGCTGTGTGCCGGGTTGCCGTGTGCGCCTAACTCCAATGTCGGCCCAGCCCGAGCGTCGGCCGGGGCCCGGTGGTGGCGCGGGCGATCAAATCCGTTTGATGCAGTTTCATGTCAGTAGGTCATGTGTGACTGTATTCATGACGTTCAGCACACAGACTTTGCGGGCAGCGATTGCTTACTTGCCTGCGGACGTGTGGGTTGATGTTGCCGGTCTCAGCCGGCGGGAACTGCTCGACCTGACAGCGCAATTGTCGACGGTGCGCCGTGAAGTCGATGTCCTCATGTCGCACGTTGCTGGCGAGATCGACCGGCGCTCCCGTCCCGAGGACGGCGGTGCGGGATTGGCAGCCCGTGAAGGGTTCCGCTCCGCGCGTGAGCTCATCGCGAGAACCACGGGCGGCACGTACGCGGAAGCGGAGCGATTTGTCACCACCGGGCGCCTGCTCGCGGACGACGCTGAACCTCACTTGACCGGCGATGGCCCGAGCGAGAATGGTGCCAGCGGGGGCGCCGAGGCGCGTCCCGCAGGGGAAGGCGCGGGCTCGCGCGATGTCACAGGTGTCCGCGCACCAGAAGGCCATCGTGGGCGGTTGCGGCATCAGCTCGCAGTGCTCGTACGTGCAGGTGAGATCAGTGTCGATATCGCCGCATTGTTCACGGCCGCGATAGAGAAGGCTCCCGAGACCGACAAGTCCGAGCAACTTTTCGCGCGGGCATTGAGCAAGGCGCCCGGCTTGCCGTTGCACCGTGTACGTGAACTGGTGTGGCGCGCGACGGCGCTTGCAGATCCACAGGCATGGGCCGAGCGTGAGGAGAAGCAGCACGACGAACGCCACGTGGTCTTCTCTGACGACGCCGACGGCATGGTGACGCTGACCGCTCGCCTCACCCCCGTGGACTCGGCAGCAGTGCGAGCTGTTTTCGATGCCGGGGTGCGCCGGGCGATGCAGGCTCGGCGCGACAATCCCGAATCGGACCTCCGCACACCAGGGCAGATGCGTGCCGACCTGCTCGTCGCGGCTTTTCGCCACATGCTCGATTGCGATGCGGCGACGTCAGGCGTCAAGACGACGGTCGTCGTGCGAATTTCCCACGAGGCATTGAGCGCGGGGGTGGGGATTGGGGAGATCGACGGTCTGCCTCAACCGGTGAGTGCGCAACAGATCCGTGCGCTTGCCGCAGATGCGGAACTGATTCCGGCGGTGTTGTCGGGCGAGTCCGAGGTCCTCGACTGGGGGCGGGGAAAACGGCTATTTACGCCCGCTCAAAGACTCGCTCTTGTTGAACGGGATGGAGGATGTGCACAGTGCCATGCGCCGCCGTCGTGGTGCGAAGCCCATCACATCAGATGGTGGGAACGAGACGCCGGGCCAACCGACCTGAGCAATGGAGTGTTGTTGTGCGTTCGTTGCCATCACCGGGTGCACCGAGACGGATGGAAGATCCACGTTGATGGTGGGCGTGTGTCTCTCGAACCTCCGCAGTCGAGCGGCGGGGACCAAGAGGCGCGGCTCGGCGGGCGAGCGCGCTTCGACGTGGCGGCTTGAGAGCGAATCAGTATCGCCGAACTCTCCCCGGCTCGCGAAGTGTTGCGTGGTAGGTTTCTCGCGTCGAGGACAGCGTGTGCAAAGGCGCTCTCGGCAGGGGTGCGCCCCGAAAAGTTGATGGGGAGAGGCGAGTACCGGAAAACCCGGATCGCCTGACGAACGACAGGAGCAATCGTGGGCTTCATTCGAATTCTGGCAAGCGCTGGTGTTGACGCGCTGAAGTCGAGCTTTGGTGACCAGTGGCTTGACTTCCTGGTGCCGCCCACGGGTGTTTCAGACACCGCCGCAGTGTTTCCGGCTGTTGTACAGCGCAACAACGCTGGCCGGGGTGAGAACACGCGTGGCTCCCAAAACATCATCTCGAACGGCTCGAACATCGTTGTGCCCGAGGGATACGGCTTGCTGACCTTCCAGGACGGCGCCGTCACCGGCTTTATCAACGAGCCGGGCGCGTACCGCTACGACAACACCGACCAGAACTCGAAGTCGGTCTTCTCCGGCGGTGGCATCCTCAGCTCGACTTTCAAGACGTCATGGGAACGCTTCAAGTTCGGCGGTCAGCCGGGCACTCAGCAGCTCGCGTTCTACGTCAACCTCAAGGAGATCCCGAACAATCTCTTTGGGACTCAGGGTCCGATCTACTGGGATGACTCGTACCTGGGCGCCCAGGCTGGCGCCGTCACTCGTGGCTCCTACGTACTGAAGATCGTGGACCCGATTCTCTTCATCAAGTCGGTTGTGCCAGTCCAGTACATCTCTGCCAACGCGGCAGTATTTGACCTCACGCAGGTTGAGAACCCCGTCTCGTCGCAACTGTTCAACGAGGTCGTCGGTTCGCTCGCTGGTGCCTTCTCTCGTTACGTCAACAGCCCAGACCGTGAGGCCCGCATCACGCGCATTCAGTCCGACGCGGTGGGCTTCGCACAGTCACTGAGCGCCGAGATCGAGTCCAACTACCACTGGACCGAGCAGCGCGGCCTCACGATCTCCTCGGCGACGATCATCTCGATCGAGTACGACGAGGACACGACTGCACTGCTGTCCGACGTCCGGAAGGCCGACGCTCTTGGTGGACGTCGCGGCGACGCATTCCTCAAGCAGTCGGTTGCGAGAGGCGTCGAGTCCGCAGGCGAGACCGGTGGCGGCACAGGCCTCGCGATGATGGGCATGGGCATGAGCGCGATGGGCAACCTCGTTGGCGCCGGGGGTGCCGGCGGTGAGACTGCAGCGCAGGCAGACCCCGCCGCCCAACTCGCGCAGTACAAGAAGATGCTTGACGACGGTCTCATCAATGAAGAGGACTACGAGGCACTCAAGAAGAAGGCGCTGGGCATCTAGCACGGCGCCCCAAACGGAGGCGAGAGATGCTCATGTGTGAGGTGGTCGCGCGGTGGTGAGTGACAACGTGTCCGGCAACGCTAGTGCTGGTGCTGGTGCTCGCCCCGCAGACCCAGGCAATCTCGAGACCCCGGCAAACCCCGCAGACCCGGCAAACCCCGCAGACCCAGCGAATCCCGCAG
>JAEYOR010000001.1 GCA_023411615.1 Actinomycetes bacterium
CAACAACCTGGCCCGCGCGACTGAGACACCCGCCGGGGCGGCCTCGGCACTCACGGCGTAGAGGTACGGCATGAGGGAGTTCTTGAGTCGGCTGAACCTGGCGGTGATGTCGACGGCCTCGTCGTCAAAGTTCCATGGCACGCGGTAACTCTCCGAACCGTGGAGACGCGAGTGGCTCGACAACAGGCCAAAGGCGGCCCATCGCTTGAAGACAGCGGGGTCAGGAGTGCCTTCAAAGCCGCCGATGTCGTGACTCCAGTACCCGAAGCCGCTCGACGCGAGAGACAATCCGCCGCGCAACGTCTCGGCCATGGACGGGTACGTAGACGTGTTGTCACCTCCCCAGTGAACGGGAAACTGCTGGCCGCCCGCCGTCGCCGAGCGCGCAAAGAGAACAGCCTCGCGCTCGCCGTGAACGTCCTTGAGCACGTCAAAGACGGCGGCGTTGTACAGCTGCGTGTAGAGGTTGTGCATCGTCTGCGGATCCGAGCCGTCGTGCCACACGACGTCCGTGGGGATGCGCTCGCCAAAGTCGGTCTTGATCGCGTGGATGCCCTGACCGAGCAGTGCCCGCAGCTTGTCCTGGAACCAGCGGGTCGCATCGGGATTGGTGAAGTCGACGAGCCCCATGCCGGCCACCCACATGTCCCACTGCCACACCGAACCGTCGGGTCGTTTCACGAGGTAACCCTTGGCGGCACCCTCCGCAAACAGTGCCGAGCGCTGGGCGATGTAGGGGTTGATCCAAATCGACACGTGCAGGTTGCGCTCGTTGTAGAGCCGGTCGAGCATGCCCTTTGGATCGGGGAACACACGGGCATCCCATTCCAGGTCCGTCCAGTTGAACTCGCGCATCCAGAAGCAATCGAAGTGGAACACGCTGAGTGGAATCCCGCGATCACGCATACCGTCAACAAAAGAGTTGACCGTCGCCTCGTCGTAGTCCGTCGTGAATGACGTCGACAGCCACAGACCAAACGACCACGCCGGCACCTCGGCTGGCCGCCCGGTTGCACGCGTGTAGCGGTTGATGACGTCCTTGGGCGTGGGTCCCGCGAACACGAGGTACTCAAGGGACTCACCAGCGGTCGAGAACTGAACACGCTCGACGGCCTCGGACGCGATTTCGAATGACACGTGCTCGGGGTGATTGACGAGCACTCCGTACCCGCGGTTCGTCATGTAGAACGGGATGTTCTTGTACGACAGCTCCGAACTTGTGCCGCCGTCAGAGTTCCAGGAGTCGATCGATTGGCCATTCTTCACGAAGGGGCCAAAGCGCTCGCCAAGCCCGTAAACCACTTCGCCGACGCCGAGATCGAGTTGCTCGTGAACGTAATGGCTCGCGGGGGCGAGGCCGTCTGCCGTGTAGCCGGTGATGCCTGCGGGCTCAGCGGTCACGGTGTGGCCGGGACCGAGCGTGAGGTACGCCTGCGACTTGTGACCCGAGCCCGTGAGGCGAGTGTCGCCGTCCCAAAAACTGAGGTCCCACGGCGCACCGCGCTTGATGACGGCACGCAAGCGCCCAGCGGTGAGGATTCCCTCCTCCTCCGTGATCATCAACTTCCCCGCGCCCGGCTCGCTCGCGATCTCAAAGCCCGGGGAGCGTCGGCCGCCTGTGTGGTGGTCGATGCGCACCTTGATGACGCCTTCCGCCACCGCGCTCAACGTCACCTGGAGCACGGGCAAGTTGAGCACGTTGCCGCGCTGCTGAATGACCCGTGAGGGGGCGGTGACAACAATCGCGTCGCCATCGGCGGTGATGTCGTAGGCCTCTTGGGCGTACGCAGCGGTGACGCTGGGACGCACATGCCAGAAACCGTCGGTGAACTTCATGGTTATTTCACTGCTCCTGCGGTGATTCCTCGGGTCAGCGTTCGCTGGAAGATGAGGAAGAAGATGATGGTTGGAATGGTGCTGATGAGCGTTCCCGCCACCAGCGTGGTCGTGTCTGTTTGACGTTCGCCGTTCAGCTGCTCGAGCACGAGCGGCACGGTCAATGAGTCATTGGTGTTGAGGAAGGCCATGGGCAGCAGGAACTCGTTCCAGGTCCAGATGAAGAAGAAGACCATGAGCACCGCGAGCGTGGGCCGGATCACCGGCACGATGACGGACCGCAGTGCGCGCCACCTCGTTGCGCCGTCTACGGCGGCTGCCTCAAGGATTTCGCGGGGGAACGTGCCAAGCAGGCTCGACAGCAGATACGTGCCGAATGCGGACTGGATCACAGTGAACGTGATGATGACTGACCACGGGTTCGAGAGCAGGCCGAGCCGGTCGTACAACTTGAAGAGCGGGTCAAAGAGCATCTCTTGAGGCACGAGGTTCGCCATGAGAAACACGAGGACGAGCCATGTGCGCCCGCGCACGCGTCCGATCCCGATGGCAAAGGAGTTCAGCACTGACAGCACAACTGCGAGGATCGCCACCATGCCCGAGATGAAGATCGAGTTCCAAAGGGCGCGAGGGAAGTTCTGGGTAGTCCAGAAGGTGGTGATGCCGGTGAAGTCAAGCTTCTGCGGGAGGTCAAGCGGGCTCGAGTTCGCGTAGTCGGCCGGTGACTTGAAGGCATTGAGCACCAACAAGATCATGGGGAACACCACGGCGAGAGCGCCGAGTACAGCGAGGACGAGCAGTGCCCATTCGGCGACGGTCCGCGGCCGACGCCGGTTCCGGGCGGTCGGGTCCGTCTTGGGGGTGATAGGTCGAGTGATGGTGGTCATGGCGCTCACGCGTCCTTTCGCTCGACGCGGTTCTGGAACCAGATGAACGCGACCGCCACGAGCGCAACGATGATGGTGATCGCCGAGGCGATTGTGGCCGCGTATCCCTTGTCAGTGCCCTTGATGAACTCGATGTACGCGTAATACGAGGGAACGTACGTGGACTTGGTGGGGCCACCGTTGGTGAGGATGAAGACGGGCGCGAACACCTTGAGCGCCGCGATGGTGGTGGTGAGAGCGACCACAAAGACTTCGGGACGGATCATCGGCAGCGTGATGGCGCGGAATCGCTCAAACCAGCGCGCACCGTCGAGCTCTGCGGCTTCGTAGAGCTCGGGGTCCACGCGCTGCAAGGCGGCCATGAAGATCACCACGGGGTATCCGATTTGGATCCACACCATGAGCACCATGACCGACGTCATCGCGGTGCCATACGAACCGCCGAGCCAGTTGATCTGCACGTCATCTCCCGTGACGAACGTGAGGAACTGGTTGAGAACACCGTCCTGATTGGGCTTGAGGATCCAGCTGAACATCACGCCGGCGACGGCGATCGGGAGGATTTGCGGCAAGTAGTACGTGGCGCGGAGGAAGCTCGACACCTTGGCGCCAAAGCGTCGGCCCACCACGTCAAAGAGAAGAGCGGCGATGACGAGGCCCAACAGCGTGGGGATCACCACCATCGCGAGAATCACCAGGACGATGTTCTTGAAGGACTGCAGGAACTCGGTGTCACCGAAGAGCTTGACCCAGTTGTCGAAGCCTGCGAACTGTTCCTCGGCCCGGCCCCCGCGCCAGTGAAAGAAGCTGAGCCGGAAGTTGCGAATGATCGGGTAGAAGATGACGACGCTGACGAGCAGCGCACCCGGGATGAAGTACAGCCAGTAGCCAAGACTGCCGCGGCCGCGCTCCGGGAAGCGCGGAGCGTCGTGCGGGTGCCGGCTCTTTGTGCGCGTGGGTGTGGTCATGGTGAATCCGTTCTGGCGGGGGGCGGGGGGGGGGGCGGGGCGCCCCCGCCCCCGCACTGTGCAGATGAGTAACGGAAGGCCGCGACGTAGCTCTCGTAGTAGTTCTCGAGCTCCGCCTGGGCCTGCTCGGGTGAGTAGGAGCCGTTGACGAGGCCCTGCATCACCGAGTTGAGGTCACCGTAGAACGTGGGCGTCGGCCAGTCCGGGTAGAAGGACAGTCCGTCGCGGTCATTGACCTCGTTGAACAGCGCGATGAGTTTCTGTGCGTTCTCATCGGTGATGTCCGACGTGTTGGCCGCAACGGGCAGGCCGCCCGACTCGCCCATGAGTGCCTGAACCTCAGGACGCATCGTGATGTCAATGAAGATCTGAGCGAGTTCCGGCTGCTGCGAGCGAACGGGGATCACCCAGATGTTGCCACCCGATCCAGGAGTGAGTTCAGTGCTCGGCCAGTTGGTGATGCCGAGCTCGAAGGACGTGGCCTCCGCGAGCATGCGGCCGTACCACCACGAACCCGAGTAGAAGAAGGGAACCTGGCCGTTGATGAACTGCAGGCCTGCGTCTTCGGCGGTCATGCCGGAGACTTCCTTTGAGATGTAGCCCTTGGCCACCCAGTCCGCGAGGGTCTCGGTGGCGTAGGTGATCTCGGTGCCCTTCCAATCGACGGGGTTCTCGTACAGCTCGTAGTCGTTGACGAACTGCCGGTCCGCCTTGGACAGTGCGAGCTGGTACCAGAGCTGGCCCATCGGGTATTCCTGTGCCGAGGTGGTGAGCGGCGTGATGCCGTCGTCCGCGAAGGTTGCGAAGGCAGCCTCGAGGTCCTCAATTGACGTGGGGACGTCGAGCCCGTACTCCGCCAGCATGTCGGCGTTGTAGTAGAGGAAGACGAACTCGCCGTAGTTGGGCACACCGTAGAACGAGCCGGAGCCCATGATGCCGTCTTCGTTGTACTTGGCGATGGTGTCGATGCCCGCACCGAGCTTGTCGGCCCAGCCGTACGTGGCGTAGGCGTCGTCGAGGTTTTCGATCACACCGATAGCCGCGAGGTGGCCCGCGGTGCCGTTGCCCTTGTTGTACTCCGACACGTCAGGCGCGTCCGAGGAGTCGAAAAGCTGCGCCGCCGAGGCGTTGAGGTCCTCGAATGCGGTGAGCTGAAGGTCAACCGTGGCGCCGGTCTCCTCTTCGAAGATCTCGATCGCGCGATCCCAGGCGATGCCCATTGCTGAGTCCGTGCCTTCGTAGTGCATGACCTTGAGGGTCTGACCGGCGTAGTCGCCTGCACCGGTGTCCGAGCCGCCGCTTGCTTGCGGCTTTGAGTCGTCGGAGCCTGACGAGCAGGCTGCGAGCATGAGCGCACCTACGGCCACGGTGGCCGCGAGTGCGTGCTTGCGGTACTTCATTGGTTCCTACCTCCTTGTAGGGCCTGAGCCCGGTGTGTGCGGAGCCTTCCGCGAGTCGAAGCGCTTCGAATGATCGTCAGTCGAAAAGCCAAGACGCTTTCGTCACGCGGTTGGGGGTGGAACGGGGGCCGGAGCCACCGTCCCGCGGTTTTGATAAATGGGGGGTACGAGCGTGACGCCGCGATGCGGCGACCCGCCGTCTATGAGGTCGACGAGGATGTCGACGGCGACCGGGCACGTGAGTGCAGGGTCAAGTGGCATGGCATCAAACGGGAGTGGCGCGCGAGATGGGCCGGGCGTCATACCGGCTGCCACAACCGACATGTCCCGTGGGACCACGAGGCCTCGGTGCGCCAACGCCGTCACAAGTGATGAGGCGACCGCGTTCGTGGTGCTCAGCACAATTCCCGTGGTGCCCGGCTGCTCGGCGAGCATCATGGCGACGGCTGGTTCAGCGTCGTCCCCGTCCGGGTGAACGATGACACCCGTGACGCCTCGCTGCGCGCAGTGGCGGTCGAACTCGCGCTCAATACGCAGGGGATAGTTGGGCTCGCGGGCAAGGGTGGCGGTGCGCTGGCCGATGAGAGCTATCTGCTTGTGGCCATGCTCGGCGAGCTCGTCGATCGCCATGCGAACTGCGGCTTCGAAGTCGAGGTCCACGCACACGAGCCCATCGGTCTCGTCCGGAACGCCAATGAAGACGGTGGGGCACGAGATGGTCCGCGCAAGGACCGCCCTCTCGTCGTGGGCGGCGACGTCGAGCACGATGATGCCGTCGGCAAGGGCCGACGCTGCAGAACGTTTCATTCCGGCAAGCGCGTCATCGTGGACGAGCAGCAGGGTGTCGAAGTCTCGCGTGCGAGCAGACATCGTCACCTCCATGGCGAAGGCCATGTGTGCGGTGGGGTCCGTATCCGGGTGCAGCGGTGCGGTGACAGCGATGATGTCGGACCGGTTAGCCGCAAGTGCTTTCGCCGACGCTCGCGGCGCATAGCCGAGCCGCTCGGCCGCATCGAGTACACGCTGGCGCGTCTCGTCGGAAATGCGACGTTTGCCGGACAGGGCATAGGACACCGTCGAGATCGATACGTTCGCTTCACGAGCGACGTCCTCGATCGTTGCCATGTCCGACCTCTTTGTCTCCGACAGCCCGACTGACGTGTCAGTCTTCGAAGCGCTTCGATGCGCTTGCGGAGAGACTATGCCGAAGTCATCGACTCGTGCAAGGCCTATGCCGAATTGTTATCAACCGGTTCATCCGCGACTGGGGGTTGACGCGCAGAGCGCGCTCCACACGCAAAGGCCCGGGCGCACTCATCCCTGGCGCCAGGGCAGGCCCGACGCCTTCCAGCCTTGGACGCCACGATGCCCGTCCTCGTCGGGGCTGCCCTCAAAGCCGTCAAGGATGTTGTAGGACGGGCCGATGCCTGCGGCCGTTGCGGCAGTGGCGGCGCTGATACTGCGCGCGCCTGAGCGGCAAAGAAAGAGCACCGGTGCGCCCATTTCTGGATTGATGCCGGCGTCGCGCAACTGCTCAAGAAATTGCGAGTTGTGCTCGCCTTTGGGGTAACTCACCCATTCGACAAGCACGGGTTCGCGGCCAGTCGCTGACGTATCGGGAACACCGACAAAGCGCCACTCGGGTTCACTGCGGACATCCACGAGCACGGCGCTGGGTTCACTCAAGAGCAAATCCCACGCCTCTTGTGGTGTGAGATCGCCTTCGTACGCGCTCATGTGTCCTCCATCGGCACTGGTCGCTTGCCAGTGTATGGAAGCGATTGCTTTCCGGCTAGAGGCTTTGACTCCGGTCAGCGTGAGTGACGGATTCGTCCTGCACCAAAACGCGCGGTAAGCCAAGCAGAAACAGCTCCGCAGGCGAGAGCGAAGACGCCCGCGATTCCTCCGCACCCCACGCTGAACGTGCCAACGAGAAGGCGAAGCTCGTTCATTGGGACGAGCCCCGCAGGGTCTTCCATTGCGACGATCGCAAGGGTGAGCGCGAGGCCGACGACGAGTCCAAGCACCACGCCAATGGCTTGAGGCAACCATTGCACCCACCACCATGTCCGCGTCCGCTGCCGCCCGGCGAGGCCCATCGCCACCCGTGCCGTCTCTTCGGCTCGTGTAGCGCCACGGTGCGACACCGCGATGGCGGCGATGACCACTTGGAGCGTAAGGGCGCATGCGACGACTGTGACCACAGGGGTCATCGCGGTGACATCTGCGCGCACCCATCGCCAGAACTCGGATGACCCCCGCAGGCTCTCGCTGTCACTCGGGCTCCACCACCGGGCGATGTCGACAAACTTTGTGGCGGACCACCCAGTCACGAGCGCGACACCTGCGGTAAGGAGCAGGGCGGACGCGGTGCCTTGGCGGGGGCGAGCCCGCAACTCGTCCCCGGCGCTCAGGATGCCAGGGCTTCGCCGCTTGCTGAGGAGCAAGCCCGCGAGCGGAAGGAGGCGCCTCAGCATCTCAATGACCAGCATGACGCCACCAACGAGCGTGGCAATCCAACCGGCGACAACCACCACATCGATGGGTATGGCAGGCGAGTTGCCGAGCCACACGAGCGTCGCACCGATCGTCACGGGGGCGAGCACCCAGATGAACGGAACTCGACGTGAGATCTCGGCTTCCGTGAGGTCATTGACTGGTTTCAGGGCCGCGGTGGGGGCGACGCGAGATGCCCAGAAGGCGGGCACCGCGGTGACGACGAGCGCCGCGATTGCCGCAGCGATGATCGCCACCGGAATGACGATCCAATTCATCGTGATGGCCGCATCGCCAAATGGGTGGGGTGTAAGCGCTCGTGCCACGGAAAGCGTTGCTTGCGCTCCGCCAACGCCCAGCGCCAGCCCAAGGACTACGGCCCCCGCTGCGACGATGAGCGCCTCGATTGCGGCTGCGACGGCAACGGTGGCTCGGCGCGCGCCGAGTGTCCGTACAGTCGCAATCCACTGTGCGCGTGCTGAGGCCTGGGACCGGCCTACCGCGAAACCCATCACCACCATTGCGGAAACAAGCATGATCGCGGCCCCAAACCATGCGCCACTCGCCATGGGGAGGCTAAGCGACGCGGGGCTTTCCCATTGTGAGCCTTCGTCCCACCTCGTGAGCGATGGCGCGTTTCCCGTCCATCCGATCGAGACCAGCCACGTCTGCACTGTGTGACCGTCATCGAGTGGCCACCGCAGCGTGAGGGGACTCGACTCTGCGGCTGCCTCATCCCAACTGATGTAGGCGGAGGGCAGCCACACCTCGAATCCCGGAAGCGAGGTGGCTGCGGCCAGGCCCACCACGCGGTACTCATGCGCGGCCGGGTCTGCGGACTCGAGGCCATCGACCCCTGAGTAGAGGGTGATCGTGTCGCCGATGTCGAGACCCGTGTCCCGCGCGACATCGGCTGCGAGCACAATGTCACCTGCAGTGAGGGGACTCGTCCCTTCCACAAGCGGGATGTACGCACCCTCGCCCATGAGCGCATGGACCGTCCAGAGGTCGCCTCCAGCGCTGTCAACCCACAGGTCGCCGCGAATGACCGCGAGGGCTCTGTTGCCTGAGGCTGCGTCGATCGCCGCCGCGACCTCAGCCGTGGTCACCGGGTCGCTTTCTTCGCCAACTCCGCCGGTAGTGACATTTGGGAACCCCATGTGAGGGGTGCCCCATCCGCTCACCCGCTCCGCATCGTGCCCGAGCTCCGCCTGGGTGGCACCGAGAACAAGGGTTGTGGTGAGAATGGCGACGAGCAGCGTGATGAGACTGCCTGTCCACGCCGAATAAGCCTTGTTGGCACGCACTTGGGCGAAAGCGAGCCGGGTGATCATCGGTCGACTCGCGCGAGTGCGTCCAGTCCGGCGAGCACCGCCTGGCTGGATGGAGAGTCGATGTGGCCCGCCACGCGGCCATCGGCGAAGAGGACCACTTTGGCGGCGTACGACGCTGCGGCTGGGTCATGCGTCACCATGACGATCGATTGGCCAAGTTCCCGGCATGAGGTCCGCAAGTGGTCGAGGATCTGCGCGCTCGCATGGACATCGAGATTGCCTGTCGGCTCATCCGCCAGGACAAGGCGGGGCTTGGTGATGAGCGCCCGCGCAATGGCCACTCTCTGTTGCTGCCCGCCAGAGAGCTCAAAGGGCTTGCGTGCAACCTCTGTGCCAATGCCAAGCATGTCGATGAGCGTGTTGAACCACGCCTGATCAATGGGCAGGCCGTTCAGGCGCAGCGGCAACACGATGTTGTCGCGTGCCGACATCGTCTGGAGAAGGTTGAAGCCCTGGAACACAAAGCCCACCATGCGGCCGCGTACCCGAGCGAGCGCCGCGTCGGAGATTCCCGTCAACTCGGTGTCACCAATCCACACCCGACCCGAATCGGGGGTGTCGAGCCCCGCCAACAGATGGACGAGCGTCGTCTTGCCCGAGCCAGACGGCCCCATGATCGCCGTTAGTTGGCCCGAGTCCACGTCGAGGTCCACATGGTCAACGGCCGTGACGCCGGTGGAGCCTGTGCCATACGTGCGGGTGAGACCGCGCGCACGGAGTGCAAGCCCGGCGTCCGGCGCTGACGGTGTGGTGGTGTCGGACATCGAGTGTGCTCCCCGTGAGGTGGACGTCGTCGTGAAAAACCATGTGACGCTCACCGTACGGACAGCCGGGGGCGTGCACATCGGACCGGAGGATGCACTTCACGTCATACCGGGGTATGACACGACCTGCGCGGCTCAACTCGCGGGACGGACAAGCCCCGTTTCAAAAGCGATGACGACGGCTTGCACTCGGTCGCGCGCACCGAGCTTCGCGAGCACCCGGCTCACGTGCGTCTTGACGGTGGCCTCTGCGAGCGTCAGCTCGGCGCAGATCTCCCGGTTGGACATGCCGCGCGCCATGAGGACGAGCACTTCACGTTCGCGTTCGGTCAAAGCGGCGAGGACAGCCTCGTCGGTGCTGTGCGGAAGCTCAGTGGCGAGCCGCGTGAGCAGGCGTCGCGTCGCTGCCGGCGCGAGCACCGCTTCGCCTCCATGAACCGTGCGGATCGCGTGGAGCAGGTCCTCGGGTGGGGAGTCCTTCACCAGAAAGCCGCTTGCACCCGCTTTGATAGCGGCCACCACATACTCGTCGAGATCAAAGGTGGTGAGGACGATCACTCGGGCCGTGGAGGCGGAGGTGACGGCAGCGCAGGCGTCGAGGCCGTCCCGGCCCGGCATGCGCACGTCCATGAGAATGACGTCAGCCGGGCAATCGGCGCGCGCCAAGAGACGCACAGCCTCGTCCCCATCGCGAGCTTCGGCAACCACCGTCATATCGGGCTGTGAATTCACGACCATCGCAAAGCCCGCACGGATGAGCTGCTGGTCATCGACAAGCGCCACGCGAATTGTCACTGCGTGTCCTCCTGCCGATCCGGAAGCGGCAATACCGCTTGCACCTCAAAGCCGCCCCCCACTTGTGGCCCCGCAGTGAGGGTGCCTCCAAACACGGTGGCCCGCTCGCGCATGCCTTCAATCCCCTGACCGCGGCCGTCACCGTGAGCTGCCGCCCCACGGCCATCGTCGCGGACCACGAGAGTGACACGGTCGTCTTCCCAGCGCAGCTGCACGTACACATTCGCGGTTGGTCCGGCATGCTTCAGGACGTTGGTGACGGCCTCTTGAGCGATGCGATACAACGCAAGACCCGCGCCAAGGGGCAAGGGGCGAGGCGTGCCCGTGGTGACGAAGGCGGCCTCAAGGCCAGACTCGCGAGCCGACGCCACTAACGCGGGGATGTCCCCGATGCTGGGTTGGGGTCCCAGCGGGATGTCGCCCTCTGGCGCACGGAGCACCCCGAGAAGGGCGCGCATCTCCTCAAGCGCGGTTCGACTCACGTTTGCGATGGTGTCGAGAGTGCGCTCGCCAGCAGCAGGATCGGCCCGGGCGGCAAAGCGGCCACCATCGGCTTGGGCTACCACCACAGACAACGTGTGGGCAACGACGTCATGCATCTCACGTGCGATACGGGCACGCTCATCACTCGCAGCGAGCACGCGCGTCGCGGTCGCTTCGCGCTGTGCCACCACCTGGAGGCGATCGAGACGTTGGCGGTGACGGTGCGCTTGCCACGCGGACACGATCGCGAGGCACGATGCCAGTGCAGCAACCGCCCACCCCGCCCATTCCATGTCCACACGATACGACCCAGGCCGCAGCGTATCCGCGACGTGCTGCCGAGGTGTGGTCACTGCCCGTGCCCGCCACCCATTCGGGGCCCCCGAGAAGGGGGGCAAGGTGTGGACTTGCCAACAATCACTGGACCTCATGCTCATGCTGATGTCGAATAAGAAAGGGACGTAACGGGCAAGGGGAGTAAATACGATGACACCGCACCGCGAGGGACGAATCGACACGGCCGCTCTGCAGGTGTTGTCGCACCGCCTCGCCGATGGTTCCCGCGAGTTCTTGCCACGCGATCACGATGCGGCACCCGAACTGCCGAGCCGCACGCCGGGCCACGCCCTCGCGTCGGCCCCACGACCCCCGGTAGGACCGCGCGCTGTCATTCTTGACTGCGGCACATCACGCATGCCCGGCTACACCCATGTGTTGTGGATTGCGCCGAATGCCGACTCGATGGTGGGCTCCCATGTAGTGGAGCAGCTTGCGTTCATTGTGGGACGTGTGGTGGGTGTTGAGGCATATGCGTGGGAAGGCAATGATCGCCTCCACGTGCGGGCGCCCGGCCTCGCCTGGGAAGACTTGCTGAGCGACGCTCAAGACGCGCTCGCCTTGCACCTCACCGCCGCGTAGCGCGGGGGCTAAAATGGGGTGAGGCTCGCCGGTAGGCTGGGCCACAGCATCGACCCCCATTTCTCGAGCCGAGGGATACGCATGACTGACGCCCCCGTCGCCGCCCCTGACCACCACCTCGATACGGTTGAGCGTGCCGCTGCCACGTCCGATCACGAGATGCCGTACGCCGAACTCGGCCTCAAGGCCGACGAGTACGCGCGGATCGTTGACCTGCTGGGCCGGCGCCCCACGGCAGCGGAGCTCGCGATGTACTCCGTCATGTGGTCAGAGCACTGCTCGTATAAGTCCTCCAAGGTGCACTTGCGGCAATTCGGTGCCAAGACCACCGAGGACATGAAGCAATGCCTCATGGTGGGCATGGGCGAGAACGCGGGCGTTGTTGACATCGGCGACGGTTGGGCAGTCACCTTCAAGATCGAATCCCACAACCACCCCTCCTACGTGGAGCCCTACCAGGGAGCCGCCACCGGCGTCGGCGGCATTGTGCGCGACATCCTCGCGATGGGCGCGCGCCCGGTGGCCGTCATGGACGAACTGCGCTTCGGAGACATCGACCACCCAGACACGGCTCGTGTGGTGCACGGCGTGGTATCCGGGGTTGGTGGCTACGGCAATTCGCTTGGCTTGCCTAATGTGGGCGGCGGTTCCACTTTTGACCCCTCGTATCAAGGCAATCCGCTTGTCAATGCGCTGTGCGTGGGCGTGATGAAGCATGAGCAGATTCACCTCGCCAAGGCCGCAGGCGTTGGCAACAAGGTGGTGCTCTTTGGTGCGCGCACGGGCGGCGACGGCATTGGTGGCGCGTCCATCCTTGCCTCCGAGACCTTTGAGGATGGCGTGCCCGCCAAGCGTCCGTCGGTGCAGGTGGGCGACCCCTTCATGGAGAAGGTGCTCATCGAGTGCTGCCTTGAGCTGTTTGCCGCCGACGTTGTTGAAGGCATCCAAGACCTCGGTGCCGCGGGCATCTCGTGTGCCACGAGCGAGCTTGCCTCGAATGGCTCGGGCGGGATGCACGTGTGGCTTGATGACGTGCTCTTGCGCGACCCCACGCTCAACGCGGGCGAGATCCTCATGTCCGAATCCCAAGAGCGGATGATGGCCGTGGTGCGCCCCGAGAAGCTCGATCTCTTCCTTGAGATCACGTCCAAGTGGGAGATCGAGAGCGCCGTAGTAGGCGAAGTCAATGATTCCGGCCGCCTCACCATCGACCACCACGGCCAGCGCATTGTCGATGTTGACCCGCGCACCGTCGCCCACGACGGTCCGGTGTACGAGCGCCCCTATGCGCGGCCGGCCTGGATGGATGAGGTGCAGGCGCCTGCACACGTGGCGTTGCCGGACAACGGCGAGGCGCTTGCCGAGCAGACTCGACGCCTCATGACATGGCCCGCTATCGCATCGAAGGCGTGGATCACCAACCAGTACGACCGGTACGTCCAGGGCAACACCGCAATGGCCCGCCCCGATGTGGTGGGCGTGGTGCGCGTTGACGAAGAGACGGGCCGTGGTGTGGCAATCGCGACGCGCTCAAACGACCGCTTCACGAAGCTCGACCCCTACACCGGTGCGCAGCAATCGGTGGTCGCGGCCTATCGCGCGGTGGCAATTGCGGGTGCCGAGCCCGTTGCGGTCACCGACGGCCTCAACTTTGGTTCGCCCGAGGATCCGGACGCGATGTGGCAGTTTGCCGAGGCCGTGCGAGGTGTCGCCGATGCATGCCTTGAGATGGGTGTGCCTGTCACTGGCGGCAATGTATCGCTCTACAACGGCACGGGAGAGCCGGGCCGAGTCGACTCGTCGATCAACCCCGCCGCGATTGTCGGCATGCTCGGCATCTTTGACGACGTGCGCCGCGCGACGCCTTCGGGCTGGCGTGAGGCCGGCCAGGCGCTTTACCTGCTCGGCACCACCGGCGCGGACCTTGCGGGCTCTGCTTTCGCGGGACTGCACCGTGTCATGCAGGGACTACCACCTGCCGTCGACTTTGCCGCTGAGAAGCTGCTCGCCGAGGTGATGGTGAGTGCCTCTCGTGACGGCCTCGTTGACGCCGCACGTGAGGTGGCCGAGGGCGGACTTGCCGCAGCCGTCGCCCAGGCAGCCTTCCGTCACGGCGTTGGCGCCCGCATCGTCCTCGATGAGGTGGTCGCTCGTGACGGCGTGTCCCTCGCAGAGGCGTGGTTCTCCGAGACTCAGGGCCGCGTGCTCGTCGCGCTACCGCGTACCGAGGAGCCGCGCTGGACGGCGATGCTCGAGGCGCGCGGCGTGCCGTTTGCGCGTATCGGCACCACCACGGAGGAGCCCCACCTCGAACTGCAGGGCGCCTTCACGCTCCCCCTCTCGGACCTACGCGAGGCTTGGGACGAGGCGCTCCCCAAGCGCTTCGCCTAACCC
>JAEYOR010000017.1 GCA_023411615.1 Actinomycetes bacterium
GAACCAAGGCGGCAGCGGTGGATCGGGTGGAAGTTCAGGCGGCAACACCGGCGGCAACACGGGTGGAAGCACTGGCGGCAACACCGGCGGTAATACCGGTGGCAATACGGGAGGCGGCTCCAGTGGAGGCGAAACGTCCGGGTCATGGTCGTCGAGCGCCTCGCACGGAGCAACGGCAGCCGCGCACGCTTTGACCTTGGTGGGATCGCCGTACCTCGCTGGCGGCAACGGCCCGGCCTATGACTGCTCGGGACTTACCCGCGCATCATGGGGCGCCGCAGGGTTCTCGATTCCTCGCAGTTCCCGCACCCAATACGCCGGCGTCACCCACATCTCATTCTCGGAATTGCGACCTGGCGACCTCATCTTCTGGGGCACCAACCGTGACGCGAGCCAGATCTACCACGTGGCGATCTACATCGGTAACGGACAGGTAGTCGAGGCCACCGTGCCCGGCTCAAACGCCAAGGTGCGCAACTACGCCTCGTCGTGGAACCTGGGCGACATCATGCCGTACGCCGGTCGTCCATAAGCCAAGCACCGCGTCGCCCATACGCCCGTTGGGTGACCCAGCGTCGACCCCACGCCAGCGTCGGCCGCGTGTCAGTGCTGCGGCGGGTAGAGCGGGTTCTCGTGAGCGAAAGGCGTGCCCTTGGCGCGCTCAATTGACGCGAGGATCTCGGCCTCTGCCTCGGCGCGACCTACCCAGTGCGCGCCCTCAACGGACTTGCCGGGCTCAAGGTCCTTGTAGACCTCGAAGAAGTGCTGGACCTCAAGACGGTGGAAGTCCGACACATCGGAGATCTCCTGACGCCACAAGGCGCGCTGGTCAGCAACAGGCACGCACAGCACCTTGTCGTCACCGCCAGCCTCATCGCGCATGCGGAACATGCCGAGAGCGCGGCACCGGATCTGGCAACCGGGGAAGGTGGGCTCTTCAAGCAACACGAGCGCGTCCAACGGGTCGCCATCCTCGCCGAGCGTCCCATCGATGAAGCCGTAGTCGTCCGGATACCGGGTCGACGTAAAGAGCATTCGGTCAAGCACGATGCGTCCCGTGTGGTGATCCACCTCGTACTTGTTGCGAGAGCCCTTGGGGATCTCGATGGTGACGTTGAATTCCATGCTGCACCTCGCGACTAAAGTCCTCTGTCCGGCTATTAGTCTGACGCATGACGGGAGGTGACGGGTGCGAACGAGGGTGATCGCCGCAATTGTGGTGCCCGCCGTTGTCCTTGCCGGAGGCGCGGGCTACGTGTGGGCGGACGCCTACGACTACGTACCTGGCTGGGTGACCGTGGTCGCCGAGCCGGAGCCCCCAGCGCCGTTCCTCTCGGCCGCAGAGGTGGAACCCGCACCGACTCCCGGCCCGGCACTTGACGCCCTGACGGATCCGAGCGCGCCCCTGCCTTCAGTGTCGGCCGTTCAAGCACTCGCTCAAGCGTTACGCGACGATGCCCGCACCGGAGCGTCGACAAATGTGTCCGTCATTGACCTCATCACGGGCGAGGTGCTCGCGGATGTGGACGCCTCGGACGGCCAAGTGCCGGCCTCGACGACGAAGCTCCTCACGGGCATTTCAGCCGTCGCCGGGCTGGGCCCTGACTTTCAGATTCCCACCATCGCGCGGTACGACGCTGCACGCGGCGAGGTCGCTCTCGTAGCGGGCGGCGACATGATGCTCGCGGCCGACGCTGGATATCAGGGAGACCCTCCCGCAACCGGGGCGACGTGGGGCGGCGACATGCCTGCCGTTGGCTACGCGGGTTTGGGTGACCTCGCCGATCAGGTGGCGATCGCGCTTGCCGCCGACGGGGTGAGTTCCGTGAAGGTGGTGGTCGATACGGCCGCCTTCCCGGGGCCGTCGTATCCCCTCGAGTGGCCCGCTTATGCCCGATCGAGCGGCTACGCGGCGCCTGTCACGGGGCTTGCCGTCAACGTCGGCAAACTTGCCGACGATCTGTATGCGCCGCGAGCGACCGACCCGGCCGCCGCCGCTGGGGACATCTTCGCCGAGAGACTGACTGAGCGCGGCATCACCGCGACGCGGGCGGGGGCGAGACCCAACTCGACAGGGATTGATGTGGGCACCGTGCTCTCGGCGCCGCTCGCGGACCAAGTGGCGTTCATGATCCACTCGTCCGACAACACGATCGCGGAGGTACATTCGCGGGTGCTCGCGATCAACCTCGGATACGCAGGCACGCCCGACGCTGCCGCGTACGCAGTGATCGAACAGCTCGCGGCATTGGGCGTCGACACGACGGGACTCACCTTGTACGACGGCGCGGGCTTCTCCACGCGGAATCGGATTCCGCCACGGGTCCTCACTGAGTCCATGCGCCAGGCGGCTCTCCACGAGCGGACCGCCGACGTATTCGAATGGCTCGCCATTGCTGGTCTCAACGGCACTCTTGCAGACCGCTTCATTTCGACGCCGGGCGCAGGCGTGATGCGCGCCAAGACTGGATCGCTCACCGGGGTCACATCCCTTGCAGGTGTGGTCATCACCGCAGACGGACGCCCTCTCCTGTTCGCCGCGTTGGCCGATGGGATGCCATACGGGCCCGTCGCGCCGCGCCAAGCCGTCGACGAGTTCGTCGACGCCTTGGCACAATGTGGGTGCAGCGGCTAACCGACGCGCTGACCCGCATTGATCCGTTCCCACTCCCGCCCCTACCCGCACAAAGGATTCCCGTGACAGGACCACACCCCGCGGTGGCCGCGACGCGCAATGCCGTGCGCGAAGCGCTCGACGGCGTGGACATGGGCGCCAAGGTGTGGGTCGCGTGTTCTGGGGGCCCCGATTCATTGGCGCTCGCTGCGGCGGCGTCTTTTGTTGGCCGCAAAGAGGGGTTCCTCACGGGCGCGATTGTTGTCGATCACGCGCTTCAGCCCGATTCAGCGGTGGTGGCCGAGCGAGCCGTCGCCCAGATTCACCAGGCCGGCATCGCAACGGTGTTTGTCGAGCGCGTGTTGGTGGGGCGCGAGGGGGGCCTTGAAGCGGCAGCGCGCAAGGCCCGCTACCGTGCACTTGACGAACGCGTGGATGCCGAGGGTGGGCTCACCCCGCACATCCTCATGGGGCACACGATGGATGACCAGGCTGAGACCGTGTTGCTTGCGCTGGCCCGTGGTTCCGGCGCTCGCGCACTCGCAGGAATGCCCGTCAAGCGAGGCCGTTACGTGCGCCCCTTCTTGTCACTGCGCCGAAAAGACACCATCGCCGCGTGTGAGGCTCTTGGACTCGAGCCCTGGTTCGATCCAACCAATGAGGGAGAGAACGGGCCGCGACGCTCCGCCCTCCGAAGTGTCGTCATGCCTGCCCTTATCGATGTCCTTGGCCCCGGCGTCGTCTCCGGCCTTGCCCGCTCCGCGGCATTGCTGCAGGCTGACGCGGATGAACTCGACCGCCAAGCACGCACCGCGATGATGGATTCTCAGCGCCGCACTCACGGCGAGGAATGGCAGTGCAACGTTCTCGCGGCCCTGCCCGATGCGATTCGCACCCGCATGCTGAAGATGATCGCCGAGAACCGCGGTGCTGGGCCGTTGGCCGCTTCCCACGTTGCCGCTCTCGACCGTCTTGTCACCACGTACTCCGGCCAAGGACCCGTGTCCTTGCCGGGTGGCTACGAGGCGCGTCGCGAGTATGGCAGGCTGATCATCACGTACCCTCTCGAGCGCTTTGAGAGCACGGACGAGAACGGATTAACAGAGTGAGCCCTGACTTCTCCCACTCCGCATTCACGATGGATGACTTCACGCGAGTGGTGGTGACCGACCGCGAGATTGGGGAGAGGCTCGACGAGATCGCCGCCCAGATCCGCGCGGACTACGAGGGCAAGGACGTGCTGCTCGTTGGTGTGCTCAAGGGCGCTGTCATGGTGATGGCGGATCTTGCGCGGCGCTTGCCGCCATCGGTCGAGATGGACTGGATGGCCGTGTCCTCGTATGGCTCCGGCACCAAGTCGAGTGGTGTGGTGCGGATTCTCAAGGACCTCGACGCGGATCTCACTGGCCGGCACGTCCTCATCGTCGAGGACATCATCGACACGGGCGTGACGCTGTCGTGGTTGCTGGGCAATCTCCGCTCGCGCGGCGCCGAGTCGGTGGAGGTGGCGACGCTACTTCGCAAGCCGGACGCCGTGCAGGTCGAACTTGACGTTCGCTACATCGGCTTTGACATCCCCAACGAGTTCGTCGTGGGTTACGGCCTCGACTGGGCGGAAAAATACCGCACGCTGCCGTTTGTCGCCATCCTCAAGCCCAGCGTTTACGGCGAGCACTGACCCCTCCTCGAGTTCCGAACCGCTGAGGTGGGGAAGGTCGCCGTCGCGGGACCCTCTCCCAAAGTTACGAACCGCTCACGCCGGTTCTTTGGGTATTGAACCGCTGACGTTCGCGACACGCCGCGGAACTAACTGATCTGACTCGCGGTCTCGGGGTGTCGCACCTGGATTTGGTTCCGAACGTACTGAACCGCTGTCTCCGGTTCAAAGCTATTGGGTCGCCCTCGCCGAGCTGCACGTGTCGGCTTGATTGATGTCCTCAGGCCCGACCTACGGTGCGGTATCCCCAGGTCAACGTGGCGACCGCCGCATCCAGGCGCTCCACGCCAAACGATCATTCGATGGCTATCGACGTCTTCTTATCGAACTCTGGCGGCATCGCACGGTGGCGGGCTTTGGCCGACGCTGGATTCAGCCATGCAGAAATGGTCGAGGCGGTGCGACGTGGAAAGGTTGTGCGGCCGCACCGAGGTGTATACGCGCTTCCTGGAGTGGCCCGCCCCCGCGTGCTTGCCGAGGTCTTTCGTGCACTTCCAACATGTGTCTCGTGGTGTGCGGCGAGGGGCCTGCCCGTCGAGAATCCGCCCTCCACGCTTCATCTGGGCGTGCCAGAGAGCCGTGGCCTTGGCCATCCACGCCTGCGGCCCTCGCAGGAAGTGACGCTCCATCGGTGTGGCGAGGCGTCGGACGATTTCCCACTCCATCACCTCGATGTCGCGGCGCTGTGCACCACGCCCATCCAGCAAGTCGCACTCCTTGATGCGGCGCTGGGAGGGGGCTTTATTGACAGACGGGACATGAGGCTTCTGGCGCGCGGTTCGCAAGAGCGCCGGCGCTGGGTGGCCTCGCACGTCAACGGTTCGGCGCAGTCGCTTGGGGAAACGTACGCCAGAGTTGCGCTTCGAGAACTGGGTCTGAAAGTCGAACCGCAGGCGCGGTTTGAGGAGGTTGGCGCGGTCGACCTCCTTGTGGAGAACTCGCTCATTGTCGAGGTGGATGGGTTCGAGTTTCACTCCGATCAGCGCAGCTTTACCTCTGATCGGCGCCGATCGCGGTTGCTCGCTTTCTCTGGACTGACGACGCTTCGGTTCGCACACGCCGAGGTAGCCGCCGATCCGGTGGGCATGGCGAACGAAGTGCTCGACGTTCTATGGCGGGAAGGCCTTGACCCCCGAAAGTTCCGAACCGCTGAGAATGCGACACGCCGGCTTGGTGAGCGCCCCTGGTGGCGTTAGCGGCGTGTCGCCCGCGTCAGCGGTTCCGAACTTTGGGAACCGGCCTCAGCGGTTCTGAACTTCGGTGGGGCGGGCCGGCTGGGGGATACCGCTGAGCGCGAAACGCGCCCGCGTCACGGGGCTCCTCGCGTAGAGTCGTGGTCATTATGAAGAGACTGCGCCTGTCGTACGTGGTGCTGTTCGCGATTGCGATCATCGTGAGCTCGTTGCTTTACATGTCGCTCAATCAAGAACCCGTGACCAAAATCTCCACGTCGCAGGGCTTTGCCGTGCTTGCCTCGGAGGGGATTCAGCAGGTCGAGATCACCGACGGCGACCAGCGAGTGCAGGTGCAACTGGGCGACACGGTGCCCGATGTTCTTGCCGACACCGACGCGAAGCCCGACGGCCTCGTGCAGTTCTACTACGTAGAACCCCAGGGTCCTGCAGTGGCGGCGGCGGTTGCAGAGAGCAACCCGACCGACGGCTATGACTCGGTGGTCCCGCGTACATCGATGTGGCAAACGATTCTCTTCAGCTTCCTGCCGATCCTCATCGTCATCATCGTCATCTACATCCTCTTCTCGATGATGCAAGGTGGAGGTGGCCGTGGCGTCATGCAGTTTGGGCGATCCCGAGCCACCGAGGTCACGCCGGATACACCCAAGGTGAAGTTTGAAGACGTCGCCGGCGTGGACGAGGCGGTCGAGGAGCTTCGCGAGATCGAGGAGTTCCTTGAGAGCCCGGGCAAGTTCCAGGCTGTGGGCGCCAAGATCCCCAAGGGCGTGTTGCTTTATGGGCCCCCCGGAACCGGCAAGACGCTGCTTGCCCGTGCCGTCGCAGGCGAGGCCGGTGTGCCCTTCTACTCGATCTCGGGTTCCGATTTTGTCGAGATGTTTGTCGGTGTGGGCGCGAGCCGCGTGCGCGACCTTTTCGACAAGGCGAAGAAGAACAGCCCAGCGATCATCTTTGTTGACGAGATCGACGCTGTGGGACGCCACCGCGGTGCGGGCCTTGGCGGCGGACACGACGAGCGCGAGCAGACCCTCAATCAGATGCTTGTCGAGATGGACGGCTTTGACGCGAACACGAACGTCATCATGATCGCCGCGACCAACCGTCCCGACATTCTTGATCCTGCGCTGTTGCGCCCCGGCCGCTTTGACCGCCAGGTGGGAGTGGACGCCCCGGACCTCAAGGGCAGGCAGAAGGTGCTCGAGGTCCACGCGAAGGGCAAGCCGATCGCCCCCGAGGTTGATCTCTCGGCGATCGCAAAGCGCACACCGGGCTTCACGGGCGCGGATCTCGCCAACGTGCTGAATGAGGCGGCGCTCCTCACCGCGCGCCGCGACGCGACAAGCATCGGCCCAAGCGAACTCGATGAGGCGATCGACCGCGTCATCGCCGGCCCGCAAAAGCGCACTCGCGTGATGAACGATCATGACAAGCGCGTCACGGCGTATCACGAGGGCGGGCACGCGCTGGTTGCCGCAGCCCTCAACCACACGGACCCGGTCACCAAGGTGACGATCCTTCCGCGCGGCCGTGCCCTCGGATACACGATGGTGATGCCGGCCGAGGACCGTTACTCAAAGACGCGCAACCAATTGCTTGACAATCTCGCGTACGCAATGGGGGGTCGCGTGGCCGAAGAGGTGGTGTTTGGCGATCCATCGACTGGCGCGAGCAACGACATCAGCCAAGCAACCGAGATCGCCAAGCAGATGGTCACCGAGTACGGGATGTCGACCAAGGTGGGAGCTGTCCGCCTCACGGGCAGCTCGGGCGAAGTGTTCTTGGGCCGCGATATGGGCCATGGCCGCGAGTACTCGGAGCAGGTGGCGTCAACCATTGACGCCGAGGTGCGCGCGCTCATGGACAATGCGATGCGCGAAGCAACCAAGGCGCTCACGCTCAACCGCAAGGTGCTCGACGTCCTCGCCGAGGAGCTCCTCGAGAAAGAGACTCTCAACGAGGCCGAACTCGCAGGTCTCTTTGCAAAGGTGAAGAAGCTTCCGGCACGCGAGGCGTGGGTCAGCGGCGATTGGGCACCAAAGCCGAGCCGCCGTCGCGCCGTCAAGGCACCGACCCCGCGTCGCACCGAGCCCAAGGACACCGCGGGCACCGCAGAGTAGAGCGCACACATGACTGACGGCGTTGACAAGGCCCGCATCGAGGCGGCGATCCGCGAGATTCTTGTGGCGGTGGGCGAGGACCCGGAACGGGACGGACTCCGGGACACTCCAGCCCGTGTGGCACGCGCCTACGAGGAGTTCTTTTCGGGCCTCACGCAGGACCCAGCAGAGGTTCTCAGTGCCGTGTTCGAACTCGGCCACGAGGAGATGATCCTCGTTAAGGACATCGAGTTGTACTCGTTGTGCGAACACCACCTTGTGCCCTTCCACGGAGTGGCTCACGTCGCGTATATCCCCGGCGCAGACGGCCGCATCACTGGTTTGTCCAAGTTGGCGCGCCTCGTCGATCTCTATGCACGGCGCCCCCAGGTGCAAGAGCGCCTCACCACGCAAGTGGCCGATGCCCTGGTCGAGCACCTCGGTGCGCGCGGGGTGATCGTGGTGGTCGAGGCAGAACACTTGTGCATGTCGATGCGTGGCGTGCGCAAGCCCGGTTCGCGCACGGTAACAAGCGCGGTGCGCGGCGTGATGCGCGACGCGGCGACCCGCGCAGAGGCCATGAGCCTCATCGTGGGGAAGTAGCGGTGCCCGAGCTTCCCGTCGCCCAGCGCACGCTTGTCATGGGCGTCCTCAATGTCACGCCCGATTCCTTCAGCGACGGTGGACGCTACCTCGCGACGGATGCTGCCATCGCCCACGGTCTCCATCTCGCAAGCACCGGTGCCGACATCGTTGATGTGGGCGGGGAGTCGACTCGCCCGGGGGCGCACCCAGTGACCCCCGAGGAGGAAGCGAGCCGCGTTCTCCCGGTGGTCGCGGCGCTCGCCGGGGACGGGATTGCAGTCTCCATCGACACGATGCACGCGAGCGTGGCTCGAGCGGCAGTAGAGGTAGGCGCCACACTGATCAACGATGTGTCGGGCGGCCTCGCCGACGCTGCCATGCCGGGCGCAGTCGCGGACTTGGGCGTGCATTTCGTTGCGATGCATTGGCGCGCGCCTTCCCAGCGCATGGACACCCTTGATGCGTATCGGGACGTGGTGGCGGAGGTCCGCGCCGAGCTCGAGGAACGCGTCGCTGTTCTTGCCGACGCCGGGGTTGACACCGCGCGGATCATCCTGGATCCCGGGCTTGGCTTTGCCAAGGTAACAGAGTCGAATTGGCCGCTCCTTGCGCGCATGGCCGAGTGGGCGGGCGAAGCACGGGTGCTCATCGGCGCCTCGCGCAAGCGCTTCTTGGGTGCCGCGATCGCGCGTGAAGGTGTCGACGCCGCGGACCCTGCTGTGCGTGAACATGCGACAACTGCGGTGACTACGCTCGCGGCTGCGGCGGGGGCATGGGCGGTCCGTGTTCATGATCCGGCAGCGGCACGTGACGCGATCGCTGTCGTGTCCGCTTGGCAAGCGGGCGCGAAGACGCGACGATGACACCATGACATGGACGTCCTCCCCGTACGTCAAGGCGGGCATCGAGTTGGATCGGATCACGATTGAAGGGATCCGGGCTGCAGGACGCCACGGAGTCTTGCCGGAGGAGCGCCAAAGGGAACAGCCGTTCATTGCGGACGTTGTCATCCACCTCAATACGCGCGATGCCGCCCGTCACGATGACCTCGCGCGCACCGTCAATTACGCCGAGGTCGCCCAGCGCGCCGTGGCCGTTCTCACCGGCCCCAGCGTCGACCTCATCGAAACTCTTGCAGAGCGGATTGCGCTCGCCGTGCTCGATCTCGACGGCATTGAGTGCGTAGACGTGCGGGTTCACAAGCCCGAGGCACCCATTCCCGTGCCTTTCACGGATGTCGCTGTCACCGTTCGCCGTGACCTGCGTTCGGGGGACATGTGGGCAGACAAACGCGTGGGCTCCTCGGCCGGGATGCCGCATGACCCACTCAAATACGGCGAGTCAGAGGCGCGCGACATCTTTGACGTCCGGCCACTTCAACCGGTGCCCGCCCTTCTCGCACTGGGCGGCAACCTCGGTGAGGTCGAGAACACCCTCATCGACGCCGTTCACGCATTGAGCCGCATCCCCGGCATTCACGTCGAAGCGACATCTGCTCTCGTCTCATCGGCCCCTGCGGGAGGCCCCCCGCAGCCCGACTACCTCAACGCAGTGGTCAGGATCACCACCGCGCTCACGCCACGCGAGCTTCTCGCGGCGTGCCACGGCATCGAGATGGTGCACGGCCGTGAGCGCGGAATCGAGAACGGCCCGCGCACTGTCGACATCGACATCATCGACGTCAACGGCATCGAGGCCACGAGCGCCGATCTCACCTTGCCGCACCCGCGTGCGGCCCAGCGCGGCTTTGTCCTTGTCCCATGGGCACGCATGGAGCCTCAGGCTGTCCTACCTGGTTTGGGTCCTATTGCCGACGCTGCAGCAGCTCTCGCGTCAACCGTCGCCGTGCGCGCGGAGCCATGGCCGGGACGACGATGACAGGAGACGGCTGGTGAGGCCTCTGCGTTGGCGGACACTCGTCATCATCGTCGCGCTGTCTTTTGGTCTCGGCCTCGCATTCACATGGTCGTGGCTGCGCGGTGGCGCGACCCCTGTCGATGTTCCTTGGACCACGTTGCCGGTGGCGCTCGCAGCGTCGGCTGTGGTGCTCTATCTCGGTTGGACTGTGCGCCAATACAAGAAGGGCAAACGGGGCCGAATCGACCCACAGCGCGCCGTGCGCACCGTGTTGCTGGCCCAAGCGTCGGCGTATGCGGGCGCGTTGCTCTCCGGCGTCTATGGCGGCTACGGCTTCAGCCTCTTGCCAGATTGGGCGCACGAGCCGCGTCGAGAGATCGCAATCGCCGCCGGTCTGTGTGCGGTGGGCGGACTTGCCATGCTGGGCGCAGGAGCAGTGGCGGAATGGTGGTGCCGGATCGACCCCTTTGATGAGGACGACGCCCCCGAGGGGCCTGCTGCGGGAGTGGCACACTAGTCGCATGACCTGGTACAGCCCTCAAGGCGTGACCTGGACGGCGGCCTCCACCCGGCTGATCCCCGTGCGGCTCATCACCATTGCCATTGTCTACGTTCCCCCGATCGCAGCACTCATCGTCTTGGCAATGACGGTGGAGCCGGGACTGTGGTGGCCGGCGGCTGGCGGCATCATTGCGATGCTGTGGAGCGCGTGGGTGGGCGTGCGACTCGTGCACGCACACGGTTGGGCTGAACGCGATGACGACTTGCTCGTACGCCGCGGGCGACTTGTGCGCCGTGTCACGGTGGTGCCATACGGGCGGATGCAATACGTCGAGGTGATGGCGGGTCCGGTTGCGCGCGCATTCGGACTGTGCTCCATCAAGCTCCACACCGCATCCCCCGGAACGGATGCCACGCTGGACGGAGTCCCTGCCGCTGAAGGTGAACGCTTGCGCGACCGCTTGACTGAGCGCGGAGAGGCCCAGTTGGCGGGTCTATGAGCGAGTCGACTGACCGCGTGTACACGGCCCCACGCGAGTGGGCGCATGTGCACCCCGTTTCTCCGCTACTGGGCGGGTGGGCCGTCATGGCGGGCGCCGTCGGCTATTGGTTCACGGGCGGGCCCGGCGCCCCCGGCGAGGACGACGAGTCAATGCCCTTTGACGTCAACCTCCCCATCTCTCGTTTAGCGCTCTTCGTGTTGCTCGGGGCGCTCGTTGCCGTCGCGTTCGGCTACCTGTTCTGGTGGTTTCACACGTACCGAATCACCGATGAGGCGATCGAGCAGCGCAAAGGAGTCTTGTTCCGCCAGCACCGCCAAGCACGGCTTGATCGCATCCAGGCTGTTGACGTGGTGCAACCGCTCCTCGGGCGAATCTTTGGCTTTGGCAAGGTGTCGATTGAGGTGGCCGGCGGAGAGAACTCGGGAATTCAGCTCCAGTTCCTGCGCCTCGCCGACGCTGAAGCCCTTCGGAATGAGGTACTTGCGCTCGCGGCGGGCTTCAAGGCCGACGCTGCACAGAGGCGGGAGGGTCAGCACGGCTTTCACTTGCGCGAAGAGATTGAGTCGTTCCGCCTGGCTCCTGCCCCGGGGAGCGCTCGTACGGCGGTGAGTGCGGCCGAGGAGCGCGGACTCGTCGCGGTGCCGGTGCCGCTCCTCTTGCTGTCGATACTTTTAAGTTGGGGCACGGTGGGCGTCGTTGTCGCCATCCTCGTCTTTTTTGCTGGTGCGGTGGTCACGGGCATCCTGGCGCCCGAGGTCGATCTGGCTGCGGCCGTGCTTGGCGGTGGCCTCACGGGTGGTCTCGCGGGCTTGGTCGGTGCCGCGTCGTACGCCTTCGCCACCTTGAATCGCGGCATGAACTTCCGTTTGGGCATTTCTCAGGACGGCGTTCGCCTCTCCCACGGTCTGCTCGAGACGCGTCGTCAGACCGTGCCTCCGGGCCGTGTGCAGGCCGTGCATTTCAAGCAGTCATTGCTGTGGCGGCGGCGTGATTGGTGGCAGATCGTCATCAATGTCGCCGGTTACCAGGACAATCAAGAAGCCGTCTCAACGTTGCTCCCAGTGGGGACTCGCCACGAGGCCCTTCTCGCGTTGTGGACCGTGCTGCCCGATCTCGGCGATCCGGACCCGGAGGGAACCGTGTCGCTCGCACTGTCGGGTTCTGGATCAGATGGCGGATTCACGGCGTCCCCTCCCGCCGCCAAGTGGCTTGACCCACTCCAATGGCGTCAGCGCGGTGTGCGAGCAACCAACACGGCACTGTTCATCCGGCGCGGACGCCTTGTTCGTGAGCTCATCGTGGTGCCCCATGAGCGCACCCAGTCGCTCGCGCTCACCCAAGGTCCGCTTGATCGGCTGCTCGGTCTTGCGAACGTTCACGTGCACTCGACGCGCGGCATGGTGCGCCCGGTCGCATCACACCTTGCTGTCGAGGACGCGATTGACGTGCTTGAGTCGCAAGCCCACCGTGCGCGGCAACGCCGCAAACTCCAAACCCCCGAGCAATGGATGGCAAAAGTGGGGCTTACCGAGGTTGCGCCCGATGAGCCTTGACCGTCCCGCTCGACTGAGTGTTGGCATCGTGGGCGCCGGCAGGGTGGGTGCCGTCATCGGTGCCGCTCTCGCGCGGGCGGGCCATCGCGTCATTGGAGCATCGGGGGTCTCTGAGGCGTCGCGCAGCCGCATCGAGACGCTGTTGCCTGGAGTGCCGCGCCGTGACGCGGACGAGGTGGTCGCGGAGGCAGAACTCGTCTTCCTCACCGTCCCGGACGACGCTGTGGCTGAGCTTGCTCGCGGCCTCGCCCGGCTCGGGATGTGGCGTCAGGGCCAGATCGTCGTCCACTGTTCCGGCACCCAAGGCCTGTCCGCCCTTGATGCCGCATCGAGCGTCGGCGCAATCCCCATGGCGATTCACCCGGCCATGACGTTTACTGGCACGTCTCTCGATCTTGATCGGATGGCGGGAGCGGTGTGGGGCGTTACGGCGCCGGCGCCATTCGTGCCGATTGCGCAAGCACTTGTTGTCGAGATGGGCGCCGAACCGGTGGTGATCGCTGACGAGGCGCGTGCCGTCTATCACGCCGCACTTGTTCATGCTGGTAATCACGCGGTGACGCTCATTGCTCAAGCCTCGGCGATGCTTGCTGCCGCGGGAATCGACCAACCCGGACGAGTGTTGAGTCCCTTAGTTCACGCGTCTGTGGACGGCGCTCTAGGCGACGCTCCAGGCGCGGTGAGCACTCTCACCGGTCCAGTGGTGAGGGGCGACGCGGGTACTGTTGCCGCGCATGTCGCGGCGCTGACTCATCAACCTGAAGCGCTCGCGGCGTATCGAGCGATGGCACGTGCCACCGCTGACTTGGCGTATGCGGGGGGTCGACTCGGCCCCGCGCCATATGCGGCGATCATCGCCGCTTTGGGAGAGAAGTGACCATGCGAATCGTGCACACAGCAGCAGAGCTGTCTGCCTTCGCCACCTCGGGAACGCGTGCCGTGGTGATGACCATGGGCGCATTGCATGAAGGCCACGTCGCTTTGGTGAAAGCGGCGCGCGACGCCGCGGACCAGGTAGTCGTCACCGTCTTTGTCAACCCGCTGCAGTTCAACGACCCAGCGGACCTGGAGCGATACCCGCGAGATCTCGAGGCCGATGCGGCTCTGCTTGAGTCACTTGGCGTTGACGTGATCTTCGCTCCCTCGGTTGCTGAGATGTACCCCGGTGGCAAGCCCACCGTCACCCTCAATGCCGGTGCCATCAATGACGTGTTCGAGGGCGCGGCCCGCCCGGGGCACTTCGATGGGGTCCTCACCGTGGTCCTCAAGCTCCTCAACCTCACCAAGCCTGACCTCGCGTACTTCGGTCAGAAGGACGCGCAACAGGTGATTGCGATCCGCGCGATGGTCCGAGATCTCAATGTGCCCGTCCGCATCGAGGTGGTCCCAACGGTCCGTGACGCGGATGGTCTCGCGCTGTCGAGCCGCAACGTCTTTCTGTCTTCGCAGGAGCGTGCCGATGCCCTCGTATTGAGCCGCGCATTGGGCGAGGCTGAGCAGGTTCTCCGGGAGGGCGGCGGCGCGGCATTGGCCGTCGCCGTCGCGCGCGGAGCGCTCGCCGAGGTGCCTGCTGTCGATGTCGAATACGTCGGGGCCCTTGATCCAGCGTCGGCCGCACCCGTTCCGGACGACTACCGTGGTGACGTGGTGATAGCAGTTGCCGCACGTGTGGGCGAGACGCGACTCATCGATAACGTGGTGGGTTGGGCCGGACCGCGCCCCGCCCCCGAATCAACCGAGGAGGACGACGCATCGTGACCCCTCACTCGCTCCAACGTCCCATGATGATCTCCAAGATCCATCGGGCGACCGTGACGCAGGCGGATCTCCATTACGTGGGGTCGATCACCATCGACGCAACACTTCTTGAGGCCGCAGACATTCTGCCGGGCCAGCAGGTGGACGTCGTGGATGTGACCAACGGCTCCCGATTGACCACCTACGTAATTCCCGGCGAGGCCGGTTCGGGGATTGTGTGCATCAATGGCGCGGCGGCCCACCTCATTCATGAGGGCGACCTCGTCATCATCATCGCCTACGGCATGATGGCCGACGCTGAAGCACGCACGTACGCACCCAACGTTGTCTTTGTTGATGAGCACAATCGGATTGTCGAGTTGAGTGACGAGCCCGGCCAGGTGCCGCCCGGCGCTGGGCTTGAGCCCTCGGGGCTCGACATCCACGACTTTCGGCTTGAGGGGTGGGATGCGTACCACGCGCATTCCGGCAGTGCCGAGCGAGAGAAGTAGCGCCCGCCCCTTTGACACCGCCCTGGTGCGTGGGTGACCCCATGCGGTTCTAGGCTGTGCGCATGACTCGCTTCGCACAGCGGCTCTCGGCTCCCTCACCTGGATGGACCGTTGAGGCCGACGTCATTGTGGTGGGATCCGGTGTGGCGGGACTCACCGCTGCGCTCGAGTTGCGGCGCCGGGTGGGCAAGGTCCTCATTGTCACCAAAGGGCAGTTGAGCTCGGGAAATACAGTGTGGGCGCAGGGCGGCATCGCGGCCGCTCTCGATCCTGAGGACACTCCAGACGAGCACCTTGAAGACACCCTCATCGCTGGCGCCGGATTGTGCTCACGTGAGGCTGTGCGCGCGCTCGTCACAGAGGGCCCCGAGCGGGTGCGAAAACTTGTCGACCGCGGCGCGAACTTCGACACCCAGGCCGATGGCCGGATCACTCTCACTCGCGAAGGCGGCCACCACCGAGACCGCATCGCCCATGCGGGTGGAGACGCGACCGGCGCTGAGATCTCCCGGGCTTTGGTGTCGCGACTCGAGGCCGTGCGCCAGGACCCGCACGTCGAGATTCTTGAGGGTGCGATGGTGGTGGACCTGCTCACCGCGGCGCCTGGGCCCGACGGTCGGCCTGGACCGGTCTGTGGCGTCACCCTCCACGTCATCGGCGAGGGCACCCGCGACGGCGTCGGCGCGGCTCTTGCAAAGGCCGTGGTTGTTGCGACCGGCGGAATTGGCCAGGTGTACGTATCGTCGACGAACCCAGCGTCGGCCACGGGGGATGGGGTGGCCGCAGGGCTGCGCGCGGGCGCCGCGATCGCGGACATGGAGTTTGTCCAGTTCCACCCGACCGTGCTGTGGCAAGGCGCTGGCGCTCGCGGGCAGCTGCCCCTCATCTCGGAGGCCGTCCGGGGCGAGGGCGCGCACCTCCTCAACGCCGCCGGGGAGCGGTTCATGGTGGGCCGCCACGAGCTTGCAGAGTTGGCGCCACGCGATGTGGTGTCCCGCAACATCGTGCGGGTGATGGAGGAGGAGGGTTCCGAGAACGTCTTCCTCGATTGCCGCCACTTGGGCGCGGATTTCCTGCGCGAGCGCTTCCCCACGATTTGGGAGCGGCTCGAGGAGCATGGTCTCGACATGGCGACGGATCTCATCCCGGTAGCCCCTGCTCAGCACTTCCACTCAGGCGGCATCCTCACCGACCTCAACGGCCGGTCCACACTGCGAGGGCTGTATGCCATTGGCGAGGCCGCGTGCTCCGGCGTCCATGGTGCAAACCGCTTGGCGTCGAACTCCTTGCTCGAAGGCCTCGTCTTCGCCACCCGTTCCGCGGCCGACGCCGCCGAACTCGTCGACGACAGGACACTCGTGCATGCCGAGCCGGTCGAGCGGCCCGGTGATGCCATCTTGGTGCCCGCGACGATGCGCCCGCGTATTCAAGCCGTGGCCCACCGGGGAGCCGGGCCATTCCGCGACGCCGCTGGCTTGGCGTCGGCCCGAGAAAAGCTCGCTGGCGCGCGCGCGCTGTTCCAGACCAGTGACAGCCCCGCAGTCATGCCACAGGTTGCGGAGTGGGAGACGTCAAACGTGCTCGCGTGCGCCTCTCTCATCACCGAGGCGGCGATGGTGCGCACCGAGAGTCGCGGCGGTCACCAGCGCACGGACTTCCCCGATTCCGATGACGAGCGGTTCCGGGTGCGCCTCGCATCATCGCTCACTCCCGATGGCGACCTCGAACTCATCAAGGCCCCCCTCGAGCTTGCTTAGCTCGCGAGTTATCGAGTTGCGAGCGGCAGGTTCGGCAAAGCGGCCTGCATCGTCAGCATGCCGCCGTCAAAGTTCGCCGAGTCGAATCCGTTCTGATCGAGAATGCGATGCGCGAGATAGGAGCGGAAACCTGACGCGCAGTGGACCCGGACAGGGCGGCCAGCCGCTGCCGCCCGGATCTCGTCGAGTCGCGCCCGCACCTCGGTATGGGGCACATTGATCGCCTCGGGCACATGGCCCCGGGCGTATTCGGCGGGCGAGCGCACGTCCAGGATCAACGCGTTCGCGCGTGCCCACTCGACATCGCCAGCGCCCCATGTGGTGAGCGTGCCGGCCAGCTCGTTTTGCATCATGAAGCCGAGCATGTTGACCGGATCCTTGGCCGATCCATATGGCGGCGCGTAGGCGAGTTCGAGTTCGGCGATGTCGTCGGCGCCAAAACCGGCGCGCAGCGCGGTGGCGAGGACGTCAATGCGCTTGTCGACGCCGTCGCGGCCAACGCCCTGGGCGCCAAGGAGCCTGCCATCAGGCGAGAACGTGGCGAGCAGATGCATGTGCTGCGCGCCGGGGAAGTAACCCGCGTGGTTGAGGTGGTGGGTGTGGTGCTCGACGTAGTCGATCCCTGCCGCGTCAAGCATGCGAGGGCTTGCTCCGGTGAGTGCGGCAGTGAGCCCAAAGACACGCACGATGGCGGTTCCCAGCACAGGCCGCGCTGCAGTGGCGACGCCCATGATCGACTCGGCCGCGCGTCGGCCTTGGCGATTTGCAGGGCCGGCCAATGGAACTGGCGCAGTTGCCCCGGTGATCGCATGAGGCACGGCGATCGCGTCTCCCACCGCCCAGATGTGCGGGTCGCTCGTGCGCTGCTCGGCGTCCACGACGATCGCGCCACGCTCGTCTACGCTGAGCCCCGCGTCCAACGCGAGCGCCGAATTGGGCCGCACGCCTACGGAGACGACAACGATGTCTGCGGGGACTGCCGTGCCGTTGCTGAGGGTGACGAGCGCAGCGTCGGCCCGATGCGGGGTGATGGCGGTGGCAGCGACACCCGTGTGGACAGTGACGCCATTCGCGACGAGTTCCGCCTCAACAAGGTGGGCGAGTTCGGGCGCGAGGGGCGGTAGCACCTGCGGTGCCATTTCCACCACAGTGACGTCGAGTCCTCGCGTGCGCAGGGCCTCGGCCGTTTCGAGCCCAATGAAACCAGCGCCCATCACGACGGCGGAGCGGGCATGCTGTGCGCGCTCGGCCAGGGCCGTCGCGTCGTCCCCCGGGCGCACGGGTGTGACGTTGGGTAGGGCG
>JAEYOR010000027.1 GCA_023411615.1 Actinomycetes bacterium
CGATTCGTTGTAGCCCAGCCACCGACACGGCCCGCGCGTGGGGGCCTTCGTTGTTTTTGCGGCACAGACGGACCGGCGAGCGGTTCGGAACTTCGCGGCGGGGGAGGCCGACGCTCCGGCTGGGCTCCGTGCGAGAAGCCCGCCCCAGCGTCGGCCGCGCTCAAGCCTTCAGAACCGCTGAGCTCGGTTCCAAACGTTCTGAACCGCTGCGGTGGCGACACGCCGCAAAATTGTCTGCCGGACCCGGGTTGCCCGGCGTGTCCGGCCGGCGAGCGGTTCGGAACTTCGCGGCCGGGGAGGCCGACGCTCCGGGTGCGGTCCGCGCGAGAAGCCAGCCCCAGCGTCGGCCGGGCTCCGCGGGACAAGCCCGCGCCAGCGTCGGCGTCAGGACAACACCAGCCGCTCGCCGTCCCACGCGGCGCTCACCTCGTCGCCCTCGCCCAAGCGCCCGTCGACGATCTCCTTGGCGAGCTCATTGAGCAAGCGCGTCTGGATGAGGCGCTTGAGCGGGCGCGCACCAAAGGCCGGATCGTATCCGTCGCGGGTGAGGGCCTCGCGCAGGGACGCCTCCACGTGCAACGTGATGCCCTTGTTGTCGCGCAGCCGGGCCGACGCTTTGGCGAGTTCCGCGTCGACGATCCCCACCATCGCCGCCGGGTCGATGCGGTCAAAGACCACCACGTCGTCGAGGCGATTGAGGAACTCGGGCCGGAACGAGCGCTTGAGCACGGCCAGGAGGTCGCTTTCGAGAACGTCACGGTCCACGCCGTCCCACGCAAGGACGAGGTCCGAGCCGAGGTTTGACGTGAGGACGATGATCGTGTTGGTGAAGTTAACGGTGCGGCCGCGGCCATCGGTGAGGCGGCCGTCGTCGAGCACCTGGAGCAACACATTCCACACGTCAGGGTGCGCCTTCTCGACCTCATCGAAAAGGACGATTGAATACGGCCGACGCCGCACGGCCTCGGTCAATTGCCCGCCTTGGTCGTAGCCCACGTAGCCCGGGGGAGAGCCGATGAGGCGGCTCACCGCGTGCTGCTCCATGTACTCGGACATGTCGATGCGGACCATCGCACGCTCGTCGTCAAAGAGCTGCTCCGCGAGTGCGCGGGCGAGTTCGGTCTTGCCGACGCCGGTGGGGCCGAGGAAGAGGAAGGAACCGATCGGGCGGTTGGCGTCGGCAATGCCAGCCCGGGCGCGGCGGATGGCGTCCGCGACGGCCGTGATGGCGCGGTCTTGGCCCACCACCCGCTCATGGAGGCGGTCTTCAAGGTGGCCAAGTTTGGCCGACTCCTCCGTGAGGAGCTTCTCGACGGGCACGCCGGTCCATTTGGCGACCACACCCGCGATGTCCTCTCCTGTCACCTCCTCGCGCAACATGCGCTCATCCATCGCGTCGAGTTCGGCGCGCGCGGCAGCCATCTGCTTCTCTGCCTCGGGGATCTCTCCGTAGCGAATGCGGCCGGCACGCTCAAGATCGCCGTAACGTTCGGCACGTTCGAGCTCGCCACGCAAGGACTCAAGACGTTCCGTGGCGCCCGAGACGCGGGAGATGAGATCCTTCTCGCGGGCCCAGCGCATGCTGAGATCCTCGGACTCGTGCTTGAGGCGCGCGATCTCCTCGTCAATCTCATCTCGGCGCGCGCGGGCAGCGTCGGACTTGTCTTTGGCGACTTGGGTGCGCTCGATTTCCAGCTGCATGGTGCGACGGCGCGCACGGTCAAGCTCGATCGGCATCGAATCGAGTTGCATCTTGAGCGCGCTCGTTGCCTCATCGATAAGGTCAACCGCTTTGTCCGGCAAAAAGCGCTCCGTGATGTAACGGTCCGAGAGCGCGGCGGCCTGAACAATCGCCTCATCCGTGATCTTCACGCCGTGGTGGACCTCGTACTTCTCCTGCAGACCGCGCAGAATCGCCACCGTGTCTTCGATGGAGGGCTCGCCCACGTAGACGGGCTGGAATCGGCGTTCAAGTGCCGAGTCTGTCTCGACGTGCTCGCGGTACTCGTTGAGCGTGGTGGCGCCGATCATGCGGAGTTTGCCGCGCGCCAGCATGGGCTTGAGGATGTTGCCCGCGTCCATGGAGCCGTCCGCCTTTCCGGCACCGACGATGGTGTGGAGTTCGTCGACAAAGAGGACGATGCGGCCCTCGGCTTGCTCGACCTCGGACAGGATCGCCTTGAGGCGTTCCTCAAACTGGCCGCGGTACGAGGCGCCCGCGACGATCGAGGACATGGCGATTTCAATGACGCGACGGTCCTTGAGGGACGCAGGGACGTCACCCGCGACGATGCGCTGAGCGAGGCCTTCCACGATGGCGGTCTTGCCGACGCCGGGCTCTCCGATGAGGACGGCGTTGTTCTTGGTGCGCCGGGTGAGCACTTGCATGACGCGGCGAATCTCTTCGTCGCGACCGATGACGGGGTCGAGAGCACCTTGCTCGGCAAGTGCGGTGAAGTCGAGCCCGAACTCCTCGAGGGCGGATTTCTGCTCCTCGCTCGAGGCGGCGTGGGGGGTGGTGGTCATGACGCGTGCCTCCTGTCGCATAGTGAGGTGTCGAAGTTGAGTGGAACACGCTCAACTTTACATAACGACACGACGCGACGCAAGGGGGAGTTAGTGGCGTGGGGGAGGCGCGGGCGTATCACTCTTCCTTCGCTTAGCACGGTCGCAGTGAGGGTGCCCGACTGATTTCCCAATCGGGGATCGCATCCGCTAGTCTTGCGTGGCGCGTTCGGCAGAACGCACCTAGGGCCCCGTCGTCTAGCGGCCTAGGACGCCGCCCTCTCAAGGCGGTAGCGCCGGTTCGAATCCGGTCGGGGCTACACGTTTCGCTCCTGCGGTTGCAGGAGCGTTTGTGCTTTTCCGGCGTTGTGTCAGTGCGTGGCGCGTTGGTTTGGTCCCGCGATTACCCGGCTCAAGCGTCGGGCATGTCGCATTCGCCGCAAAGCAGCCTCACGCGAGCCGCATACGCGACGATGAGGACCTTGGAAGAGAAAAGGCGCCAACTTGGTCCTCAAGGATTACTTCGACACGACCCTCGCCGCGGCGCGTGCGGGGGCGGCGTGGGCGTGGGAATCGATCTATCGCGACATGGCCGGTGGGCTCACGGGGTTCTTTCGCGGTCGAGGAGTTGCAGAGGTAGAGGACCTCGTTTCGGAGACGTTCTTGTCTGTCGCGCGCGACATTCACCGCTTCTCTGGCTCCGAATCGGACTTTCGCGCGTGGGTGTTCACCATCGCGCACCGGCGGCTGGTTGACGATTGGCGCACGCGAGGCAGGCAGGTGCCGATCGCAGAATCCAAGTTCGCGGAGGCCAAAGCCGAACGGCAGTGGTTCGGTGACGTCGAGCGGGAGGCGATGACTGCGATGTCACTCATCGAGGTCAAGGCCCTCATCCAGCACCTGACGAAGCAACAGCGTGATGTGGTCCTGTTGCGCGTTGTTGGCGACCTCTCAGTCGCAGAGACGGCCAAGGTGCTGGAGACATCAGAGGGGGCTGTGCGCGCTCTTCAAAAGAGAGCTCTCAAGGATCTCAGGAACTTCATTACTCAAACCGCGTCACGTTTTCGAGACGAGGAGCGATGACAACGACATGAAGCAGATGCACGAGTTCTCGGATCGAGACCTCGACGCCCTCTTTGACGGGCGCGAGGTCTCCGACGAGCGTCTGCGAGAAGTCGCATCGGCATTCAGTGCCATGCGATCCATGCTCGTTGGACCCCTCACTGACGAGCATGCGGCACTCATGGGCGCGCGGCTAGCGGCCGCGACGTCGCCCATGGCAGCGGGTTCAGCACCCCCGCATCGGGCCGCCCGGTGGCGCCGACGTCTCACGGCGATTGGCGCCACCGCGGGTCTCGCGGTGGTGGCTGTTGGCGGCGCGGCCGCTGCGAACGGGGCGGCCCCGGGGGATGCACTTTACGGCGTCGATATGGCCCTGGAGCGCGTGGGTCTGCTCGATGGTGGTGTTGGAGAGAGGTTGACTGAGGCCGCACACCTCGCCGCGAAGGGTGAGAACGAGCGTGCACTGGTGCACGCGGCACAAGCCTATGAGACTGATGCGGAACCCGAACTGGCGTCGGCATTGCTCATTGCGGCCGACGCGGTGCGCAAGGGCGACGGTGCTGGCGACGGCAACGAGTCGGTTGCGGACATGCTCGAGTGGATGGCCACCGCTGACCGCGGCGAAGGCTTTGGGCAGCAGGTGAGCGCGTGGGCACGAGAACTCGGCGTGCACCGCGCGGACGATGCTTCGCCAGACGGTTCGCAGACGCAGGATCCTGCAAAGCGCCCGCCCGGCGTGGAGAACGCGCCCGATGCCGGCGTAGGCGTGACGCCTGGAACGGTGGGTCCGCCGGACAACGCAGGGCGGCCCGATCACGCGGGGCAGCCCGGGGGTGTGGGGAAGCCCGGTGGTAGCGATAGCGCGGTCGAGACACCAGACGGGTCCACGCCAGGTGATGGTGATCCCGTTGCGCCTGGAGGCAACTCGAACAGCAAGCCTGACCACGCGGGTACGCCGGGCAAGCCTGACCACGCGGGTACGCCGGGCAAGCCTGATCACGCAGGCAAGCCTGGCAAGTCGGGAAACGAGCCGTAGCACTCGCTTCGCGAAGCCGGTTTTCAACAGATTTTCGGTTCGCCGTGCCCGGTTTGACGGGTTTCTGTAGGGTCTTGCGCATGGTTCGACGGCTGCGATTCGCGGCGGTAGTAGCCCTTGGGGGGATTGCGACCGCTGGTTTGAGTGCGTGTTCCGACGCTGGTGCCGAGGGCGAGGTGGTGTCGCCGAGCGTGTCGGTGGTGACGTCGCCGTCTCCCAGCGTGACTCCGTCGCCTTCGGCGACACCGGAGGAAGAGTTGCTGGCGCGGATTCCCGAGAATGCTCGCTTCGAGAGCTTTCCGAGTGCGGTGGCCTTCTCACAGTTCTTTCTCGAGCTCTACATGCCGATGTTTGCGCCGCCCTACGACACCGAACTCTTCGAGTTCTTGTGCACCGATGAGTCGGTGTACTGCCAGGCCGCTCTGCAGGACTCGGCGGACACCAAAGAAGCGCACGCCTACAGCGAGGGTGGAGAGTTCATCTGGAGCGACGACATCCGTGGGGGGCTACAACCGGATGGTCGCTGGAACGTGTCGCAGAGCTTTGTGCGTAGCGACATCACGACCTACCTCGAGGACGGCTCGGTGTACCGCGTCTCCACGGGTGGCAACGGCGACGTTGGTGTGGAACTCGTATTTGATGACGGGCTTTGGCGCGTAACCGCCGTCGCGTTCGCCTACAGCAGCGAGTAGGTCACTGTGTTGACGGGGTTGATCATCGCGCTGCCGATCCTCTTGCCGTTTGGGATTGGCGGGTCAACAGGAGGTACGGGCGACGAGGCAAGCACCATCGTCTACGGAGACGACGCATTCGGTCTGGGTGCTCCGGTTTCGGGTGGTGGTGTGGCGGATCGGTGGCAGCGGCATGCGGTGTGTCGTGAGTGGTACACGGAGGAAGTGGGTGGTGTGCGTTTCGCGGGTTCGTGGGAGGGGGAGATTCCGTCGTGCGTGACGCAGATGGAGCCGCCCGACAACTGTCCTGATGGGCAGGTGGCGTTGATGCCGTGGTGGCGTTCGGTGGCGTTGGCGGATGGGACGTTTGGGCCGTGGGTGCAGGTTGGGGGGTATCAGTGTGCGTCGGATGTGATTTATGCGCAGGTGGCGCGGGAGTGGGCGCAGATGCCGATCACCGCGTCCACGTATCGGTTGGAGCCGGCGACGGGGTGGGCGATCGCTGAACTGGGGGTCAACCCCATCGCTGACGGCACACCGCAAACGATGGGCACGACGATTCTTGGCATACCGGTGATCATTCGGGCGGTGCCGACCACGTTCACATGGACCGGCGATGACGGCACGAACGTGACGATGACAACCCCGGGTGAACCGTATGACGATGGTGGGGTGCCGTTTGGTTTGCCGAAGCATCAACATCGGGCGACGTTGACACTGACCACCACATGGCGGGGTGAGTACTCCGTCAATGGGGGCTCCACCTGGGTGGACGCACCCGGTACTGCGACGACGACATCCGCATCGACCACGGTGCATGTGTATAACCCGCACACCCATTTGGTGGACTGTGACCTCAACGGCGACTGCCGGTCCGGCAAACCCGCACCACGTAACCCGAAAACCCTGCTTGACCCAGACGGTGACGGGATCGACAACTTCCTCATCCCCGACCACCTCATCGACGACTACCCCGCAACCCGCGACCAAGACCGCACCTGGTCGAACCCAGAACGCAAGACAATCGGCTAAACCATCTCCCTCAACCGTTCGCCCCAACGCCGCGCCCGCTCAAGCTCTCCCTCGCGCAACATGCTGGCGGGCTCGTGGACGGTGCGACGGTTGACAACGTAAAAGCCCTCTGACTTGGAGTGGATGCGGAAGCCCCGGGCCGCCATAAGACGCTCGATAGTGCTCGCACCACCGCGACCAACGAACCCGGGGACGCGCGTATCGAACGCGACGAAGGGCAATGTGCCCTCAGTAAGCGCGTCGATCCAATCTCGGAGCAAAGGTTGATCGGTGTCGGGGGCCAGGTCGCCCACATGGTGGGGTCGGCTCGCCACTCCGCCGATGGTCTGGTGAGTAGGCAAACTCATCGCGTGCACCGGGGCGCCCAGTACGAGCAACGATGCTTCGCTTGCTTCTGCGGGAGTGATCTCATCGGTGCCACCGACAAGCGTATGTGGCCCGAGGCCTTCGGCAATCGCGCGCCCAATCGCTGCCGTGTTACCCCACAGCGACTGAAAGACCACCATTGCTCTCACATGTCCATCTAGCCGCGAATTCGCGGAAATGATGTAGGACCTTCGGGCCAGTTTCGAGGCTTCGGCATCCTTTGAAGCGCTTCGACGTCTCGGCGACCGGTGGTGTGGCGGGGTGTGGATGTCCCGCAGGGTAGGAGATTGGGGCGGATGCGGGGTGTGGGTGTCCCGCAGGGGTGGGGGTGGGGCCGACGCGGGGTGTGGTTGTCCCGCAGGGTTGGGGGAGGTGGTAGCGGGGCAATGAGTGCCTAAGCGAGCTCTGTTCTTTGGAGCACATCGCTGAGTTGGCGAGCCGCATCAACCACCGCCGAGGCGTGCAGCGCACCTGGATGGGCGGTGAGGCGCTCCGATGGGCCGGAGATGGAGACAGCGGCGATGACCGTTCCCGCGGCACCCCAAACGGGGGCGGAGACCGAACTGACGCCTGCTTCGCGCTCGGACGACGATTCTGCAAATCCCTGCTCACGGACAAGGTCGAGATCAGCGGCGGTGAAACGCGCATGAACGAGGCCCGCATGCAACACCTCGGCCGGTTGCCATGCGAGGAGAACCTTGGCCGCGGAACCTGCGGACATCGTCATCGTGGTGCCCACCGGGATCGAGTCACGAAGTCCAACGGGGCGATCGACGGCCGCCATGCAAATGCGCTGGTCGCCGTGGCGTCGATAGAGCTGACTTGACTCTCCCGTGCGGTCGCGAAGAGTGGTGAGAACGGGTAGTGCTGCGCTGACGAGGCGGTCCTCACCGACGGACGCGGCAAGCGTTGCAAAGCGGTCGCCGAGAATGAAAGCTCCCGAGGAATCGCGGCCTACAAGGTGGTGGTACTCGAGCGCGAGAGCAAGGCGGTGGACGGTGGGGCGGGCGAGATGAGTCTGTTCCACGAGGGCGGCGAGGCTCGCGGGGCCCTTTTCGAGCACACCAAGGATGGCGGCGGCCTTGTCAATGACGCCTACTCCGCTATGATTGTCCATAGATCGATACTACCGTCTCACATCTTGAGATGTCGAGGCCTGTTGGGAATGGAGGGTGCGATGGGCACCACCTTGGCCGAGAAACTGTGGCAGGACCACTTGGTTCGCAAGGGTGAGGACGGCGCGCCCGACCTCATCTACATCGACCTCCACATGTGTCATGAGGTGACGAGCCCGCAAGCCTTCGAGGGCCTGCGCCTGGCCGGTCGCCCCGTGCGTCGCCCGGACCTCACCATCGCCACCGAGGACCACAACACCCCCACGCTCAACATCGACCTGCCCATCGCCGATGAGACGAGCCGCATTCAGATCAACACGCTTCGCAAGAACGCCGAGGAATTCGGCGTCCGCATCCACTCGCTGGGCGATGCGGATCAGGGCGTGGTGCACGTAGTGGGCCCCCAGCTCGGCCTCACGATGCCGGGCATGACGGTGGTGTGCGGTGACTCGCACACATCGACTCACGGAGCCTTCGGTGCGCTCGCCTTCGGCATCGGCACCTCCGAGGTGGAGCATGTGCTCGCCACTCAGACCCTGCCGCTCAAGCCGTTCAAAACGATGGCGATCAACGTCAACGGCGAGCTTCCTAAGGGCACCACGGCCAAGGACATTATCCTCGCGATCATCGCGAAGATCGGCACTGGTGGCGGTCAGGGCTTCGTGCTCGAGTACCGCGGCGACGCCATCAAAAAGCTGTCGATGGAAGCACGCATGACCATCTGCAACATGTCGATCGAGGCAGGTGCGCGCGCTGGCCTCATCGCCCCTGACGAGACCACTTTCGAGTACGTCAAGGGCCGCCCCCACGCCCCCGAGGGCCAGGACTGGGACGACGCTGTTGCCTACTGGAGCACGCTCGTCACCGACGCCGACGCCACCTTCGACGCAGAAGTTGATCTCAACGCGAGCGACCTCGAGCCCTTTGTCACGTGGGGAACCAACCCGGGTCAAGGCCTGCCCCTCAGCGCGACTGTCCCCAACCCGGAGGACTTCGCGGACGAAACGGACCGCGAGGCCGCCGAGAACGCGCTCCGCTACATGGGCCTCACCCCCGGCACTCCGTTGCGCGAGATTGACATTGACACGGTGTTCCTTGGCTCATGCACCAACGGACGCATCGAGGACTTGCGTGCTGCGGCAGACATCATCAAGGGTCGCACCAAGGCTCCGAACACCCGCATGCTTGTGGTGCCTGGCTCGGCACGTGTGCGCCTTCAGGCCGAGGCAGAAGGTCTCGACAAGGTGTTCATCGACTTCGGTGCCGAGTGGCGCAACGCCGGCTGCTCGATGTGCCTTGGCATGAACCCGGACCAGTTGAAGCCCGAGGAGCGTTCAGCGTCGACCTCGAACCGTAACTTTGAGGGCCGCCAGGGCAAGGGTGGCCGCACTCACCTCGTCTCGCCGCTGGTGGCTGCCGCCACCGCCGTCCGCGGCAAACTCTCAAGCCCCGACGACCTCGAAAACGCCACTGCGGCGCTCGTTTAAGGAGCGGAAGCCATGGAAAAGTTCACGACCCACACTGGCGTCGGCGTTCCGCTGCGCCGATCGAACGTCGACACCGACCAGATCATCCCCGCTGTCTATCTCAAGCGCGTCACCAAGACGGGCTTTGACGACGCGCTGTTCGCCGCCTGGCGTGGCGACGCCGACTTCATCCTCAACCAGCCGGCGTACACGAACGGTTCAGTGCTCGTTGCAGGTCCCGACTTTGGCACGGGCTCCTCGCGCGAGCACGCCGTGTGGGCGCTCAAGGACTATGGCTTCAAAGTTGTCATCGCGAGTCGCTTCGCTGACATCTTCCGTGGCAACTCCGGCAAGCAGGGATTGCTCACCGCGGTCGTCAGCCAGGAGAACGTCGAGTTGCTGTGGAAGCTTCTCGAGACCGAGCCGGGCAAGGAGATCACCGTCTCACTTGAGGATCGCACGATCGCATGCGGCGAACTCGTCGTGAGCTTTGAGATCGACGATTACGTTCGCTGGCGTCTCATGGAGGGCCTGGACGACATCGGCCTCACGTTGCAGCACGAAGAGGACATCACGGCCTTCGAAGCCACGCGCGAGAAGTGGCGTCCCAAGACGCTTCCGGCGAAGACTGAGCCGAAGCAAACCGTCGTGGCGGCACGCCCGGCCGAGTAAGCCGATGCCGACATTGCTCCTCGGCCGTGCCGAGGAGTTACTCGGCAGGCGGGGGTGGCGCCGCGTCCGTGTGGAAGGCGCGCCAGTAGTCGGCGCGATCGATGTGATCGCCATCGTTGCGGCCGTGGATGATCGGGCTGCGCGTGTTGACGGTCCGGGTACGGAAGACGTCATCGACAGTGCAGCGGGTTGGCTCATAACGGACCTCGTATTCAGTGAGGTACCTAGCCTGGGAATTGCGGTGTCGTTCGACGAGTTTGCGCTTGTGAAGGAGAGCCACTGTGGTGCCGGTCGCGATTGCGGCGACACCCAGTCCGACTGGGAAGAAGGAGATCTGCAGTCCATTAGCGCCGGCGGTGGCGATGATGGGGATGGGCGCAAGAAACAACGGCAACGCGATCGAGGCGATTCCCCAGCCGCGCAGATTGGCGGACCGCTTGACTCGCGCCATGTTCATCGGCAGCGAGCCCTGAGTTTCGCCGGAGCGTCCATTGACGGCGATGTAGTGCATCATCGTGCCCTGCGGAGTGGACTCGTAGTATGCGTAGAGCCACACGGGCAAGAGCGCAGTGAGCCACCGCGTGCCGCTCACCTCCACCTGCTCTGCTTCCCACCGAACGCCGCCCGTGTAGCCGTGAATTGTCTGGCTCACGTACCCGCGCGCAATCGTCGCGAAGTGATCGGCCGCGTAACTCATTGCGTCGTCCACGCTGAGATCGCGTTTCTCGAAGGTTGTGCCCGCAGTGAGGTAATGGGCGTTGAAGCGCACCGCGTTCTCGATGTCGAAAGGCTGGATTGCGTTAAGAATGTTTGTGGTCGACACGGCGCTGTAGATGCGCGTGCGTGTCGACCGTGCCTCGATCGCCAGGTCATCGACGAGGAGATCGGCTTCCCGCATCACATCGTATTCATTCGAGTAGTACTCATACGTGGACTTGCCAACGCGACGCCGGCCCTCCTGGACCCACCCCGTACCCTCAAGGCGCACGGTTACCCGGCCGTCGACCACAAGGTACGGCAAGTACACAGCGTGCAATGTGGCTTGAGAAAAGTCGCGGACAAAGGCCTCATCCACATGGCTGCCCCGTTCGCTCACGTAGGCACGCATCCGATGGAGCGCATCATCATGGGTGATGTGGAACGGCAGGATCGCATCGGGCACGGCGCCCGATTCCACCTCATTGCTCATCGACAAGACGTGACGGCACCAGTGGCACGTGGCGCTCAAGGTCTTTTCAGTGTTGAGCGTGACCTCCGCGCCGCAACCCGAGCATTTGAGCGTCACGAGCGCGTGGGTGTCGATGTCCGCAGCACCGTCAAGGGTGGTGGTGCCAGTGAGGTTCGCAATGCTCTCGCTCAGGCGCAGTTCCTTCGCAATGACAGCGGTGTTCCAGCGATACCGGCAGAAGGTGCACGTGAGCCACGAGCCATCGAAGGTGGCATCGCTCGCGCCACACTTGAGGCAGCGGTCGACCGCGTTGTGCGCGATGCCGGCATCGGTGTCCACTGGCTCCCCCTCAGGTCTTTGTGCTTTGACGGGCTCACTTTACCGATGAGAAGTCAAGGATCAATGGCGTCGGTGTCGACGAGCGAGCGAGGGAGGTGGCACACATGACCGCACGCTCCCGTTGGTCGAGACTTCCTCACACTCAGGCCCGTCGACTCGCCATTCCGGCAATCGCCTCCAATATCGCGGTACCTCTCGTTGGCCTGACTGATACCGCACTCCTCGGTCATTTCTCCGACGCTGTAGGACTGGGCGCGGTCGGTTTGGGTTCTGCTGTCATTGCGACGGTGTTCTGGGCCTTTGCCTTCTTGCGCCCCGGCACCACGTCATTGGTGGGAAGGGCCTTTGGCGCAGGCCGTGAGGGCGACGCACTCCGGCACCTGCAGCGTGCGCTTGCGCTCGCGGCGGCGCTCGGGACGTTGTGGCTTGCACTCCAGTGGTTCATCGTCCCGCTCGTGGTCCGCCTCCTCTCTCACGGCGCTGCGGCAGGCCCCGTCGCCACCGACTACGCCCTCATCCGTGGGCTGTCCCTGCCGGCCGTGCTCCTTACTCTTGCCAGCGTCGGCTTCTTTATTGGCCGCCAGAACACCCGAACCCCACTCGTCATTGCCGCCACGGTGGCGGGCACCAACGTGGTGGGCGACGTCATCGCGGTGGCGATTCTCGATCATGGAGCGGTCGGCGCGGCGTGGGCGACGTTCGTGGCGGAATGGCTCGGCGCTGCGCTCGCGATCATCCTGGTGCGCCGCAGCATCGGTGCGGATGGGTGGGCAGCACTCATGCAGTGGCGCCACCCCGCGATGCGAACCGGCTGGCGAGAGCTTGCCTCAATGAACTCGCACCTTGTTTTGCGCTCAGGTTTGCTCATGGGCGCGATCACGGTGGTGGCCTCAATCGGCTCCCGATTTGGTGACCATGCGCTTGCTGCCAACGCGATCATGCTGCAGATGATGTACCTCGCCTCATACGCCCTCGACGGTTACGCGACGGCGGCGGAGACGATGGCAGCGTCCGCGATCGGCGCGCGTGAGGTGTCAAGCTTCCATCGCGCGAACCTCGCCTCATCAGCGGCAGCGACGGTCATCGCCATTGTCATGACGGCCGCGTTCTGGGCTGGCCGTGAACCGATCCTCGCCACGCTGACAAGCATCCCCGAGGTTGCTGACGTTGCGCGAGACACCTGGTGGGCCGTGGTTGCGCTGCCGATTGTGTCCGGCGCAGCGTGGATGCTCGACGGAGTCTTCCTCGGCACGGGTCGCTCGCGCGACATGATGTGGTCGATGGCGCTGAGTGTGCTCATCGTCTTCGCCGCGCTCGTCGGAATCCCGCTCGCTGTGGGCGCCTTCACCAACGCCTGGCTGTGGAGCGCCTTCCTCGCAATGAACGTGACGCGCGCCCTCACGCTCGGGTGGCAATACATCCGCATCACGCGTACATCGAGGTGGCTTGCGGAAATGTCCTGAGCGCCGGGCGCATTGAGAAACACATGAGCCACAGTGCACAGGCGGCCGACGCTCCGCTCGCCGTGCCTTTGTCACGGCCAGGGGCGCTCGGTGCTCTTGCCGCGATCTTGGTGTGCGGGGCGGCGATTTTGCTCTTTGCAGTTCACGCGCGGCCGTGGGGTTACGTGCCGCTCGTCGCGGGGGTCGCACTTGCGTGGCTGGTCAATACGGCACTCGCACGGGACTTGTCACTCATCGCGCTCGGCCAGGTGCTCATCTCGTCCATCTCTCTCAAGGCCGATCTCAGCGCCATGGGAATGGCACGTTTCGCGCTCGCCTTGGGACTCGCGGTGCTCGTGCCCGTTGTGCTCGCCCGCGTGCTGTTCAACGACCGCGAGGTGACGTTTCGCTGGCGGGGAGGGTGGCCGTGGACGCGCGCCCAATGGCTCTACATCGGCGTCGTGCTTGCCGCCGCCTACCTGATCCTGCCGTACTACTTCATTTCCTCGGGGGTGTACCGCAACTGGCCCGAGATCACGGGGAACGACGAGATTGCCCGCTTATTCATCGGCGTTAATGCCGTGGGTATTTGGGATGAGCTTTTCTTCATCGCCACGGTGTTTGTCCTGCTGCGACGCCACTTTCCGGTGTGGGCGGCAAATCTCCTCCAGGCAACGGTCTTCGTGTCCTTCCTCTGGGAGCTCGGCTACCGCGAATGGGGGCCGCTGCTCACCATCCCCTTTGCGCTCATCCAAGGATGGCTCTACTCGCGGGCCAAGACCTTGCCCTACGTCATCACCGTTCACCTCCTCTTTGACGCCGCAGTCTTTATGGTGCTCGTCCACGCCCACCATCCCGAGTTGTTCGACATTTTTGTCACAGCGCCCTCATGAGCCCTTGGTGCCCGCGAGCGTTTCGGGTCATGCTGAGGCCATGACAATCGACGTCTCGATCCCGCCCAGTCTTCTCGCTGGTCTCACTGCCCGCGCTGCGAGTGGGAGGGTCATCCTCGGCATCGCGGGGCCGCCCGGTTCCGGCAAAACGACGCTCGCACACGCGGTGGTCAGGGCTCTCGCCGCAGATGTGCCCCCGATCACGGCCGTCCACGTGCCGCAGGACGGATACCACTTGCCCAACGCGGAACTCGATCGTTTGGGTTTGCGCGACCGCAAGGGCACACCCGAGACCTTCGATGCCGGCGCCTTTGCTACCCTCCTCCACGGCTTGCGCGACAACCCAAACACCGACGCCGTGGCGCCTGACTACGACCGCACCCTCCACGAACCGGTACCGGCACGCATTGCCATCCCAGCGGCGGCGCGAGTCATCATCGCCGACGGCCTCTACGTCGCCCACGACGAGGGGGAGTGGGCGCGAGTGAGCGACGCACTCGACGTGGTGTGGTGGCTCGATGTGCCGTGGGACCTCGCTCGTGAGCGGCTGGTGGCGCGCCACGTGGCTGGCGGGCGCGCGCCAGATGACGCCGCAGCGTGGGCCGATCGCGTCGATGCGACCACAACCGCGCTCGTCGCGAGCGGCCGGGAAAGGGCCGACGCTGTCCTCACCTGGCGTGACCGGGCGTGGGAGATCGCTTAACTGGTGCCGCGTGGTGGCGCGCTGAGCCAGGCGCGGGTGCCAAAACTTCCAAGTGAAGAGCCAGCCACCTGGGCCGAGAACGCAAGATCCTCGGCGAGTCGAGCGTCGGCCGCGCCCAAGGAGGCGATGCGCCACGTGAAGGCGCCGTGGAAGAAGTCGCCCGCGCCCAATGTGTCGACAACGCGGACAGTCGGCACCTCCACCTCGCCGCTCGTGCTTGGGCTGCGGAAGAGGATGCTGTGGGAACCGCGCGTGATGACCGAGGTGTGGACGCCGCGGGCAGCGAGGTAATCAAATACGTCCTCCGGGGCGGTGCGAGCACCGGCTGGTGCAAAGTCGGCGGAGACGATCGCGATATCCGCCATCCGCACCACCTCATCCGTGTAGTGCTTGACGCTGCCCGCGTCGAGAATGACGGGGATCCCGCGCTCGCGAGCGGCCGCCGCGATGGGAGCGGCGATAGCGCGAAAGTACCCGTCAATGAGGACAGCGCCAACCCCGTCAAGCGAGGGAACGTGCGTGGGCGCGGGATTTGCGGCGGTCGCCGTGCCGGTGGGAGAGATGACCGCGCGATCTCCTGTCGAGTGGGTGACGAGGATCGAGGCAGTGATGGGTGGTCCCGAATACTCGGCGGCAATGTCCAACTCGACCCCGCACTTAGCGAGATCCCGCACGATCGGCTCGGTAAGGGCGTGCTCGGGAAGAGCCGTTGTGAGCGTCGGCCGCCCGCCAAGGTGCGCACATGCCACCGCCGCGTTGGCGGCAGGCCCACCCGCCACGACAAGGAAGTCACGTGCCGCGACCTTCTCATTTGACGAGGGCACGCGCTCCACCGACTGAATGATGTCGAGCGTCGTGAGGCCTGCAAACACGGCACGAGTCATGCCGCGCATGCTACTCGCGGGTGTTCACTGACGGCGTGCAGGTGTATTCGACAGCAAGGGATAAGGCACGATAGTTCTCATGACGGACTCTCTGCGCGTGCATGGCGGACGTCCACTAACGGGTGAGATCACCGTGCGTGGCGCCAAGAACTTCGTTTCGAAGGCAATGGTGGCCGCTCTACTCGGCTCCACTCCGTCAACTTTGCGCAACGTTCCAGACATTCGCGACGTCAACGTCGTCTCGTCCCTGTTGCGGCTCCACGGCGCCGAGGTTGTGTACGACGTCGACTCGGGCGTTCTCACCATGGACACTACGACGCTGTCCCCGGCAGACGCTGTCGACATCGCGGAGCACGCCGGTTCCTCCCGTATCCCGATTCTCTTGTGCGGCCCGCTGTTGCACCGCTTGGGCGAGGCGGTGATCCCCGACCTCGGGGGATGCCGCATTGGGGATCGCCCCATTGACTTCCACCTTGAGATCCTCAAGAAGTTTGGCGCCGTGGTGAAGGAGGCCTCAGATGGCCTTCACCTCACCGCACCGAACGGGCTCAAGGGCATTCGCCATGAGCTCTCCTATCCATCCGTTGGCGCGACGGAGCAATTGCTTCTCACTGCCGTGTTGGCCGAGGGCATCACCACTCTGCAGAACGCCGCGGTGGAGCCGGAGATCAAGGACCTCATCGACACCCTGCAAAAAATGGGCGCCATCATCTCGGTGGACACGGATCGCTCGATCACCATCGAAGGGGTCAAGCGCCTGCGCGGCTACGACCATTTCTCGCTCACCGACCGCATCGAGGTGGGGTCATGGGCAGCGGCTGCGCTCGCGACGAAGGGTGACATCTTTGTCCACGGCGCTCAGCAGCGTCACATGGGCATGTTCCTCAACGTGTTCCGGAAGGTTGGCGGCGAGTTCGAGGTGGTGAAGGACGGCATTCGCTTCTATCACCCAGGCGGCGACCTCACGTCGATTGCCTTGCAAACAGACGTCCACCCCGGCTTCATGACCGACTGGCAACAGCCGATGGTTGTCGCGCTCACCCAGGCCAAGGGTCTCAGCATTGTCCACGAGACGGTGTACGAGAACCGCTTTGGCTTCACCGCGGCGCTCGTCAAGATGGGGGCGAACGTTCAGTTGTACCGCGAGTGCCTGGGCGACAAGCACTGCCGCTTTGGTCAGCGCAACTTCAAGCACTCCGCCGTGGTTTCCGGCCCGACGCCGCTCAAGGCAGCGGACATCGAGGTTCCCGATTTGCGCGGCGGCTTCTCGCACCTCATTGCGGCGCTGGCAGCCGAGGGCACGTCCACGGTGACGGGGATTGGCATCATTGACCGCGGATATGAAGACTTCCGCGGCAAGCTTGCCGCTCTCGGTGCGAACGTCGAGGACTGAGGATGGCCAAACGCATTCCACTGCGCACGCCCAAAAAGCGGGGCTACCGCGTAGCCGCAGCATTCCTTCGCGGCCTGATGGCGCTGATGACGCGCAAAGATTGGCACGGCCAAGACGGCATGCCCACGTCAGGCGGCTTCATTGCGGTGTCAAACCACGTCACGTATGCGGACCCGATTACGCTTGCGCACTTCCTGTACAACTCCGGCTACCCGCCGCACTTTCTTGCGAAGTCAGGGCTGTTCGGGATCCCAGTGGTCGGTCGCGTGCTGCACGCTCTTGACCAGATCCCTGTGTACCGCGGCACCACGCGCGCAAAGGACGCCGTGGACAAGGGGATGGAGGTGTTGCGCTCCGGCGGAGTCATCGCAATGTTCCCCGAAGGCACCCTGACCCGGGACCCCGATCTGTGGCCAATGGTGGCCCGCACGGGTGCTGCTCGGATGGCGCTCGAGACTGGTGTGCCGATTGTGCCGGTTGCACAATGGGGCGCGCACCGATTGCTGGGGCGCTACGGCAAAGTGCTCAAGCCGATCCCGCGCAAAAAGGTGACAGTGGTTGCCGGTGCACCCATTCCGCTCGACGATTTGCGTGCGGGGCCCATCGACAACGAGGCTGTCAAGGAGGCAAGCACGCGCATCATGGACACGCTCACGGCGATGGTCGAAGAACTGCGTGGCGAGAAGGCGCCTGTGGAGCGCTTCAACATGCGAACGAAGGGCGCCTCATGAAAACCGCTGTGCTCGGCTCGGGCGCGTGGGGTACCACTTTTGGCGCTGTGTTGGCCGACGCTGGATGCGATGTGACGCTGTGGGGTCGCGATGGAACGGTTGCAAGTGAGGTGACCCTCCGGCACTCCAATGAGCGGTTTCTGCCCGGCATCACCTTGCCCGAACTGATGGTGGGGACCACCGATGCGGAGGAGGCGCTTGCCGACGCTGAGATCGTTGCAGTCGCTTTGCCGTCGCAGAAGGTGCGGACCGTCATCGAGCCGTTGGCCGACGCGATCTCGCCTGACGCGACCATCGTGTCGCTCATGAAGGGCGTTGAGCTGTCGAGTCACATGCGGATGAGCGAAGTGCTCGCCGAGGTGTGGCGCGTGCCGCGTGGCCGTGTCGCCGTTGTCTCTGGTCCCAACTTGGCCAAAGAGATCGCGGCAAAGCAGCCCACTGCCACTGTTGTCGCCGCGAGCACACAAGACGTCGCCGAACGCGTCGCCCGTGCTACAGCGTCGGGCTATTTCCGTCCCTATACGAATACCGATGTCCTGGGCGTTGAACTGAGCGGCGCCTACAAGAACATCATCGCCGTGGCTGTTGGCATCGCGGGCGGAATGGGTTTTGGCCACAACACCACCGCCACTGTCATTACGCGCGGGCTTGCCGAGATCACCCGGCTTGGATTGGCGCTCGGGGCTCGTCCCGACACGTTCTCCGGACTTGCTGGCATGGGCGACCTCATCGCCACATGCGCCTCACCGCTGTCACGCAATCACACTCTTGGTGCGCACATTGGCTCGGGCGCTTCTTTGCAGGATGCGATCGCACGGACGGGCGGCACGGCTGAAGGCGTCACCACCTCGCAATCGATCCAAGCCCTCGCGCGCGACCACAATGTGGACGTTCCTATCTGTGACGCGGTGGTGGCGATGCTCCACGAGGGTCACCCCAAGGAAGCCGTATTGGGTGCTCTGCTGGCACGTCCGCGAAAGGCCGAGGGCGCGTGAGCGCGCGGCGCACGGTTGCAGTGCTCTTTGGGGGGCGCTCGTCCGAGCATGCCGTCAGTTGCACCACGGCGGGCGGCGTTCTGGGCGCGGTTGACCGGGATCGTTGGGACGTTGTCGCGGTAGGCATTGGCCGCGACGGCTCGTGGACTCTTCAAGATGACGACGCTGCGGCGTGGGCCTTTGTTGAGGGGACGATGCCGGAAGTGGTGCCATCAGCGTCGGGCGTCTTGCTACCCGAGACGGCGGGGGAGCGCACGTGGCGGGTAGTGCGCGGCGGCGTTGTTGAGGCGCTTGCTGACGTGGATGTTGTTTTCCCCCTCCTGCACGGGCCGTGGGGTGAGGACGGGACGCTCCAGGGCGCGCTTGAACTTCTTGACATTCGCTTCGTCGGCGCGGGTGTGCTCGCGTCCGCGATGGGCATGGACAAGCAGTACATGAAGATGGCGTTCCGGGCTGCGGGGCTGCCAGTCGCTGCTGACGTCGTGCTGGCTGCCGGGGAGACGGTTGAGGCGCACCGGGCGCAGATCGAGGCGCTTGGACTTCCCGTCTTTGTGAAGCCAGCGCGAGCGGGATCATCGATGGGGATCTCGCGCGTCGATGCGTGGGACCAGCTGGAGGCGGCAGTGGCTGCTGCGGTCGCTCATGACCCCAAGGTGCTGATCGAGGCTGGCATGGTTGGTCGGGAGATCGAAACCGCGGTGCTCGGTGCTCGCGATGGCGTGCGGACGTCTCCTCCTGGCGAGATTGTGGCTGTGGGCAACCAGGCGTTTTACGACTTCGAATCGAAGTATTTTGACGATTCCGCTGTGAGACTCGATTGCCCTGCGGATCTCCCTGCGAGCGACGCGGCGCGGATTCAGGAGATTGCCAAGCGTGCTTTTGCCGCGATCTCGGCCGAAGGTATTGCGCGTGTCGACGTGTTTTATGGGGCGGACGGCACGGTGACGGTCAATGAGATCAACACCATGCCGGGGTTCACGCCCACGTCGATGTACCCGCGCATGTGGGCATCAGGCGGGCTGTCATACCCCGAGCTCATCGAGGAACTGCTTGAGGCGGCGCTGGCTCGCCCCCTCGGTCTTCGCTAGCGGCACTCGAGCCCGTTGACGTCAGCCCGCACGGCAGAGGCGTTGAAGTAGCCGAGCAACTCACCGACGGCTTGATCGGCGCGTATTTTGGGGATCTGGACCTCGAGAGCGGGAGTGCGGCCAAAGGAAACGGCCCGCCAGGCGTCTTCCTCTTCGCTGATCAGCCAGCCTTGCGCGATGCCGTCCACGTCGATCACGTCGCACCGGTCGGTTGACGGCCCAGGCGGCTCCACGCCGCAGCGCACGACGATCGGCGCAGTGTCGCCATATGCCGTGGTGGCCTGAGATGAGGTGGGCCGCATCGCGAGGCCGCCCACAACGTCGGGCACTCCCAGCATGATCTCCGCGCAACGCGGGTCGCCAGCGTAGGGCGCCGGATCCACCACGAGCGGCGAGGAACACGCAGTCAGCACGGCCGCGCCCGCTGCGGCAATTGCCGTGATGCGCACGCGGCGCACCCAGGTGGATCGAGGCATGACACCACCCTAAGGCTGTCCTGACCTGGGGATGCGCTTAGTCTTGCCTGCGTGACCACCATCGGCGAGATCGGCGAGGACGCCCTCATAGCGCTCTTTGCGCCTCGCCTTCCCACCTCTGATTCGACGCTCCTCGGACCCGGTGACGACGCCGCTGTGCTGGCCGTTGACGGGGACCTCGTCGTGTCGTCGGACGTCCTCATCGAGGGCCGGCACTTCCGACGCGATTGGTCGAGCGGTGCGGACGTCGGCTGGCGCGCGGCGGTGCAGAACCTCGCCGACATCGACGCGATGGGCGCCGTGCCCATCGCGCTGCAGATCACGCTGGCTGCGCCGGGGGACCTCGACGTCGACTGGGTGCTCGACCTGGCGGATGGCCTGCGTGACGCCTGCTCGCCTCATGGCGTGGGTGTGGTGGGCGGTGACCTGTCGGGCGCCCGTGAGATCTCGATATCGGTGACGGCGATTGGGGAGTCGCACGGCATTGAGCCGGTGACGCGCGCCGACGCTGGTGTGGGGGATGTCGTCGCCGTTTCCGGGGCGCTTGGGGCGGCAGCCGCTGGTTATGCGCTGCTGATGTCGGGGGCCGGTGAGGCTTTGGCTGCCGTCGAGCTGTTCCGCAGGCCGCGACCGCGCATCGGTGCTGGACTCGAAGCCGCGCTGCGTGGCGCGACCGCGATGATGGACATCTCGGATGGTCTTTTGCGCGATGCATCCCGAATTGCGCGTGCATCTGAGGTTGGTCTTGCGATCGAGTCATCGCTGATGCCGGTGCACGATGCGGCTGCTGAGGCGGCTGCTCATTTGGGTGCTGACGCGATGCGCTGGGCGCTCACCGGGGGAGAGGACCACCATCTCCTCGCGACCTTTACTCGTGCCGAGTCCGTGCCGCAAGGGTGGACCGTGGTGGGGCGGGTCACCGACGCGTTCCAGGGCGTCCGCGTGGACGGTGAAATCCCTCGCGAGCTGGGCTGGGACCACTTCGGGGCCTAACCCCACCCCAGCGGGACACTCACACACCGGCTCGCCCCTGCTCCCACCCCCAGCGGGTCACTCACGCCCCGCTTCGCCCCTTCCCAGCGTCGTCTTCGTTGCTGCCCCGAGTCGCCCCTCGCGTCGCGGGAGCACCAATTTTTGGGGTTGGCCGGGCGTATCCCCGTGTGATCGGCCAGCGGCGCCGGTGTTTTGGGGTGCTGGCGCGACGCCGCGGCCTGTGGAGCGCGGCACCGGCGTCGCTGGTGCGCTGCCCACGCCTGGCGCTCCCGTGCTCGCTCCGCGTCGCGGGAGCACCAATTTTTGGGGTTGGCCGGGCGCATCCCCGTGTGATCGGCCAGCGGCGCCGCTGTTTTGGGGTGCTGGCGCGACGGGGAGTGACGGAAAGGGCGCGGGGGAGCGCGGGGGGGGAGGAGGTGGGCGGGACGACGCTGGGCAGGAGGGCAACGCAAAAACGGGCGCCCTCCGCAATGGAGAACGCCCGTTGTACGCGTAGAGGCACTTATGCCCTGCGGGTCACCTTGCCGGCCTTGAGGCACGAGGTGCACACGTTCAGGCGCTTGGGGGTGCCCGCGACAACGGCGCGAACACGCTGGATGTTTGGGTTCCAGCGGCGCTTGTTCAGGCGGTGCGAGTGCGAAATGGAGTGCCCGAAGGACGGGCCCTTGCCGCAGACGTCGCAGTTGGCAGCCACGATGTATCTCCTCAAAGTATTCGCGCGGTGTCCCTGATTGGGTCGCGCCACGGTCCTGCCCGCGTCCGGGCAACCGCATTAGGGTATCTGAACAGAAGCCGCATTGCCAACTAGGCTGTCCCGCGCACGCACGCTGACCTCTGGAGAATGATGACGCCCGCTGAGCCGCACGAGCTACGCCGATGGCTGGCGGCCGGCGCGCACGCGGTCAAGCGAGCTCGAGAGCGCCTCGACGCGATCAACGTGTTCCCCGTGCCCGACGCTGATACCGGCACCAACATGTATCTCACCTTGCAGGAGGGCAACAGGGCGGTCGCAAAGCTGCCAATCACCGCGACGCACCGCGAGGTGGTGGCGGCTTTCGCTCGCGGCGCGCTCTTGGGGGCACGGGGTAATTCGGGCGTCATCATCTCCCAGTACCTCAGCGCTTTCTTGTCCCGCGTGGACGCGGAAGGTGGCCTCGCGGAGGCGGGTCCCACCGCCATTGCGCGCGCCATGAAGGAAGCGGCCGACGCTGCCTACAGGGCCGTGGGCGACCCGGTGGCGGGGACCATCCTCACCGTGGCAAAGGCGGCGGCTGAGGGTGCGAGCGAGGCGGCTGATCGCAAGGAAGGCCGCGCAGAAGTGGCCCTGGCAGCTGTTGTCGCCGGCCGTGCCGCGCTGAGGGCTACGACGAACGAGTTGCCTGCGGCCAAAGCGGCGCGGGTCGTCGACGCTGGGGCTGCGGGCTTGCTCCTCCAGTTGGAGATGCTCGCGGAGACGCTGGGTGGGCCGAGCGCCCTCGATCACCTCGATGACGTCGTGTGGGAGCTCGCGCCGTCAACTCAAGGCGTCGCCGTCGTCCAGGCAGCGCATGCCGATGCGCCGCAGGGCGGCGCATATGAGGTGATGTTTGTGGTGCGCCAGGCGGAGACCGCCGGTGGCGACATTGACAGGGTTCGCGATGATCTGGTCGCCCTGGGGGATTCAGTCGCGGTGACCGGTGCACAGGGCCTTGTCCAGGCACACGTCCATACGGATGATCCCGATGCTGCGGTCGAGGTTGGCATCCGCGTGAAGGCTCACCAGATTGTCGTCAGCGCGCTCGGCGTGGGGCACCAAGTGGACCATGGCAAGCACCCCACGCGCCCGCACACCCCGAGCACTCATACCGACACGGGCCTTGTTGCGCTCACCTCGTGCCCCGGCCTTGCCGCGCCCCTCGCAGACGCAGGCGCAATCGTGCTCGTGGTCCCGGACCCCCATCAGTTGAAGCGTCGGGAACTGCGCCGTGCTGTGCGCGACGCAACTAGTTCCCGCGTGGTCATTGCGGCAGGGAACGGCCCACTTCGCACGGCGGCTGAGGACCTCGCTGCACGCAAGCCGCGCGCGGGAATCTCAGTGTTGCCAAGCGATCATGAGGCACAGGTCATCGCCGCCGTTGCGGCGGGTTCGATGGCAACGCCGGGTGAGGACCTCGTGGCACTCATGCACGAGGCCGTCGCTGGATGCCGCACGGCCTCGTCCAGCCCCGACTCTCTCGACGATGATGTGGACCGCCTTCTCACACCCAACGTTGACGTCATCACGCTCGTGCTCGCCAATGGCGTTCCGGAAGCGGTTGTCGATGCCGTCCGCCTTTCTGCCGCGGCGGTGTGCCCGGCTGCGGACGTCGTTGTGTATCGCGGGGGCCATGTCTCACCCGGGATTCTCATAGGTGTCGAGGAGTCATGACTGAGGTGCTCGGCCAGCCGCTCACGCGCCTGCTGGGCACACGCACGGCAAACGCGCTCGAGAAGCTTGGCCTGCACACCGCGCACGACCTCCTGCGCCACTACCCGCGCCGCTACGGCAAGCCGGGGGAGCTGACGGACATCTCGGGTCTGCGCACGGGCGAGCACGTGACCGTCATGGCCGAGGTGCGCTCGGCAACGGTGAGGCAGATGCGGTCCCGGGGCGGTGCAATGCTTGAGGCGATTGTCACGGACGGGCGCGACACGCTTCAGCTCACGTTCTTCGCCAAGCGCCCCGGCGTGCTGCGCACGCATGAAGACAAATTGCGGCCCGGGCGCACTGGCCTCTTTACCGGCACCGTCGGGGACTACCGGGGACGGCGTCAGTTAGTTCATCCCGATTACCTCATCGTGGGTCTCGATGCGGCCGACGCTGACGAGGCCGTCCTTGAGGCGTCCCGGCCCATCCCGATCTACCCAGCTGCAGCGTCGGCCCCTACGTGGCGCATCGCCAAAGCGGTCCGCACCGTGCTCGACCCGTTGCGTGAGGACGACGTGCCGGACCCCATCCCCGCGTCGGTCAGAGAGGCGCACGGCCTGGGAACACTGCTTGAGGCGCTTCGCGACGTCCATGTGCCTGCGGACGAGGATGCGGCGCGCGCGGCCAAAGAGCGTTTGCGTTTTGAAGAGGCGCTTGTCTTGCAGACGGCTCTCGCACGGAGAAAGGCCGATCGCGAGGCGCACGCGGCAACGCCTCGCATGGGGACCGAGGGCGGCCTGCTTGACGCATTCGATGCCCGCTTGCCGTTTGCGCTCACCGATGGGCAGATGGCGGTGTGCGATGAGATTTTCACCGACATCGCGCGGCCGACGCCGATGTTGCGCCTCCTTCAAGGTGACGTGGGTGCGGGCAAGACCGTTGTCGCATTGCGAGCGATGCTGCGGGTGGTGGACTCGGGCGGTCAGGCGGCGCTGCTCGCACCCACCGAGGTGCTTGCCGCGCAACATGAGCGCACCGTCCGCGCATTGCTTGGCCCGCTCGCGGAGGGAGGCATGCTTGGCGGCGCGGACACCGCGACCCGTGTGACTCTCCTCACCGGTTCTCAAGGCACTGCGGCCCGGCGTCAGGCGCTCGCCGAGGCGGCGTCGGGAACCGCCGGGATCATCGTTGGCACCCACGCGCTGCTGAGCGAGACGGTTCAGTTTGCGGACCTCGGACTCGTTGTGGTGGACGAGCAACACCGTTTTGGCGTCGAGCAGCGCGATGCATTGCGGACGCGCGGCGAACGTGTGCCGCACACCCTCGTCATGACGGCCACGCCCATTCCTCGCACTGTCGCGATGACGGTGTTCGGCGATCTCGAGACGTCCCAGCTCACCGAGAAGCCCTCTGGGCGAGTCGACACGACCACCCACGTGGTGCCTGCGGACAACGCCGCGTGGATGGCGCGCACGTGGGCGCGCGTGCGCGAGGAGGTGGACAACGGCAGGCGCGTATACGTGGTGTGTCCGCGCATCGAAGCTGACGTTCGTGAGGACGACGCTGCTGAGGATTTGGACACTTCCGACGCCGACGCTGGGGACAGCTTGCTCGTCGACATCGACAGGAGCGGGGGTGCGGCCTCACCGACACGGCGCCCGCTTGAGGCTGTTCTCGATGTGGCGGAAAGGCTGCGCGCGCTGCCAATCCTCGGCGGCGTCAACGTGGGCGTGATGCACGGAAGGCTGAGCGCTGACGAGAAGGACGCGGTCATGAGTGCCTTCGCGGCTGGCCGCACACCGGTGCTTGTCTCGACCACTGTCATCGAGGTGGGTGTCGACGTGCCCGAGGCGTCCGTCATGGTGGTGCTGGACGCGGAGCACTTTGGGATCTCGCAGCTCCATCAACTGCGCGGCCGCGTGGGCAGGGGGAGCGTGCCCGGGCTGTGCCTGTTGGTGACGCATTCGGAGGAGGGGACGCTCTCGCGGGAGCGGCTCGATGCGGTGGCAGCCACCACGGATGGCTTTGCACTCGCGGAAGCCGATCTTGAACTGCGGCGAGAAGGTGATGTGCTGGGTGCGGCGCAATCGGGAGGACGCAACTCGTTGCGCCTCTTGCGCGTCGTGAAGGATGCGGGGCTCATCGCGAAGGCCCGGGATGTGGCGCAGCAGCTTGTCGACGCGGATCCGACGCTGGCGACCGCTCCTGCCCTGGCCGCAGCGATCGAGGACTGGCTGGGGGAGCGCGAGGACTATCTCGAGCGAGCGTAGGCTCACTCGGCCAACGGATCCACCCGCACATGCTGCTCGACCGCGTGTCCGACATCAGCATTAGCGTGAGATCCAGCAAAGTCGATGATGACTTTGTGTGAGGAGTTGGAGGCGCGAGATAGCGCCGACCTTACAGCGCGGTTGCCGCTCGTCGTGCAGGTGCGCGCCCCGGGGCGGAAACGCCGCCGACTAAGGATGGACACATGATTGACGAGATCAATGCCGAAGGCGCAAGAGCGATCGTGTCGGAGTTCCTCACCAAAAGGTGGGGCGAAACCGAGGGCACGCTCTATGTCGGTCACGTGTGGGAGGACGAGGATGGTTTCCTTGTGGAGTGGGGGGCGCGGGAGTACCTCGTCGATGGCGACGTAGATTACGTCATTCTGAGCAATCTCGCGCTCATCGTGAACCGGTGGACAGGTTTGGTTGAAGAGCATGTCGCAAGCGAAATCTGGCGCCGCGTTGCAGCAATGAAGCCGTTAACCGGCGGTCAATGACGCGCAGGCGGGCCCGCAGGCGTGGGGGGCGAGCCTTTCTATTGCACTCGGAGACCAGCCTCGTCGTTTCATGCTCGTGTTACCAGCATCGTCCGATACATAGCGATTCCGCCCTTTACTTCCCGCCGGTTCTCGCCGATGAGAACCCCAAGCGCGACCTTGCGCCTCGGGGTGGGGACGCGCACTGACGACCCGGAAGGTTGCGCGCATATGGCAGACGCCAGTAGGGACCCGGCTCAGGCCGGCAGCGCGCCCCGGTGGCGTCACGCGCCGCCAATGCGGGTGCGAACCACGTCCTTTGCGCCGTCGTCATGGCGGCACTGGCTCAACTGGCTCATCGTTGGCCTCTCCTTCATCGGTATCACCGCGCTCGTGATCGTGACCGGCGGTGCACCGAACACGTGGATGCACCTGTATTACATCCCGGTGCTGTACGTCGCGGTGGAATACGGCTTTCGTGGCGCGACGCTCGCCGGCACCGTAGCCGGATTGATGGCTGGCTTGCTTGTGCCGGTCAGTGCGACGGGCGGCGTACAGCAACTCTCGTCGTGGGGTGTGCGACTCGTCTTGTTCGTCCTCGTGGGCGTTGCCGCGGCATGGTTCGCGCGTGAACAACCCCGGCCACTCGACATCATGCTTCGTGACCTGTGGATGTCGCACTCTTTGCGAACTGCTGTTCGTCACGGTGGGATCTCGGTGCACTTCCAACCCGTCGTCGCGCTTCACGACGGAGAAGTCATTGGCGCGGAGGCGCTCTGCCGGTGGGAAGGCGCGGCGCCATCGATGCGCTCTCCCGCGACGTTCATTCCGGCCGCCGAACGTTCAGGGACAATTCATGCACTTGGCAAAGAGGTGATGCGTCAGGTCGCCGAACAAGGCGGCACATGGGCCAAGCAAGGCCGGGAACGCTTTCTCATCAACGTCAATGTGTCCGCCGTTGAACTGGGGAGCGAGACCTTTATTGATTGCCTCTCAAACATGGTGCGCTCCGAACCGGGCCGTCACTTTCGATGGTGCATTGAGGTGACCGAGACCGTCCTTGTCGCCAACCCCGAGCGGGCTCGCCATGTACTGGAGCGCGCCCACGCACTTGGTGTGACCGTCGCCCTCGATGACTTTGGCACGGGGTACTCGTCCCTCACCTACTTGGCAGAATTCCCCATTGACGTCATCAAGATCGATCGATCCTTCATCGCGACGTCAGACATCGACGCCACATCCCGGTCCCTCATCGCGGCTGTTGTCCAACTCGCCACGGCGGTGGGGGCGGAGACGATTGCTGAGGGGATCGAAACCGAAGAGCAATTGCGCGCGGTGACCGAACTGGGTTGCACTTTTGGGCAGGGGTACCTGCTCGGCCGCCCGCAACAGGCCGACGCCATGGATTGGCAGCGCCGCGTCCTCGTCTGAGGAGCACCACAGGTGAGCATCTACGCTGATCCCCATGACGCGCATCATCGCGGGAGAGTTCGGAGGGCGCACCCTTACTGTGCCGAAGGCGGGAACGCGGCCCACGTCAGACCGGGTGCGCGAAGCGATCTTTTCTCGCCTCGATCATGCAGATTCCCTTCGCGGCGCCCGTGTCGCAGATCTCTTCGCGGGATCAGGCGCGCTCGGGCTGGAAGCGCTGAGCCGTGGATCGGCACACGCGACCTTCGTTGAGTCCGCGACTTCTGCCGTGCGTGTCATTGAGGCGAATGTGCGCGAGCTCGGCGTGGGCACGCGCACGTCGGTGGTGCGCGAACGCGTCCAGCCCTTCCTTGACCGGACGCAGCAGATGTGGGACCTCGTGTTCCTCGATCCGCCTTATGACATCGGTGACGGCGACCTCGCCGCTGTGGTGGCGGGGGTGGTGCCGCGCCTTGCACCTCATGCACCTTTGGTGCTTGAAGTCTCCTCACGCAAGCGGACACCCGAATGGCCCGCTGGTCTTCAACTCGTCCAAACAAAGGTGTATGGCGAAACGACCGTGCACTTCGCGGAACGGGTGCGCTAGGTTGCCACGTATGGCCACCGTCGTCTTCCCTGGCACCTTTGACCCCTTCACCTTGGGGCATGTCGACATCACGGTCCGCGCACGGCAACTCTTTGATCACGTTGTCATCGCCGTGGCCCACAACTCAGCGAAGTCGCCTCTCCTCACCGTTGACCAGCGAGTGGAACTGGCGAAGAGCGCAATGGCGCACGTGGACGGCGTCGAGGTGATGGAAGCGAACGGTCTGCTCGCTGATTTCTGCGAGTCGCTCGGTGCGGTCGCGATCGTCAAGGGACTGCGTGGCGGTGCTGACTACGACCTCGAGCGTCCGATGGCCCTCATGAACCGCTCAATCTCAGGAATCGAGACCGTCTTCATCACGGGGGACTCTGCTTTGGCCCATGTGGCCTCCTCCCTCGTGCGCGACGTGGCACGCCACGGCGGCGACATCCACGCATATGTGCCCCCGGGTGTGGAACAGGCTCTTCTGGCCGCCTTGCGCGACAAAGCATGAGCGGGAACATGCCGACGCCGACGCTCGGTTGAGTTCTGGCCCGCCCATCCCGTAGAATCGTTCGCTGGCCCATCGGTCTCGACCGGGCCGAGGTCCCGAGGACCGCAAGGACATGGAGGAGCGTGTGAAACACACTCCCGGTGCCGAATCACCTTTCCGCCTTCACGTGCGGGATCTGGTGCGCCGGCCGGGTACTCGTCGCGAGTACTCCAGTGATCTGGCGCTCCCCGAATCGCTCGGCACAGACGTGATCGCGGTCCCTGAGGGAGCCCCAGCCGCCCTGCACGTGCAGGCGGAGGTGGTGACTGACGGGATCTGGGTCAGTGGCACCTTCACCGCGCAGGCGGAAGGGGAGTGCAGTCGCTGTTTGGAGCCCGTCGTCATCGACGTGGACGTTCCGGTACAGGGCCTGTTCCTCTATCCGGACGCCTCGCACGGCGAAGATGACGAGACGGACGACGTCTACGAGTTCGACGGCGAGAGCATCGACCTCACGGAGGTCGTACGGGATGCGGTGGTCACCAGCCTGCCGTTCATCCCATTGTGCGAACCGGACTGCCCGGGGCTGTGCGACAAGTGTGGTGCGCGGCTCGTGGACGATCCGGGCCACGCACATGAGATACTCGACCCTCGTTGGTCGTCTCTAGAGAACGTGAAAGACAGCCTCGGGCTGTCAAACAAGGAAGAGAGTTAGCCGTGGCTGTTCCCAAGCGCAAGATGTCGCGCAGCAACACCCGCTCGCGTCGTTCGCAGTGGAAGACGACTGCTGCCGACCTGACGACGTGCCCGCGTTGCAAGGCCCAGCGCCTATCGCACGCTGCATGCCCGTCGTGCGGTGCCTACAACGGCCGCGAGTACGCCGAGGCTGTGCGCACCGAGCACGAGGGCTAACCAGCCTCGTCGTCTTCCGTGAGCGCTCAGGGTCACGACGCCGCCACCGTCCTCACACGACGGCTCGGCGTCGCGATTGACCCCGAGTTGCTGGTGCTGTCGCTGACGCACCGCTCTTTCGCGTACGAAAACGGTGGCCTTCCCACAAACGAGCGTCTCGAGTTTCTCGGTGACGCCGTCCTCGGCATCGTTGTCACCGACATGCTGTACCGCGAGCACCCCGAACTTCCCGAAGGGGCGCTCGCCAAGATGCGCGCCTCATGCGTATCTCAACGCGCCCTCGCCATCGTCGCTCGCGACCTTGGTCTGGGCGCGTTTGTGTTGCTAGGAAAAGGCGAACAAGCGACGGGCGGCGCCGACAAGGACTCGATCCTGTGCGACAGCCTCGAGGCTCTCTTTGGGGCGATCTACCTCAGCCACGGCATCGACGTGGCCCGAAGCGTGATCCTCACACTCGTCGGCCCATCCCTGGCGCGCGCCGCCACCGCTGGCGATGCGCTCGACTGGAAGACCGCCCTGCAAGAGGCGTGCGCCGCACACGGACTGCCAGCACCCGTGTATGACGTGGTGGGCGAAGGCCCTGACCATGCCCGCACCTTTACCGCCACCGTGCTGATCGCCGGGCAGGCTCGTGGTACCGGCGTCGGCTCAGCAAAGAAGATCGCCGAACAGGAAGCCGCTCAGCAGGCCCACGCGTCGCTGACTGCCAATGCCTGAGCTTCCTGAAGTCGAGGTTGTCCGCTCGGGTCTTGAAGCCCTCGTCCGCGGCGCGACCATCACCGATGTTGAGATACGCCGTGAATCCTGCGTCCGGCTCACGCCCGGCGGCCCCCGCGAATTCGCCGACGCTGTCATCGGCGGCCGTATCGACGAGGTGGCGCGCCGGGGCAAGTTCTTGTGGATGCCGCTTGTGGGCGACGACGCCGCAGATGACTTCTCGCTCTCCGCGCACCTCGGTATGTCGGGCCAGTTCCGCGTCTTCGAGGCGGAGCCGCCCGACGCCCATACGCACTGCAGGGCGCGCTTCAAGCTTGAGCGTGGGGGTCAGCGTCTCACGCTCGACTTTCTTGACCAGCGCACCTTTGGTTACCTCCATGCGGAGCCCCTCGCGCCCGCCGCCGATGGCCTCCCCGGTGGGGAAGGGACGGAGCGCCCCATGGTGCCCGTCTCGGTGACGCACATCGGGCGAGACGCCCTTGACCCTCATCTTGATCTCGGAGCCGCGACACGGCGTTTGCGTTCGGGGACCCGGGGCATCAAGCAGGTGCTGCTCGATCAGACCGTCATCAGCGGCGTGGGAAACATCTACGCCGACGAGGCGCTGTGGCGCGCCCGAATCCACCCTCAGCGCCCGGCACGCACACTGAGCGCCGCGTCCGCACGTGAACTCGTAGAACAAGCGCAAGCCGTCATGACAGCCGCGCTCGCTCAGGGCGGGACGAGCTTTGACGCGCTCTACGTCAACGTCAATGGAGAGTCGGGCTACTTCTCGCGCAGCCTCGATGCGTATGGCCGCGCAGGTGAGCCATGCGCACGCTGCGGCGTCGCAATAAGCCGCGCCACCGTCGGCGGTCGGTCCACGCACTGGTGCCACCGCTGCCAAAGGGCCTATCGCCCGTTCGTGACCCGGGACTAGGACTCCCGGACGTGTGGCCCACGGACGTTGAGCACGAGTTCAGGGCCGAACCCGCACACAAAGAGGCGGGACCCGGGACCTTCGCCCCGCGCGGGCCCAGGACCCGCGGCTAGCCTTAGGGACATGAGCAATGTCAGGGTTCTAGTGCTGGATGACCACGAGGTAGTACGCCGAGGCATCTGTGACATCCTCGACCGCGCTGACGGCATCGAAGTCGTCGCCGAGGCCGGGACTGTCGCACAAGCCGTCCGTCGTGCTGACGCGGTACGTCCCGATGTGGTGCTTTCGGATCTGCGTTTGCCGGATGGCACCGGTCTTGAGTTGATCGCACACGTGCGCCGCACGTTGCCCGACTCTCACATCGTTGTCCTCACGTCCTACGACGACGACGAGGCGCGATCCGCAGCCCGCACCGCAGGCGCCGACATGTTCCTGCCCAAGACCGCTGGCTCGCAGCAGGTGGTCGAGGCGGTTCGTTTGGCGGCCTCCGGCAAGGAGCACGGCCAGCACATCCGGGTCCGTGACGATGAGGTGCTCAGCAGGCTCACGCCGATGGAGCGACGCGTGGTCGAGTTGGTGGGCCAGGGCCTTGCGAACCGCGAGATCGGCGATGAGCTCGGCATTGCTGAGAAGACCGTGAAGAACCACGTGACGAGCGTGCTGTCCAAGATGGGTCTTCAGCGCCGTACGCAAGTAGTGGCGTGGGCTACACGCCGGCACGCCTCTTCGTTCCGCGGCTAACGCTCACCTACTGCTGGGCACCCACGGCGACGTTCCACACGGCACGGGTGCCAGGCGGTGTGGCCTCGGGGTTGCACGGCTCAAGCTTGAAGGAACCACGGCGCCGCAAAGCGCGGTTCGCGAGGTTCGACGTGCCTGAGTACCGTGACATCTCGGGAGGTGGGCCGATGCCGTCGTCCTCAATACTGAGCGCAAGGCGCCCATCTCGGATGTAGATCGACACCGCGGCACTCGTCGCGTTCGCGTGGCGAGCGGTGTTCGACAGCGATTCGCGCAGCACGGCAATGATGTCGTCAGACAACGTGGGGTCTGTCTCGACGGCCTCGGACGCAGCGGCCCAGTCATTGACGGTGAGAGACGGAACAAACCCGAGCGAATCCTGTGCGAGGACGAGTTCGCGGCGCACCCGCTCACCGAGCGGTTCCGACGTCCGTTCGCCCTGCAATTGCCCCATGACGCCCCGCACCTCGCGTTGAGCGCGTTTCACATGCTCAAGCGTGGACATGAGACGCTCGCGCACTTCGGGAGGCGCCTCGTTTGAGATCGACTCGATCTGCATCGCAGTGGCAAAGAGCTCCTGTGACACGAAGTCGTGGAGGTCATCTGCGATGCGCTCGCGCTCTTCGAGCAATGTCGACACATTGCGCACGTGGGCCAACTCGGCGAACTGGAGGCCAAGCGCAGCCTGGTTCGAGAAACGTTGAGCTGTTGCAAGATCATGCTCGTCAAACGTCGCTTGCTGCTTGCGCCGCCACAGCATGAGCAAGCCGAGAGTGCGGGCGCCGGCAAGCAAAGGCGCGTACAGCGTCGGGCCAAAATCTTTGACAGGTTCCAGGATCGTTGGCCCGGGGGGTTGATCCGCGATGGTGCCCATGCCGGAACGGATGACGGACATCGCAAAGCCGTCCTCAGGCAACGCAAGCCCGAGTAGGGCGTCGGCGTTGACGCCATCGGTGAACTCCATGATCCACTCGTCGTCCATGCCCGGCAGCACAAGCGCGGCGGCCGCAGCGTCGGACAACTCGCGCGCCGATGCAACGATCCGGGCGATGACCGCCTCGTCACCGGGGTTGGCGAGAAAAGCCATCGTGATCGCCTGCGAGGCGGCAAGCCAGTTCTCACGCTCGATGGACTCCTCGAACAACTGAGCATTGTCGATTGCCACGGATGCCGCGGACGCCAGAGCGGAGACAGCCGCAACGTCGAGCTCGGTGAAACCGCCTTCCTTTGACGCAAGGTAGAGGTTGCCGAACACCGAACCGCGTGCGCGCAATGAGCACCCGAGGAACGAGCCCATCGGAGGGTGTCCCTTTGGCAAGCCGACGAACGCTGGGTGCTCGGTCAGTTCGTCAATGACGAGTGCACCCTCAATGGGAATTTGGCCAAGGGTGCCCATGGCGTTCGGTGCACGTCCAATCGTCGCCATCACGGACTCGTCCATGCCGAGGTAGTGGAACTCGACGGACGTGCCTTCTTCGTCGAGAACATTGATCGCAGCGAGGGGAGCCCCTGTCACTTCTTGGGCAGCCTCGAGCATCTTGTTGAGCACTGACGGCAGATCAAGCTGGCGATTCAGCGACAGGATCGCCTCAGTGACCTTGTCCGACATGGGCAGATGCTCCTTACCGAGGGGACGGTGTGGCATCGAGACTAATCACCTCCTGCACAACATCGAGGATTCCAAGGTCATGTGTCACCACAATGACACTTGTTCCACGGGCCTGCATTGCTGTGAGCGCCGCACGGAGGGCGTCGATTCCGTCCGCGTCTAGGTGCTCTGCTGGCTCGTCGATGAGATGGACGGGTGCCGGGCACACAAGCGCGCGCGCCAGCAACAACCGGCGTCTCTCACCACCCGAGACGGTGAGACCGCCCGAGCCAAGTTCGGTATTGAGGCCTTCTGGCTGGGAGCGAATCCACTGCCCAAGGCCCACTGCGTCGAGAGCCTCGTTCGCTTGACCCTCCGTCACGTCTCCGCGTGCGACCCGGAGGTTTTCGAGCACCGATGTGCCAAAGATGTGCGCGTCCTCAGGCGTGACCGCAACGTTGGTGCCCAAGGTGTGCACACCGACCGGCTCACCCCCGAAGGTGACGGAACCTGCCGCAGGCGGCAACGCTCCAGCAATGGTGAGCAGCAGCGTCGTCTTGCCAATCCCCGAGCGGCCCACAATGCCCAGCGCTCCACCAGATTCAAGCGTTGCGGTAACCGGAACAGTAGGCACCATTCCTGGCCAGGCCGCCTGGAGGCCGTCGAGACGCAACACGGCCGACGCTGGGGCCGGGGGAGCGGCATCGTCACCTGCAGTGGGGAATGCGGCATCTGCAGTTGGGCTTGCGGCGCGGGTGGCGACTTCGCCGCCTTCGGATGTGGCGAGCACTCGTCGTGCCGCGGCAGCCGAACGGAATGCCTGCATTGTTGCGCCAGGCACGGCTGAGACGGCTTCGAAGGCGCTGAGCGGGAGGAGGGCAATGACGGCGGCACTCGTGGGGCTGAGGCCGTGATCGCGCGCCGCGATCACTGCAAGGGCAAGAGCGGCGAACAGTGCAAGGCCCTGAGCGGCCTGTAATGCGGCCGCCGCCCATGCGGAGGGACGTGCCGCATGCTCTGCGGCCGCCTCGGCGTCACGATTCGCGGCGCGCAGCTCTTCGGTTGCCTCCGCAGCGGTGCCCCACAACCGATGCTCAACCGCGCCGTCGATCGCTTCGAGAGTGGCCGTCGAGACGCGGGCGGCCGCTTCTGTGCCGTGTTCGGCTGCTGCACGAGTCGAACGCCACGTGCCGAGTCCTGAGAGCACAACGGCCATGACGAGGCACACAGCAAGTGCGAGCCCTGCCCAGGGCAACAGGCACGCCGTGATGATGATGGCAGCGAGGCTCACCGTGCTTGCGACACCAAGCGGCACGAGTGAGCGCACCACCGCGTCACCCATCGCGTCGATATCGCCGCCGATGCGCGCCACCACGTCTCCGCGCTTGAGAGACAGCACACGTTCCGCACCCGTCGCCGCCACCCGCTCATACGTGCGCGTGCGGAGTGAGACAACTCCGCGCAGGGCGGTCTCGTGACTCACGAGGCGCTCGAGATAACGGAACAGCCCACGGCCGATGCCAAAGAAGCGCACAGCAACCGAAGCCACCGCAAGGTCGGCAGGGGAGGGCATCTGGGCGGCGCGCGCGATCATCCACGCGGCCACCGCCGCCAAGCCCACCGCAGACCCGAGCGCGAAAGTGCCCCACACAATCGAGCCGATGATGCGTGCCGGCGTCACGTCCGCATCGCGCAGGAGTGCGCGCACCGGAACGGGCGTGCGTTGTGGTGTGCGGGAGGCGCTCAAGGGGAGACCTCCTGGACGGGAGCTGCCGTCACCTCGACGCAGCGGTGTGCCGCCGCGATGAGCAGAGGATCGTGAGTGGCAGCCACCACGGTGGCGCCTTGTTGTGCGGCGGCGACGATGCGGCCGATGAGCGCCTCACGGGCCTCCCCGTCAAGGTGAGCGGTTGGCTCATCGAACAACATGACGGGACGCCCGGACGTCAGGGCCCGCTCGTAGGCGACGAGCTGGCGTTGACCCAAGCTGAGGGTGCGACCGGCCGGACCCAGCTCGGGACGCTGCGGAACCCACGCAACGTGCCCGATCCACGCGCCGGCGTCGGCAACCTCCATTGCCACATCGCCCGCGCGAGTGTGCGCTATGACGGCGCCCTCATCCACCGCGATCAGCCCGCCCAGCGCGAGCAGCGCCGTTGACTTCCCGTCTCCATTGGGCCCCTGGAGCACCGTGAGCTCACCCGGGCGCGCCTCGAAACTCAGTCCGCTCGGTGCATGCCTGGTGCCGTCCGGCGTCGCAATGGACACGCCCTCACAGCGCAACGCCGCACCGGACAGATCAGGGCGCTCACCTCCGGGTGTCCCGGTCCCCACCGCAGGCATGGCGAGCACCGCGAACGCGCCGTCAGCGGCCGCCAGGCCATCTGCAGACGCGTGGAAATGCGTGCCGACATTGCGCAAGGGGAGGTAAATCTCCGGGGCGAGGATCAGCACTGCGAGTGCGGTCTCGATCGAGACATGACCATCGATGAGACGGAAGCCGAGAGTGACGGCAACGATCGCGACTGACAGCGTGGTGAGGAGTTCGAGAACGAGGCCCGACAAGAACGCGATGCGAAGCGACCCCATCGTCGCCTTCCGTGCCGCATCACCGAGTTCCCGCACCCGTGCCACCGGCCCGCGCTCGCGACCAAGTGCGCGCAGCGTCGGCACGCCGGCGATGAGGTCGAGCACTCGCGCGCCAAGCCGCTCCATCGCTTCCATGTGGGCCGCCGAGCGCGCGGAGGTGAGGAGGCCGACGAGCACCATGAAAATCGGCACAAGCGGCAATGTGAGAACCACGATGAGCGCCGACAACCAATCGACGCCGAGCACCACGAGCAGCATGAGCGGTGTGACCGTGCACGCGAGGATGAGTTGGGGCAGGTAACGCACAAAATACGGAAGGAGTCCGTCGAGGCCGCGGGTGACAGTTGTCACCACCTCCGCACCCTTGCCGGAGGCGATCCACCGCGGCCCGAGCGTGGTTGCGTGCTCAACCACGGCCTCACGCACATGCGAGATCACCTTGGTGCCCGCGCGGTGCGCAAGCCGCTCCTGGACCCACACGAGAGCCACGCGCATCGCGATCACCGCCGCAAGGAGCGGCAGCCCCACGCCGAGTGCGCGCGTGCTGATCGGCACAAGCGAGCCCACGTATGCGAGTCCGTCTCCAGCGAGAGGGGCGGGCGCCAGCACCGGTGCCAGCATTCGCGCAACGAGCAGCGCCTGGACCAAGAGGGTGGCCGCGGTGAGGAAACCAAGCACCGCCGTCACGATGACGTAACGGCGGGCTGGACCGATCCGCGCGATGAGGCGCGGGTCGATGGGTTTCATGGGGCCCCTATGCGGATTGCTTTGTGAACGTCAGTTCATTGTGCTCCGGCATGTGGTCCTCGGTGAGGCGACGGCGGAACACCCAGTACGTCCACGCCTGGTACGCGAGCACCACGGGGGTGAAGATCGCGGCTACCCATGTCATCACAACAAGAGTGGTGTGGGACGAGGCGGCAACGAGCCCGGTGTCGCCATGGACCACGAGGCTGTAGGCAGGATCGGTGGTGGACGGCATGACGTTGGGGAACATCGCACCAAAGATCAGCGTCACTGCGCCCACGATCGCGAGGGCGTTGGCCACAAAGGCCCAGCCGTGGCGCTCGATGAAGCTGCACAAAGCGGCGCCCGCGAGGCCGAGCGCCGCAAGCACGAGCGCGCCCCACGTCCATGTGTTGTTCGAGTACGCGAGTTGCAACCACAGGGCCCACACCGCGCCAACACCGAGCGCCGCCACGGAGGCACCTCGAGCCCAACGGGCAGCACGCCGTTGCACATCTCCACCCGTCTTGAGCGACAGGAAGATCGCGCCGTGACTGAGGAAGAGAGCGAGTGTGACTGCGCCTCCCACCAAAGCGAAGGGATTGAGCAAGTTGAAGAAGCCGCCCGTGTACGTGCCGGTCTCATCGATCGGCACGCCGCGAACGATGTTGGCGAAGGCCACGCCCCACAGGATCGATGGAATCCACGCCGTGATGATGATGGCGAGGTCCCAGCGGTCACGCCACTTCTGATCGTTGATCTTGGAGCGGTACTCGATAGCGACGGCTCGCACGATCAACGCGATGAGGATGAGGAGCAGCGGCAGGTAGAAACCCGAGAACAGCGTCGCGTACCACTCGGGGAATGCGGCAAAGGTCGCTCCGCCCGCGGTGAGCAGCCATACCTCGTTGCCGTCCCACACAGGGCCGATGGTGTTGAGGAGGAGGCGACGGCCTTTGGCGGTCTTGCCAACAAAAGGCATGAGCATGCCGACGCCGAAGTCAAAGCCTTCGAGAACGAGGTAGCCGGTCCAGAGCACTCCGATGAGGATGAACCAGAACGTTGCGAGATCCATGTGGCGGTCCTTTCCGTCCTAGTACGCGAAGGAGAGCGGGGCGTCGTTATCGGTGGCGACAACTGGCTCTTCGACAATCGGCGCGCCTTCTTGGGTGTAGCGCGCGATAAGGCGATACCAGAACACGCCGAGCACGGCATAGATGACAGTGAAGATGATCATTGAGGTGGCGACCTCAAAGGTGTCAGCCGCTTTCGATACGCCATGCATCGTGAGCAGATAGACAGGGTCCGTGCCGTCATACGACGGGTTTGGCGCTACCACAAAGGGTTGGCGTCCCATTTCCGTGAAGATCCAGCCAAAGGAGGCGGCCAGGTACGGCATCGGCAAGGACACCAGTGCGAGCTTGCGCATCCACGGCTGTGTGACGGTGCCGCCCTTGCGGGTGAACCACAGCACGGTGAGCGCCAAGGCTGCGGAGAAGACCGCAAGGCCGATCATGAGGCGGAAGGACCAGTAGGTGACGGCAAGGTTGGGGCGTGTTGACCCGTCCACCTCGTAGCCGTCAACGGCCGGAACGATTGGGTTCTCAGCGTCCGAGACTCCGGCGTACTGGCGCTGCAGTTCATTCACCCCGTACACGGTCGCGTTGAAGTCGCCTTCGGCGAGCCATGACGTGAGGCCAGGAATCGCGAGGATGTGCTGGACGGAGCCTGGGTCGTTGCCACCGAGGTTCCCGATTGCGAGAAGAGAGAATGAGGCGCCGTCCTCGGTCTCCATGATGCCTTCAGCGGCGGCCATCTTCATCGGCTGTTGCTCGAACATGAGCTTGGCTTGAATATCGCCAGAGACGATGATCGCGATGCCGGCAATGATCATCGTCACCGCGCCGAAGCGAGAAGCCGTGCGGTAGAGCGACATGTCGGCGGAGTCCTTCGGCTCGCCCGCACGGTGCTTCTTCACCATCCAGTACACGGCGATGCCGGACACAAACGTCCCGGCGACGAGGAAGGCGGAGGCGATGACGTGCGGGAAGGCAGCAAGCGTTGTCGAGTTCGTCAGCACCTCCCAGATGCTCACCATCTCAGCGCGACCCTTTTCAGGGTTGTAGGCGGTGCCAACGGGGTGCTGCATCCAAGAGTTGGCGGCGAGGATGAAGTAGGCGGAAAGGTTTGAGCCGATTGCGAAGGCCCACACCGTTGCGAGGTGCACCTTCTTGGGCAGGCGGTCCCAACCGAAGATCCATAGACCCAGGAACGTCGATTCAAGGAAGAATGCGATGAGCGCTTCCATCGCGAGTGGGGCGCCAAAGATGTCGCCCACGTACCGCGAGTACTCCGACCAGTTCATGCCGAACTGGAATTCCTGCACGATTCCAGTCGCCACACCGAGAGCAAAGTTGATGAGGAGCAACTTGCCGTAGAACTTGGTGAGACGCAGCCATTTCTCATTGCCCGTGCGCACCCATGCGGTCTGCATGATGGCCACCAAGATCGATAGCCCAATGGTGAGGGGAACGAGGATGAAGTGGTAGACGGTGGTGATACCGAACTGCCAGCGCGCAAGTTCCAGCGCCTCCATGGCACGGCCTCCTTCATGTTGTGCCGTCAACCTACCCCGGGGCCAAATGAGGAGCACCGGGACTGAGGTCCCAATTGACCCATGACCTCAGGCGTGCGGTCCTAGTGAGAAGTCCCGGGTTGTCCTGGCTTAGTGCTTCGTGACCCGGGCACCCAAAATCGGCAATGAAAACGCGGCAGACCGGGCTTTTCGGGCGGGCGTGTGTCACAATGGGCGCAGGTCAGCGCCTTCCACATGGGCGCCTACCGCGCGACTGACGCAAATGCGATGGCAGCCGGCGGATCATTCGCCAGGCGCCTTGCACAAGCGGTCGGCCGCGACGAATACAGACTTCCGTCACCGAGAGTGACGACCGACGAGGACGCCGGGCCGGATGTGGGCGGCTTGAGGCTACGAGGTACCCGCTGTGAGCGAGGACAACACATTTTCCCCCAACGCCGTGGTCTTCCAGGCACCCCAGGTGTCTCCGGATCAATTGACGGACAAGTCAAAGCGAGCGCCGCGTCGGGCCACCGCGCCTGCGGGTCCTCCGGTGGCTGACGACGCCAAAACGAGCGCCGACGCCACCAAAGACACCAAGCCTGCGGCATCGCGGAGCCGCTCCGGTGGCGCGAAAAAGTCGGGTTCGCAGAAGGCTTCCGAGGCGTCGGCAAGCGACAACGCCGAGACGAAGGAAGCGCCCGCACCGGACGGTGCATCAACCGACAAGCCTGCAATCACGCGCACGAGGACAAAGAAGCCCGCGACAACCGCGAACGCCGCGAGCGGAGAGTCGCGCTCCGATTCCGCAGACTCGGAGTCGGGCGAGAGCGACGGTGCAGATCGGGGTGGACACGGGGACGACGCTGCCGATGACGGCGGAAACGCCGCTCGCCGCCGCCGTCGCCGTGGAGGCCGCGGCCGGGGCAAAAAGCGCCCAGAAGGCGACGCCGCTGACGAGTCCTTTGCCGATGACGGTGACGGTGATGCTGACGAGGCCGGCCACGGTGACGAGGGTGACAGCGACGATTCCGGCGAGGACGGTGGAGACAACGGGGACGGAACGGGATCAACCCGTCGGCGCCGCCGTCGTAGCCGCGGCTCGCGCTCTTCCGCGATCGCCGCGCCCGACGATCAGTTGCAAGGTTCCACGCGTCTGCAAGCCAAGCGCCAGCGTCGGCGTGACTCGCGAGACGGACAGCGCCGCCGCCCGGTGATCTCGGAGGCCGAGTTCCTCGCCCGCCGCGAGTCCGTGAGACGTGACATGGTGGTGCGGGAACAGGACGGCCGCGTTCAGATCGCCGTTCTTGAGGACGACGTCCTCGTTGAGCATTACGTGAGCCATCAGGCACAGCAGTCGATGGCGGGCAACGTCTACCTGGGCCGCGTGCAGAACGTGCTCCCTGGCATGGAAGCGGCCTTCGTTGACGTCGGCCGCGGCCGCAACGCCGTTCTCTATGCGGGCGAAGTGAACTGGGACGCCGCTGGTCTTGGTGGCAAGCCCAAGCGAATTGAACTCGCGCTCAAGCCGGGCGACACGGTGATGGTGCAGGTCACCAAGGACCCGATTGGCCACAAGGGTGCACGTGTCACCTCGCAAATCTCGCTCGCCGGTCGGTTCTTGGTCTACGTGCCCGGCGGGGGAGTGACCGGCATCAGCCGTAAGCTGCCGGACACCGAGCGCAACCGCCTGAAGAAGCTGCTCCGCGAGGTCATTCCGGCCGACGCTGGGGTCATCGTCCGTACGGCAGCTGAGGGGGCTTCGGAAGAGGAGCTTCGCGCTGACGTGGAGCGCTTGAAGCGCCAATGGGAAGTGATCCAGGCAGAGGCCGCCAAGGGCAAGGCCCCAGCGCTCCTGCGTGGCGAGCCGGACATGGCAATCCGCGTGGTGCGCGACATCTTCAACGAGGACTTCGAGTCGCTCACCATTCAGGGCGATGACACGTGGAACTCGCTGAGCGCTTACGTGGGTCAGGTGGCACCCGATCTTGCCGAGCGGCTTCACAAGTTTGTGGGCGACGGCGATGTCTTTGCCGAGCGCAGGATCGACGAGCAGCTTGCCAAGGGCATGGACCGCAAGGTGTGGCTGCCCTCGGGAGGTTCGCTTGTCATCGATCGCACCGAAGCGATGACAGTCATTGACGTCAACACGGGCAAGTTTGTTGGCAAGGGCGGCACCCTCGAAGAGACGATGACCCTCAACAACCTTGAGGCAGCCGAAGAGATTGTGCGCCAACTTCGCCTGCGCGACATCGGCGGCATCATCGTCATTGACTTTGTTGACATGTTGCTTGAGTCCAACCGCGACCGGGTGCTCCGCCGCCTCATCGAGTGCCTGAGCCGCGACCGCACCAAGCACCAGGTTGCTGAGGTGACGTCGCTGGGCCTCGTGCAGATGACGCGCAAGCGCGTGGGCCAGGGGCTTGTCGAGGCTTTCTCCACGACGTGTGAGCACTGCAAGGGCCGCGGCTTTGTGGTCCACGGCGAGCCGGTGGGAGACAGCCCTGAAGAGCAGCCGTCGCGCCGCCGTGCCAGCGCAGGCCGTGTCAAGGGCAAGCTCGAAGAGGTCAAGGAAGTCGCTGTTCCTGAGCTCCACGCTCTCGACCCCCGTGAGGATGCCCGCGCGGCCGTCAAGGCCACGCTCGCATCAATCGCGGCAGCCGCTGAGAAGGCCCACCAGTCCCATGGTGAGGGGGTTGCGGCTTCCGACGTGGGGATGACTGAATCGAGCGCAGAATATGGCGACCCAAACGGGGACGACGCCCCGGCCGGGCCTAATTGACCTGAGGCGCTGGCGCCGCGTATAGTTGTCCGTCGGCGCGCAAGCGTCTGAGCCCTGCCTGCGCCCTCCTGAGGGAGCGGCTGCGGCGGGAGATCACGGCCCTTCGGGGCCATCGAACGAGCTTCAAGAGGAACTCATCATGGTGTACGCGATTGTCAAGGCTGGCGGCCGTCAGGAGAAGGTCTCCGTTGGCGACGTCGTGGTCGTGGACCGTCTCCAGGCGGATGCGGGCTCGACCATCGAACTGGCGGCGCTCCTCGTGGTTGACGGTGACAAGGTCACCTCGGCTGCCAAGGACCTCGCCAAGGTCAAGGTCACCGCTGAGGTGGTGCGCAATGAGCGCGGCCCCAAGATCCACATCCTCAAGTACAAGAACAAGACCGGTTACCGCAAGCGCATCGGTCACCGTCAGGACCTGACCCGTCTCAAGGTCACAGGCATCAAGTAAGCGAGGAGTAGCACATGGCACACAAGAAGGGCGCGAGCTCCTCGCGCAATGGTCGTGACTCGAACCCCCAGTACCTGGGTGTGAAGCGCTTTGGCGGCCAGGCCGTCAACGCAGGCGAGATCCTCGTCCGCCAGCGCGGCACCCACTTCCACCCCGGCCTCAACGTGGGCCGTGGCAAGGACGACACCCTGTTTGCCCTCGAGGCTGGCTCGGTGGCGTTCACGCAGCGTCGTGGCCGCAAGGTCATTGACGTGGTGGTCGCTGGTTAATCTCAGACTTCTCCAATAGGGGCGTGACCTGCGGGTGACGCCCCTATTGCTTTGTCTCAAGCGCGCCAGCGTCCTACGTCACCTCGATGTGGACGCGGCCGGTGGCGCTCGCATCGGCGCCGGTCACTCGGGACACGCAGCAACACATCTTCTTGTTCGGAGCCTTCTGTCGCTCGGAGTAGAAGACATCGCGGTGATCGACCTTGCCCGAGAGGTCAAGAATCTCCACCTCGCACAGGCCACATTCCCCGCGGCGGCAGTCGTACATCATGTCGACGCCCGCGCGTTCGAGCGCCTCGAGCATCGACTCGCCTTGGCCAACGGTGACGGTGACGCCCAGCCGGGGCACCGTCACCTCAAACGGTGTGGGCTCAAACCACCCGGAGTTGCCAAAGGTCTCGTAGCGCAGAGCGGTCATGTCCCGTCCGTCACGCTCCCACGTGCGCCGAATCTCCTCCATCAGACGGATTGGTCCGCACATGTAGAGCTCGGCGTTGGCGGGAACAGTGTCGATGAGGGCGCGCACGCTCATGCGGCCGTGCTCGGTGGTGACGTGCGTGACAAGGCGGTCGCCGTGGCGCTGCTCCATCTGGGGCAGGTACGCCATGCGCTCCCGGGAGTTGCCCACGTAGTGCACGGTGTAATCCGCACCGAGGCGTTTGAGGGCGGATGCCATGCCGCGGATTGCCGTGATCCCGACCCCGCCTGCCACGAGCACGTAGGAGGGGGCGCCGACGCGCAGCGGGAAGTCCTGCAACGGCTGGGTGATCCTGACGGCGTCTCCGTGAGCGAGCGAGCGCATGTAGTCGGAGCCACCGCGCGAGAACGCAGGCCGTGCGACCGAGATCGCAAGATAACTGCCGTCGTGTGCCGCACCCACGATCGAATATGAGCGCTCGTCCGTCCGGCTGTCGGGCAACGTGACGAGAACGTCCACGTGCTCGCCTGGCCGCGCCGGCGTCGGCGTCGCAGGACTCAGGACGATGCGTGTGATGCCGTCGGCGATTGCTTCAACGTGCTGCACGGTGGCGTGCTGCCACCGCGCCTGCTTATCGGTCACGCCTGCGCCCCACCACGCAGAGGTTCGGCCGCGCCGCGGCCTTCGGCCGCGAGGGCGCGCTCGAGGATGCGCCGCACCCACATGCCGCCCGCGTCGATGTTGAGGTTGTAGAACTCGTAATCGGGGTTCGCGTCGATCGCCTCTTGCTGGGCCTTCAGCATCACCTCATCCTCACCGAAGACCCCGTGGACGCCATTGCGCAACTGGGTGGTGATGAGTTGGCTGTCGAGGCGGTAATTGCGCATGAACGCCCAGTAGTAGTGGCACGTGCGGTCGCGTTCGGGACTGATCGTGTTCATCACGTAACCGTTGACGCCTTGCGAGCGGTCGCCTTCGGGTGCGCCAGTGCCGGCCTTGGCCACGCCCACGTCAATGCAGATCGTCGACGGGTAGTAGTAGTGAATGATCTGCCAGCGGTCGACCTTGCCCTCGAAGTCAGGGAACTTGTCGCGCATGTTCTTGCGCCAGAACGGCGGAGGATCGATGCCGAGCATCCAGCGGGTGACGGTGACGGACTTCTCGTCGTGAGTCACGTGGAACTCAGCCTCGGACAGTTCTTCCTGGCCAATCGAGGAACTGTGGACGAACTCCTCGTGCGTGAGGTCCATGAGGTTGTCGAGCACCAACTGGTAGTTGCACGGGGCGTAGATCGTCTCGCCATCGCCCGCCCACTCGTCGGACGACATCTGGTGCATGTCGGGGATCTCGTCCGGGTTCGCCAGCGTCGGCTCGCCCAGCCATACCCACACGTATCGGTAGCGATCGACCACGGGAAAAGACGCGACGGTGGCCGAGGGGTTGAGGGTCTCCTGTGCGGGCATTCCCGTGCAGCGGCCCGCCGAGTTGTAGCGGAGGCCGTGATAGGGGCACTGGATCTCTTCGTTGCCGATGAGTTTGCCTTGGGAAAGCGGCGCAAGGCGGTGCCAGCACGCGTCAGCAAGCGCAACGGGCCGACCGTCACCCGTGCGGTACAAGGCGAGCGGCCGTCCGGCGACAGTGCGCGCGAGGATGCCCTTCGCTGTCACTTCGTAATCCCATGCGGCCACATACCAGGCATTCATGGGGTACGTCAGTAGTTTTGCGGTGTGAGTCGACGAGGCCTCGACCGTCATGGGGCACTCCTTTGTGGCTGACGGGTACTGCAGGGGACACAACACTCGTGGCAAACTAACTATGCAGATAGTTATTTCACGTCTCTCGACAGTACCCGTGACCGTTACTCTTGCCAAGAGCAACCGCCCGAGCGGTTCGACATCTCCCACCTTCTGAGGACACGATGAGCCTGCGTTACGCCCTCCTCGCCTTGATCTCAGGGGGTCCACTCACGGGATACGACGCTGTCAAACACTTCCGTACGTCCGTGGGCCATGTGTGGCATGCGCCGGATTCTCAGATATATCCCGAGCTTCGTCGGATGCAGAGCGAGGGTTTGCTTGAGGCGACCGAGGTCCCGTGGGGCTCAGGCGGAGCGAAAAAGACTCAGTACGCGTTGACGGACGCGGGCAAGGATGCACTTGCCGAGTGGCAACACACTCCCATCGCCTATGCGCCGGAGCGGGACTCTGCGCACCTCGTTGCAGCGTATTTTGAGTGGGGGACTATCGAGTCCGCGCGCGCGCGACTCGAAGACCACATTGCGTTCTTCACGGCGGCCAAGGAGAGCGCGGAGCGCCAAGCCCAAGACATCCGCGACCGCACGAGCGCCACGCTCCAGCGTCGTCTTGCTGCCAATGACCCCACTGAGTGGGACCGCATTGCGGCCTTCAAGGCCTTTGCCTACGACGGCAAGATCGCCCGTGCCGACGCTGAGATCGCATGGGCGCAGAAAGGTCTCGCGCTTCTCGATTCCCTCGCATCAGGGAACTGACACACCTGGGTGAATCGGGTCTGTGCGCCTTCGCGCGGACGCCGCCCGGCACAATAGACATCAAGGAGGTTCAGCCATGGCATCGTTTGTCGACCGCGTCACGCTGCATGTGACGGCGGGCACCGGTGGCCACGGCGTCGCCTCTGTGCACCGCGAGAAGTTCAAACCCCTCGGCGGGCCCGATGGGGGAAACGGCGGCCACGGCGGCTCCGTCATCCTCTATGTGGACGCCCAGATGACCACACTTCTCGACTACCACCACGCGCCCCACCGCAAGGCGGACAACGGCAAGCAGGGCGCGGGCAGTATGCGTCACGGAGCAAATGCAGCCGACATGCGGCTTGCCGTTCCCAACGGCACTGTGGTGATGAGCCAAGACGGCGAGGTTCTCACCGACCTTGTGGGCGACGGTGCCGAGTTCATTGTCGCTCGTGGCGGCCGCGGCGGTCTCGGGAACGCGGCGCTTGCGACCACCAAGCGCAAGGCCCCGGGCTTCGCGCTCCTTGGCGAGCCGGGCGAAGAAGTCTCGGTGGTGCTTGAGCTCAAGTCGATCGCCGACGTCGCACTTGTGGGCTACCCCAGCGCGGGGAAGTCGTCACTCATCGCGGCGATGAGCCGCGTGCGCCCCAAGATCGCCGACTATCCGTTCACGACGCTCGTGCCCAACTTGGGCGTGGTGGCGGCAGGGTCCACGCGCTTCACGATGGCGGACGTGCCAGGATTGATCCCCGGTGCTTCGGAGGGCAAGGGTTTGGGCCACGACTTCCTCCGCCACATCGAGCGCTGCTCGGTCATCGCCCACGTGCTCGATACCGCCACGCTTGAGACCGACCGGGACCCCATTCGCGACCTTGAAGCGATCACGCATGAATTACGCGCCTACTCAGGTGATGCGCACATCGCCGGAACCCCGTTGGCCGAGCGACCGCAGGTCATCGTTCTCAACAAAATCGACATCCCGGACGGTCGCGACCTCGCTGCGATGGTGCGACCCGATCTCGAGGCGCTTGGAATGCCGATTTTCGAGGTGAGTGCCGTCAGCCATGAGGGCCTCGACACGCTCGGCTTCGCGCTGGCTGAGATGGTGCTCTCCGAGCGTGCCAAGGCGCCGGTGCTTGAGAAGGCGCCCATTGTGTTGCGCCCGCGTGCAGTGGACGACGGCGGCTTCACCGTGCGCCATGTGCGCGACGGCGCCGAAGACTACTTCGAGGTGCGTGGGGCCAAGCCCGAGCGGTGGGTGCGTCAGACCAATTTCACCAACGACGAGGCCGTCGGCTTCTTGGCCGACCGTCTCGCTCGCCTTGGCGTGGAGGATGAGCTCTTCCGTGCAGGGGCCGTCCCGGGCGCTCAGGTGGTCATCGGCGACCGTGCCACCGGCGTCGTCTTCGATTGGGAGCCGACGATGGCCGCCGGAGCAGAACTGCTGGGCCGGCGGGGCACCGACCAGCGCATCGAGGACTTTGAGCGGGCGGCGCGACCCACGCGTGCGCAAAAGCGCGAGGAGTTCAAGGACAAGATGGATGGCAAAGCCGCGGCGCGTGAGGAACTGTGGACCGAGCGCGATGCGGGACACTGGACCGACCCCGCAGAAGACGAGTGACCGGAGGGAACGTGGGCCACAGTCGTGACGTGATTGCTCGCGCGCGTCGGGTTGTCGTCAAGATCGGTTCGTCATCGCTCGCAGGTGACGATGGTCGCTTGGTGATTGACGTTGTCCAGCGACTCGCGGATGTTGTTGCCGCCGAGCAGGCGCGCGGCAAGCAGGTCATCCTCGTCACGTCGGGTGCAATTGCCGCTGGTATTGGCCCGCTGGGCTTGCCTGCCCGGCCGCGCGACCTCGAACTGCAGCAAGCCGCAGCGTCGGTGGGGCAGGGGATTCTGGTTGCTGCCTACTCCGCAGCCTTTGCCCGTCACGGGTTGACGGTGGGACAGGTTCTTCTCACCACCAACGACATGATTCGGCGCGAGCATTACGGCAACGCCCAGCGCGCCCTCAACCGACTCCTCGACCTCGGCATCATTCCCATCGTCAACGAGAACGACGCTGTGGCGACCGATGAGATTCGTTTTGGCGACAACGACCGTCTCGCTGCCTTGGTGGCGACGGTCGCGCACGCGGACGCGCTTGTCCTTTTGACCGACGTTGATGGTCTGTACACCGCGGCTCCCGACACCCCTGGCGCTACGCGCATCGCCGAAGTAACGGAGCCGGGAGACGTGGCGGACATTGATATCTCGCGGCGCGGCTCGGCGCTCGGGACCGGCGGCATGGTGACCAAGCTTGAAGCGGCGTCTCTCGCGACGACGTCCGGGGTGGCTGTGGTGCTCGCGGCAACGGCCGACGCTGCTGCGGCTCTGGCCGGCGATGACGTGGGCACGCTCTTTCACATCACGGGCAAGCGCGACACGACGCGTTTGCAGTGGCTTGCTCACGCTGCCCTGGTGCGCGGTGCGATCGTCCTGGACGATGGTGCGGCCCGGGCTGTCGCGGGCAGGCGCGCGTCACTGCTTGCGGCAGGCGTTGTTGAGGTGCGCGGTGCCTTCGAGGCGGGCGAGCCGGTTGAGCTCGTGCGCCGGGATGGCGCGGTGGTGGCGCGCGGCTTCGCTGGATTCTCCGCGGAAGAGGCCGACCGCATGAAGGGGCTGTCCACCGATGCCTTGCGTGATCAGCTTGGCGAGGACTACGCCCGCGAGCTCATCCACATCGACAACCTCGTCGTGCTGTAGCCGGGGCAACGGCCCAGCCACAGCGTCGGCCGCTCCCAAAACTCCACCCCCGGCGAAGTTCACAACCGCTCAGAACCATGACACGCCGCGAACCAGGCCTCCCGCGGCGCCCCAGGCGGCGTGTCGGGTGTGCGAGCGGTTCGGAACTTACGGGGTGGAGCGGGTGGTTAGCCGCGCTGCAGGTAGCGCGCGACGTCGGCGAGTTCAGCGTCGTTCACGGAGTGGCCCATGCCGGGGTAGATCTTCTCGGTGAGCGTGACGTGCTCGGGGAACCATGCCGACGCTGCACTAACCAGAGCGGGCGGGATCACCGGGTCTGCCGTGCCGCGGCCCCAAAAGACATGCGGGCGGGACTCTCGCAACGTGTCATCACCGGGCTGGGAGGCGCCCAGCACAAAACCGCTGAGGACGACGGCGTCGGCGACGCGCTCGGGACGTGTCCGCAGCAACTGGGTCACCATGAGACCGCCCTGAGAGAAGCCGAGCGCCGAGATCGCGGCGGTCGCAGGCACATGCCCATCAATCCACTCCCACACAAGAGCGGTGGCCTCCTCAATCGGCTCGGGGCGCAGCCAGTCGCCCTCCAAAGGGAACCAAGCCGCGCCGCCGTAGCCCATCTCAATCGGCGCGCGCAGGGAGGCCCACGGCGCGCTTCCGGGCAGATACGGCGTGAGCCCAGCGAGGTCGTGCTCGTTGGAGCCGTAGCCGTGGAGCAGAATCGTCACCTTGTCCGGGCCTGCGGCCGACGCTTCCTCGCCTTCGCCGGTAAGGAAGGGAAAGTCGGGGCTGGTGATTGCGCGGAGGGCCATGCCCCGATTATCTCCGGGCCGGGCGCCACTGGTGCCACACGCACCCTGACCGGCCCGCATGGCGCCGCCTAGACTTGCCGCATGACAGACACCGCCATCAGCGCCGATGTCGAGGCCGCTGTCCTCGAATCCTGCCGACGCGCCAAGGTCGCCTCGCGCGCCCTTGCGACCGCCACCCGCATCACCAAAGACGCCGCTCTTGAAGCGATGGCCCAGGCGATCGTTGCCCAGGCCGAACGCATCGTTAAAGCGAATGCTGTTGACGTGGAGCGAGAGCGCGCCAACGGAATGAGCGAAGGACTGCTTGACCGCCTCACTCTCACCCCGCAGCGCCTCGAGGCGATCGCAGAAGCCCTGCGCTTTGTCGCGTCATTGCCGGACCCCGTGGGCGAGATCAAGCGTGGCTCGACGTTGCCCAATGGGCTGCGCCTCGTGCAAAAGGCCGTCCCGATGGGCGTGGTGGGGATGATTTACGAAGCCCGCCCTAACGTCACCGTCGACGCGGCGGCACTGTGCCTCAAGTCGGGCAACGCGGCGGTGTTGCGCGGTGGCTCGGCGGCGCAGTCGAGCAACGAGGTGATCGTTGCCGTGTTGCAGGATGCGCTTGAGTCGGTGGGTCTGCCCCGCGATTCTGTCCAGTCGATCGACGCGTACGGCCGCGAGGGCGCCCGTGTGCTGATGGGTGCGCGCGGGCTCGTTGACGTCCTCGTTCCGCGTGGCGGACGGGACCTCATCCAGACCGTGGTGCGCGAAAGCACCGTGCCTGCAATTGAGACGGGCGAGGGCAACTGCCACATCTATATTGACGCGAGCGCGCCCACACAGCGCGCGGTGGACATTGTCCTCAACTCCAAGACGCAGCGCCTGGGCGTATGCAACACGGCCGAGACGCTCCTTGTGCACAAGGACGCGGCGCCCCGCGTGCTGCCCCAGATCATGAAGGCGCTCGCCGAAAAGGACGTCACCCTCCATGCGGACGACGCTGCGGCTGGCTTGGCGCCCGAGGTGGCGCGCATCGTCGCCGCCACCGAGGAGGACTGGGCGACCGAGTATCTTTCGGCGGACCTCGCGGTGAAGATTGTCGACGATCTCGACGAAGCGCTCGGTCACATCCGCCGCTACACCACCGGCCACACCGAGGCGATTGTCACCGAGGACATTGGCGCGGCTGATCGTTTTGTGGCGGGCCTCGACTCTGCGGCGATCATGGTGAACGCGTCGACACGCTTTACCGATGGTGGGCAGTTTGGGCTGGGCGCCGAGATCGGCATCTCGACGCAGAAACTCCACGCGCGCGGTCCCATGGGCCTCGCTGAGCTGACCACCACCACGTGGATCGTCTACGGAGACGGACACATCCGTACCTAACGAGGTGCGTTGTCCGCGTCAACACGCGTGACATACTGTGACGAACAGACTGAACAAGGAGTCACCGTGACCACGATCCTCGCCGCCGCCGTTGAGAGCGGGCACGCCGAGTCGTCGATCCCGCCTGTGGCCATTGGCCTGGCGGCCTTTGCAGGCCTGATGGCGCTGTTGTTCATCACGTACGCGTTCAGGAGCGTTGGCACTCGCCACCAGGGTGACTAACGCACGCATCGGCGTCCTGGGGGGCACGTTCGATCCCATCCACATTGGCCACCTCGTTGTGGCCAGTGAGGTGCGCGCGGCTCTAAGTCTTGACACCGTTCTCCTCGTGCCGACGGCCGCTCAGCCCTTCAAAGGGGAGACATCCCGAGCGTCCGCTGAGCAGCGACTCGAGATGTGCAGACTTGCTACGGCCGATGACGACACGCTGCAGGTCTCTGATGTGGACGTGATCCGTGGGGGAGTGACGTACACGGTTGACACGCTGACGGACCTCACGGCGCAGTACCCGGGCGCCGAGCTCTACTTCATTGGTGGCGCCGACGCTCTCGCTCGTATCGATGAATGGCGGGAGCCGGAGCGATTGAGGGCCCTCGCTCGTTGGGTTGTCGTGGCCCGGCCAGGGCATGCCATCGAGGTGTCGGATGGTCGAACGATTGTGGTCGAGACCCCAGAAATGGGGGTATCCTCAACGGACGTTCGGCACCGCGTGGCGACGGGTGCGCCATGGCGCTACCTGGTCCCGGTTTCGGTAGCCGCTTACATCGTTCAGCACGGGCTATACCTCGGAGGATCGAATGTCTGACGCGCCGATGTCGCGCCGTGCACGTCGGGCTCTTGAGGAGCAAGCAGCTGAGCGGATGGCCCAGGAGAATCTGGGAGTCACTGACGTCCCATCCGCGGCACAACCAGGCACGGGGGAGCTTCCGTTGTCACGCCGCGACCGCCGTCGCCTCGAGCGCCTGCAGCGTCCGATGGAGACGTGGACTGCGGAAGAAGAGATGATCGCGACGGGTCAGATACCTGTCCTTACGCCCGAGCGCATCGCCGAGCAGGAACGCTTGGCGCGCGAGAAGGCGGAGCAAGCGGCGCGCGACGCCCAACTCGCCTCGCACGAGCTTCGCCGGGTCACTCAGAACGAGATTGCGCCGAGTTCTGAGTTTGCGACCCCGGAGCCGACGCCAGTTGCTGAGCCCGAACCGACACCCGTTGCTGAGCCGGAACCGGTGCCCGTTGCTGAGCCCGAACCGATTGTTGAGGCGCCGTTTGCCGCGCACCTGCCAGTCACCGAGCCGGAGCCGATCGCCGATGCGCCGTTCACTCCCGGCGCGGGCTTCATTCCGGCCCCCGCACGCGAATCTGCCCCTGAGCCCATTGATGAACCGTTCACCCCGGTATTCCAGTTTGAGCCTGTGAAGCCTCCGCGTGTGCGCGAGGAGGACGAGCCGGCACCCGTCCAGCCCTTCGCGGACATCTTCCCTGCTGGCTCGGTTCAGGGGGGAGCGCCCGCCGAGCCCGAGCCCGAGCCTGCGCCCGAGAGTGACCCCAACCCATTCGCCGCATTCACTGTAGCCGCGCAGCCCGAGCCAGCAGCTGCGCAGCCCGAGCCGGCAACCGCGCAACCCGAGCCACCAGCCGCGCAGCCCGACCCCGCGAGTGGAATCGACGAGATTCGCCGCCTCGCGGCCGAGGCGATGAGCGGCATCGAGAGGGCCGGTCAGGCACACGCGGTCGACCACAGCCATGACTTTCCGGTTGCGCAACCCTTTACACCCGGCGCGGTCGAACCCGAAGAGCGGTACGACGCAGTGGTGAGCCAACCTGCTCCGGCGACTCCGGCGTCGGGCGCTTTCCAGCAGGTGACCCAGCCCGCTCCCGCGACTCCGGCGTCGGGCGCTTTCCAGCAGGTGACCCAGCCCGCTCCGGTGACCCCCACTTCCGGCGCGTTCCAACAGGTGAACCAGCCCGAGCCGAGCGCACCGCACGACGCGAGCCCGTGGGACGTGCACCCACTTGAGCAGGCGGCAGCGCCTTTGGCCGATCCCAACGACTTCACCCCGATCGCCGCTCCAGTGCAACCGGACTTCAGCGCGCTGTATGAGGCCGCGCCCCAGCAGGCGGCACCGTTTGCCCCCGTGACGGGTACGTCGCCCACCGTGCCGCCCTCGGCCGCGTTGCCCACGAGTGGCCAATTTCCCACCTCGCCCTTTGGCGCAGTGAGCCCCACGCCCTCCGGCCAGATCCCCACCGAGAGCCTCGCCACGGGCACGTTCCGCCGCCCAGAGATCCCCGCGGGTCCCGGACCGCGTGACTTCAAGTGGCTTCACTTGGGCGTCATCGGCGCGCTGATGTTCGTGTTGGGTGTGTTCATTTACAACGTGGCGTTCAACCAGTGAGCGCCGATGCACGCGCGTTGAGCGCAACCGAGATCGCCGCGCGAGCCGCTGCCGAGAAGAAGGCGGAGGAGCTCATTGCGCTCGACGTCAGTGAACGCATGCCGCTGGCCGATATCTTCTTCATTGCCTCGGGATCCAATGAACGTCAGGTTGTCGCAATCGCCGAGGCGATCGAAGAGGCTCTGCTTGCTCAGGGGATGAAGGCCGTGCGTCGCGAAGGCGTGCGGGAGGGCCGTTGGGCGCTCCTCGATTTCAACGACGTGATAGCCCACGTCATGCATCAGGAGGACCGGGCCTACTACGCGTTGGAGCGGTTGTGGAAGGACTGCCCCGTGATTGCGCTGCCTGACGACTTATGACTCGCTTGACCCTCGTCCGGCACGGCCAGACGGACTGGAATGTGGCGGGACGGGTCCAGGGCTCGTCAGATACCCCGCTCAATGACACCGGCCGCCAGCAGGCTCTCGACGCGCGCCACAGTGTGTGGTCGGAACTTCGCGACGACGCGGTGGTGGTGAGTTCGCACCTGTCTCGCGCGATGGAGACCGCGCGCATCTTGTGCGAGGGGCGTGATGTCGTCATCGAATCTGACCCTCGGATCGCGGAGCGTGCGTACGGGGAGTGGGAGGGTCTCGCCGCTGACCAGCGAGCTATTGACTTCCCTGAGGATTTCGCGTTGTGGCAAGCGGGTCACGAGCCGCGCATTAAGGGATACGAGACTCACGCGACGCTTGCGGCACGAGTGCAAGAGTCAGCGCTCGAGTGGGCAGAGCGGGTTGGCCCGGAAGGGGAACTTCTCATGGTGTCCCATGGGTCTGCTGGCCGCATGCTGCTTCTCGAACTGCTCGGGCTACCGCTGACGGGCCGGCTCCTTGGGCATATGAACAACACGGCATGGTCGCGTGTGGCGCTCGGCGCCGATGGCCGCTGGGCGCTTGAGCGGCACAACGTCCTGGCTCCAGTAGTCGCAGCAGGTGGGCCGGTGTTCCCATGACCACTGTTGTGCTGTTGCGCCATTCGCCCACTGCATTCAATGCGGAGAGGAGATTGCAGGGCTCGCTCGACGTCGCTTTGGACGACGCTGGTGTGGCGCAAGCACAGGCCGTGGCACAGGCGCTGGTTTCCCGTCAGGGGGCGCCGGACCTCTTGCTCACGTCACCATTGGCGCGGGCGTACCAAACGGCCGACGCCATTGCTCGCGTTGCGGGAGTGGAGGCCGTGGCCGACGCTCGGCTTAGCCAGCGATCGTACGGTGAGTGGGAGGGGCTCACGTGGGACGAGGTGCGCGCCCGCTGGCCTGTGGAGTACGAGCGCAGGATGGCGGGCCTCGACCCACGTATCGCAGGGTGGGACGGTTCCGCCGCGGTGGGCGCGCGCGTTGCCGCATGCGTGCAGGAGGCTGTCGAGGGACGTGATCTTGTGGTGGCGGTGAGTCACGGGAGTGCGATCATGCTCGGCACGCTTGCGCTGCTCGGGCTTGATTCGTACTCGCGGGTCTTGGGGCACCTTGAGCATGGTCGCTGGTCGGTCTTGCGTCAGCGCAGCGAGGGGGAGTGGACGCTCGAGCGCTATGCGATTGGCGGTTGAGGCGATTCGCGCGCTGGGGTTTGTGTGGGCTACTATTGCACTCGCTCTTCGGAGCGCGCGATCTCACGATCACGGGGCTGTGGCGCAGCTGGTAGCGCACCTGCATGGCATGCAGGGGGTCAGGGGTTCGAGTCCCCTCAGCTCCACGGAGTTTGTGGAGACAGCTCTTGAGAAGGCCGGCCTGCGGGCCGGCTTTCTGCTTTCCCGGACCTTTGAGCGCTTGTTACGCGAGCAGGCGTTGTGCAGCGTCGTGGAACAACACAGGGGTGGTTGCGTGTTGACGGAAATGTCCGAAACGCACATCGGTCCCCCCAGGGCCACGAAAGAATGGAGACAGCGTGATAATTCTCGGACTGATCCTCTTCCTCATCGGAGTCCTGGCTAACATCGGCCTACTTCAGACCATCGGAGCCGTGCTCCTGATTGTTGGGCTTGTTCTCATGTTGGTGGGCAGGTCGGGCAGGGCCATTGGTGGGCGAAGCCACTGGTATTGAGCCGGTAGTCACGCCGTCCAGCGGGCCTGAGTAGGCCGACTTCCGGCGGCGAGTGTGAAGGGCGTTGCCCCTCGCACTCGCCTCCGGCCATTCTCGCGGCTCATGCCAGATGTGCTCAGGCCGCCGCGGCCGCGATTTCCAAAAGCTCGTCAACCGACCACTGGTCGTAGGCGTGCTCGCCGTACTTTGCGGCGATCACTCTTCCCTCCGGGTTGATGAGGAAGTCCGCAGGCACGCCCAGGTGACCCGAGCCGTGGTCGCCCCCAAGTGGCCTGCGCTTAGTCGCCACTGCGCGCATCATCGGCCCCCACGCACGTGGGTGTGCCACCGCCCGCCACGAGGGTTCAACATCAAACTCCCGGTATAGCGCTCGGCGAGGGTCCGCGACCACGGGAAACGGAGTCGGCTCGTTATATGCGAGCAAATCCTCAGCCGTCGAGTGGAACACCACCACCTCGTTGATGCCCGCAGCAGTGATCTCGGCATGGCGCGCAGTGAGGCTGCGCAGGTGAAGATTGCAGAACGGGCAACCCGCGTAGCGGCGGAACTGGATGTGCGTGAGGCCCACGGGGGAGGGAAACTCAATGGCCTCGCCCGTGATGCAAGTCAGCGCGCGACTCGGCACCAGGTCTCCGAGTTCGAGGCGCCCGCCGGGGGATAGGAATGTGCGCATGATGCCTGCCTTCCAAAGGTGACATCCGCCCGCGCATGGAGGGTGAGCCGGATGACGAGACCATAAATAGTGAGTGGAACAACTATAAAAGGCTAGCAGGTGGATGTCGAGCTGATGTACAGGCAGCACCTTGGGCGGCGAGGCGCGCTAAGGTCGTCACGTGACGATTCGGATCGTGTCAATTGGCGACAGCTTCACGGAGGGGGTCGGGGACGAACTTCCCGATGGCACCCCACTTGGGTGGGCGGATCGCGTGGCAGCCGGGCTGGCGTCGGCCGATGTGTCTCGGGAGGTGTTCTACGCCAACTTCGCCATCCGCGGCCGCTTGCAACATGCGATTGTCCATGAGCAACTCGACGCGGCGCTCGCCCTCGACCCGGTGCCAACCCACCTCACTTTCAATGGTGGTGGCAATGACATGATGCGCCCCGGGTACTCGGATGAGGTGATGGCCCAGATGGTCAGTCGTGTTTTCGACAAGTGCGCCGCGCGGGGTGTTCACGTCGTGATTCTCGCGGGCCCCGACCCATCGGATCGGCTTCCAGGTGGAAAACGGATGCGTACGTTGGGCACTAGGCTCACCGAACTCGTCGACGGCCTCGCCCAGCGGGACAACGTGACATTTGTTGACAACTTTCGCGACGCTGAGACGCGCCGGGCCGCCTATTGGTCCGTTGACCGACTGCACCTCAATTCACTCGGTCACGAACGCGTCGCCAGCAAGGTCCTCACGGCGCTTGGTGTTCCCACCGATCCCCCCGAGGTGGGGGAGGCTGACGCTCCACTCGGCGGAATTATCGGAGAACTTCGATATTGGCGCACCTATGTGATGCCGTGGATTGGGCGTCGGCTTACCGGGAGATCTTCGGGTGACGGGCGCAGCCCCAAATATCCCGAGTGGACGCTCGTGCCTGGGGGCAACTAGGCAGACTCAGCGGACTCAATGGACTCTGCGCACGTCGCGCCGCAGTGGAGCTCCGCGCGGCTTGAGCCGCACCGAGGGCAGAGGGGGAGCGGGAATTCGCAGATCGCCGTGACCTGCCACCTCGCCAAAACGCGCCGACCTCTCCTGCCAGCCATGCCACGCCTCGACGATGTCCTCGTGGCTGCGGCCCACAAAGTTCCACCACATGACGAGTTCCTCGTCGAGCGGCTCGCCGCCCAGCAAGAACACGAGCGCGCCGGTGTCCGACACTACCTCCACGGAGTCGAGTCCGGCACCCACGTAATTAAGGTCGTTTTGCGCCGCGCACACGCCATCCGGTCCGCCAATGGCGACGTCACCCTCAAGAAGAATGAGGGCGTGCTCCCAATCGGCCTCGAGCGGCACCTGGATCCGGGAGCCCGGCCCGATCGTCAGTTGCGCGCCAACGAGCGGGGTGTACGCCTGGGCCGGGGACGAGGCCCCGGCGAGGGTGCCCATGACAACCACAGCGTCGGCGTCGGGACCGTCCTGAGCGGGAAGGGTGAGGCGCGGCAGATCGGTGTGTTGCGCGAAGTCGCGCACGCCGTCCCGAGCGCCTGTAGGCAGCGCGATCCAAAACTGGACGGCGTCGAGTTCGAGGGTCTCGCCGTCGTCTCCCAGCACCGAATACTCGGAGTGTGCGATCCCCGCGCCGGACGTCATGAGATTGAGATCTCCCGCCCGCAACACTACGTCCGAGCCCAACGAGTCCCGGTGGCGAACCTCCCCCTTGAGAGGCCAGGTCACTGTCTGCAAGCCGATGTGGGGATGGGGATCCACCCGCATGTCAACGTGCTGAGGCCCAAAGCGGTCCAAGAAGCACCAGGCACCCACTGTGGGCAACCCGCGCTGCGGCAACGCTCGGAGCACATTCATCGCGCGCAGGCCGCCAAGCGGCACCTCTCGCGCCGGGAGCACGTCGACTCGGGTCACGCATCACCCACGGGGTCCGCTGGCGCGATGACTGCACCGGGAATCTCGTGGCGCTTGAGGTATCGCACGATGTAAGGACATACCGGCACAATCGTCTTGCCGCTCGCCGCCGCATCGGTTAGTGCGTCGTGCGCGAGGCGACTCCCTACACCTTTGCCTTCAAACTCGGACTTGACCTCGGTGTGCGTAAACGCGACCGCGTCCTCCGATTCCTCGACCTGCACAAAGCCCGCTTGCACGCCGTCCACCATGATGATGTAGCGGCTGGCATCTCCATCGAACGTCACCTTCATATCACTCATACATAGGCAAACGTCCAGTGGTCCCAGAGCCTTCCATCGCGTTCAGCGGGAGGCAATCGCGCTTTCGCTGGAACTGCCGACGCTGTCGGTGGCGCCGCTCTCGGGCGGGGTCGTCGGCCGGCGCAACATCGCGGAAAGCGGGATGCCCACCGTCGTCAAACACGCTCCCACTAGGAAGGCGACCTTAATGCCCTGGGACTGTGCCACGGCTTCGGCCGCACCTGCGTCGGCATGGCGTGCCGCAACCGCGACCATCGTCGATACGAACAGCGCAGTGCCTGCGGCGGCCGCCACCTGCTGGATGGTCGACACCGTCGCCGAGCCGTGCGAGTACAGCCGCGGCGGCAACGAGCTGAGGCTCGACGTGAACAGCGGTGTGAACACAAAAGCGAGGCCCAAACTGAGCGTCACGTGGCAGGCGAGCAGCACCCACCATGCAGTGGTGGCGCTGACGGCAAGCGCGAGTGCCCACAGCGAACCCGCAACCACCACCATGCCCGGGATGAGCAGCGGCCGCGGGCCAAGGCGGTCAAAAGCGCGGCCGACGCCCGTGGCAAGCAGTCCCATCGTGAGACCGCCCGGGAGCAAGAGGAGGCCCGAGGTGAGCACGCTGTACTCGAGCACGTCCTGCATATAGAGCGGCAGCAAAATGATGGTGCCAAACAGGCCCATCATCGACACAACGAACAGCAGGATCGAATACACGAACGCCGGGGTGCGGAAGGTGCGCAGGTCGAGCAATGCGCGGTCGGAACGCTGCAACACAAGTTGGCGCCACGTGAACAGGGCCACGCCCACGACGCCGACGCCGAGAGCAAGCCATGCGCTTGCCGCACCATTTTCAGCGGCTTCGCCCACGCGGCTCAGGCCAATGACAAGCCCGCCAAAGCCGAGCGCGGTGAGCGGGATCGACAGAAGGTCGATGGGCGTTTTGCGCGGCTCGTTGACGGTTTGCATGCGCAAGGTGCCAAGCCAATACACGGCTCCCGCGATGGGGAGAACTGCGATAAAGAGGAAGCGCCACGAGAAGGTGGTGAGGATGAGGCCAGAGATGGTGGGGCCAATTGCCGGGGCCACGGAAATGACCACGGAGATCATGCCCATGCGGCGTCCACGTGTCTCGGCCGGTTCAAGCTCCATGACCGTGGTGATGAGGAGCGGAAGCATGATGGCCGTGCCTGAGGCCTGAACTACGCGCGCGACGAGGAGAAGCTCGAAGCCTGGCGCGGCGGCGGCTAATACGGTGCCCGCGACAAACAGGCCCATCGCTGCGATGTACAGCCCACGCGTGGTGAAGCGTTGCAACATGAAGCCCGTGGTGGGGATGACCACGGCCATCGTCAGCAAGAACGCGGTGGTGAGCCACTGGGCGGCAACCGCGGTGATGCCGAGGTCCGTCATGAGGTGCGGGATCGCGACGCCCATGATTGTTTCGTTGAGGATGACCGTGAACGCCGAGATGATGAGGACCCAGATCACCGTGTTGTTGCGACGACGGGTGGCGGCGTCTAGGGGTGAGGCGTCGTGGGGTGAGGCGTCGTCCTGGGTGAGGGTGGCGTCGGCCGTGAGGGCAGCGTCGGCCGTGAGGGCAGCGTCGGGGGTGGCGCCGGTGGGCGCAGTTGGGTGACCCATGGGGGGAGGTGCTCCAAGAAAGTGGCGGCGCGCTGACGGTGCCGGCCGCGCCGCGACCGGGACGCGACGGTGGCCGCGTGGGATCAATTCTGACATCGGTCACCGACATCGGACAAGATCGGCGATCGGGAGGCGGCTGGCAGGGGCGTATGCAGACGTTTGTTTGCGTTTGATGAAGCGTGCAGAAGTTTGCATGTCAGACCCCTCGTGTTGACTTTTATCTATGGACATCGTCACGTCTGACATCGAGCGGGCAAGCACCCTTGTGGGTGAGCTTGCGCGCCGCGACGTGTCGCATTTTTCGCACGCGGACCTCTTGGATGCGCACGACGCTGTGGCGAGGCTTGGGCGGCTCGTCGGCACATTGCAGGCCCGCTTTGCGGGGGAGATCGCCCGACGCTCCGCACCGGACCTTCCCGGCGGCGGATTGGCGCGGCGCGAGGGGTATGGCAACGCGGGGCAGTTGCTGGCGCGTGTGACCGGCGGGACGACGGCCGGTGCGATGCGCTCTATCGAAGCAGGGCGTGCGCTGCTTGCTGACGTCGAACCGTTTGTGGGCGCGGGGAGCGTTGGGGGCGGAAATGGGGCAGATGGAGTGGGCGAGATGCTTGATGGTGCGCAGTCGCCGGGTGCCGCCTCGCGGCCTGCGCCGCGCTACCCCGCAATTGCCGAGGCGTCGTTCGCGGGAGATTTGTCGGTTGATGCAGCCGCGCTCATTGTGGCCGGGCTCGATGGGCTGAGGGATCGGATCCCCGGCGAGCAATTGCGCGAACTTGAACAGAAGCTCGTCGAGAAGGCGACTTATCGAGATGCGCGCGACGTCAAGCGCATCGTTGCTCGTGCTGTCGCGCGGGCCGATGTCGCTGGGCACATGGAGCGAGAAGAGCGCCAGCATGCCGAGCGATACCTTGCCTGGACCGAAGACCAGACCGGCATGGTGATGTTCTCTGGCAAGCTCGATGCGGTGACAGCGGCGCCTATCCGCACGGTGATCGAACAAATCGTGACGCAACAATTCCGCGCGCGTCGGGAGAATGACCCGGCCTCGCCCGACAACCGCACCGTGGGCCAGATGCGCGCCGACGCGCTTTATGAGGTGTGCCGGCATGCGCTTGGGTGCACGGAGACGGACCGCTCGGGCGTGCGCACCACGATTGTGGTGCGTCTGGATCAGCGTGATCTTGAGGCCGGCGTGGGACTCGGCTCAATCGACGGTACTGATCAGCCCGTGTCGGTGCGCGAATTGCGACGCCTCGCAGGGGATGGGGGCGTGATCCCTGCGGTTTTGGGCGGGGACGGCGAGGTCTTGGACCTTGGGCGTTCCAAGAGGATGTTCACGCGTGCCCAACGGATTGCGCTTTTGGAGCGTGACGGCGGTTGCGCCAAGTGTCATGCGCCGCCCGAACATTGCGAGGCCCACCATATTGAGTGGTGGGATCGTGGCGGCGGTTCGGACCTGAACAACGGCGTCATGTTGTGCACGCGATGTCATCACGACGTGCACCGGCAAGGCTGGGAGATCGAGGTGCGGCGAGGCCTCGTCGAGTTCATACCGCCACCCACAATCGACCCAAAGCGGAGGGCGATCATGGGCGGCGTGGCAGCCCTGGAAGTCGGGCGCGCCGCCTAAAACGCGGGCGGAGGTGTGGGGCGTGCCGAGCCACCTGTCGCGAGGCGCATGAGATCGCTCGTGAGATCGACGTCGAGCTCTGTGCCGCCTGCCGAGCCGAACGAGTGCTGGTAGCGCTTCCAGGATTCCTCCCGCACGGCTTTCGAGAATCCCGACTCCATGAGCAACACGGCCTCAAAGGCAGCGCGGTCAATCCGCTCCCCAAGCGCCTTGTCGTTCCAGTCCTCAGTCGAGGCAAACAGGCTCGTGGGGACCGGCAATGTGCGCAAGAACGCGAACAGTGCGCGCATCTCTTCGTCGACCACGAGTGCGTGCCGAGCCGTGCCAGCGGTCGCGGCGAGCACTACCGGCTTGCCAATCAACAGATCGTTGTCGAGCACCTGGAAGAAGCTCGTGAAAAGCCCCGACGCTCCCGCCTTGTAGACGGGCGCGGCGGCGACAATCGCGTCGGCGCCCACGAGTGCCTCGACTGCGGCCGTGAACTTGGGTCCAAGCAGCTGCGACGACAACGCAGCGGGCAACTCGGGGAGGAGCTCCCGCAAGTCGATGGTCTTGACGACCGCTTCGCGGCCACGCTCCGCGGCCAGCGACACGATGCGTTGTGCGGCGCGGTCGGCGAGTAACCGCGTTGACGACGGGTCAGAAACGCCGGCGCTCACCACGATGACGCTAAATGCGGTCTCGGTCATGATTCCTCCTGGGCGGTGTGAAGTCGGGTCGCGAGCCTGCGAAGGGTCTCAAGCTCGTCGTCGGTCAACGCTGACGTGACGGCGCGAGCAACGTCGCGGCCGTGGGACAAACCGATCTCGCGCTGCAAGGCGCGCCCCGCCTCGGTCAGCGAGAGATTGACGGCACGGCCGTCCTCTGGGTCCACGCAACGGCTGATGAGTCCGCGCTCCTCAAGCCTGTCCACCAGTCGCGACAGCGCGGGCTGGCTCAGGAGGACATATCGTCCGAGGTCGCTGAGCCGGCGGGGCGTGTCGGACTTGGACAACGCGTACAGGACGTCGTACTCCCGCATCGACGCCTTCTCCCACACGGGCGCCTGTGAGAAGCCCTTCATCAGCACTGAATGGGCCGTGAGCAGGGCCTCCCACGTCTCATTGGCGAGTTTGGCCCGGCTCACGGGTCGTTCATCAGTGACGGGGGCCGACGCTGCGGCTCCCTCACTCGTTATCGTGGCGCTCATCATCACAACGTGGGGTAGCTCGCGACGGCCTGCTCGGAGTCCTGATAGGGCGAGCCGCCGGTCACGTTGTCGCCACGGTTGGCGTTGGGGCGAGGCTGGCGCGGCTCCGCATCGCCATAGGTCGCCTTGACGAGATCCGCGTGCGACGGCGGGTTGGACGGCGCCCCCGGGTCGCGACGCTTCTCCAGTTCCTCTCGAAGCACCGGCACCACTTCGCCGCCCAGCAGATCGAGCTGCTCGAGCACCATCTTGAGCGGAAGTCCTGCGTGGTCGATGAGGAACATCTGGCGTTGGTAGTCGCCAAAGGCGTCGCGGAACGTCAGCGTCTTGTCGATGACCTCTTGCGGGCTGCCCACCGACAGGGGAGTCATCTCTTGGAAGTCCTCCAGCGTCGGCCCGTGTCCGTAGACCGGCGCCTCGTTGAAGTACGGACGGAACTGGTTGTGCGCGTCCTGCGAATTCTTGGCGATGAACGCCTGGCCGCCCAAGCCCACAATCGCTTCCTTCTGGGTGCCGTGGCCGTGCGCTTCGAAGCGGCGGCGGTAGAAGTCGATGAGACGCTGGTAGTGCTCCTTGGGCCAGAAGATGTTGTTAGCAAAGTAGCCGTTGCCATAGAAGGCGGCCTGCTCCGCGATTTCGGGCGTGCGGATTGAGCCGTGCCACACGAACGGCGGAACGCCATCAAGCGGCCGCGGCGTCGAAGTGAAGCCCTGGAGCGGTGTGCGGAAGTTGCCCTCCCAGTCCACGACGTCCTCGCGCCACAAGCGGTGGAGCAGGTTGTAGTTCTCGAGCGCCAGAGGGAGGCCCTGGCGAATGTCCTGGCCAAACCACGGGTAGACGGGCGCGGTGTTGCCGCGGCCCAGCATCAAGTCCATGCGGCCCTTGCTGAGGTGCTGGAGCATCGCGTACTCCTCGGCGATGCGCACCGGGTCGTTGGTGGTGATGAGGGTGGTTGAGGTGGTGAGCACGAGCCGCTCCGTGCGCGCCGCGATGTTGGCGAGCAGCGTGGTGGGTGACGAGGAGAAGAACGGCGGGTTGTGGTGCTCGCCGATGGCGAAGACGTCGAGGCCCACCTCTTCGGCATGCGTGGCGATGGTGACGATCGCGTCGATGCGCTCAGCCTCCGACGGGGTGTAACCGCTGACCGGGTCGCGGGTGATGTCCGAGACGGACATGATGCCGAACTGCATGGGGGAGCCTCCTGTAGGTGTCTCATCAAATATATGCGTTTGCATCTAATAACGCATACGGCCGTGATTCATTCCCCCGGGCGCGGAGGGGAGGTGGCTCAGTTAGCGAGCGCGAGCGCGAGCGTGGCCTGAGCCGCACGGACGAGCTGGAGGCCATACGAGCGACCGTGCCCGGCGGCGTGGACCGCGAGCGGATGCAACTGGTGAACCGCGATGCGGTCCTGCCAACCGGCTCGCAGGGGTGCTGTGCGGTCATAGGCCGAAACCATCTCGTCAAGATACGGCGCCCCGAAAAGCGCGAGCATCGCAACGTCGGTCTCGCGATGGCCTCCGTGAGCGGCCGGGTCAATGAGCACCACGTCCGTAGGGGAGAAGAGGACATTACCTGCCCACAGGTCGCCGTGGATCCTTGCGGGCGGTTCGTCGTCGTCAAAGGCCCCTGCCTCGATCACCGAGCAGGCCTCACGCACGACGTCGCGCTCGGTAGAAGTAAGGTGCCCCGCCCGGACTGCCGTGTCGAGGAAGGGCAGCACTCGTGTCTGTGCGTAGAACACGCCCCATGTCGCGGACGTCGTATTCGGCATCTGACGTGAACCGATGAACAACGGACCATTCCACCCGGCGGGCGACACTCCAAATGCGGGCGCTCCCGCGAGGTGCGTGCGAGCGAGGGCTTCTCCAAAAGCGCGCGCAGCATTCGCTGTGGGTGCCGTCAGTTCAACGTGTTCGATCTCGATCCAGCCGGGCCCCACCCCGTGAACGTCAGCAACCCGAGCACCGCCAGCGTCGGCAAGCCACTGCAGGCCCGCGGCCTCCGCCTCGAAGAAACACCGTGGTGCCTGGGGGTCTTCTTTACGGAATCGCGCCATGGAGTCATGCATACCAGGGCGCCGCCACGACGTGACGAGCGAGCCCGCGCTCGCATCACGGCAAAGGCAAGCTCTAGGCGATCGGTCGCGGCTGCATTGCGTCGGCTGGCTTATGGCGGCCCGAGAGGCTTCCCGCAAGCAACACGACTGCAAGTCCGCACAGCGGCACAATGAGCAAACCGGTGCGAAGCGACGTCGCATCTGCCACGGCGCCAACAACTGGCGGGCCCACGAGGAACGAGATTCGCAACAGCCAACTCGTGATCGTCACGCCCGTGCCATGGCGCAACCCCGGAATGTTGTCCGAGGCCGCGAACGCGATTGGCACCGTTGTTGCGACACCGAGGCCCGCAAGTGAGAAGCCTGCGATCGTGCCCCACACCGACGGCCACGCAAGCGCCGCGCCCATGCCAAGCATCGTCACCACGCCACCAATGCGCACCACCGCCCGCTCCCCAAAGCGGTCCACCAAGCGGTCGCCCGTAATGCGGCCCACAAAGTGGAGCGCCATCAAGCCCACGAGCGCGTAACCGATGACGGACTTGGGAGCCCCTACCTCGTCGGCCATGTAGTTGGAGGACCACGTAAATCCGGCATCCTCGACCGCCGCGCCCGCAATCGACACAAGTCCGAGCATTCCGAGCGCCACCGCAGCCGCCGCTGGCACACCGATTCGGCGCGGGGCAGGCGCCGAGTCCTCCGCCGCTTGCTCTTCTTCAGCAGGCCGGGCGCTGTCGTCGGGAAGCATGAGGCGCTTCGCAATGAGCGCCAAGCCCGCGAATGCGACCACCGCGATCCCCAAGTGCACCGTGATGTCGAGCTCCAAGGTGACGGCGGTCTGCCCGAGGAATGCACCAATTGCCGCCCCCGCCGACCACATCGCGTGAAGGCCATTGATGATCGAGCGCTTCATACGCTTCTGAACGATGAGGCCATGCGCATTCTGCGCGACGTCCGTAATGGAGTCGAGCGCGCCATTCATAAAGAGGAAGGCGCCAAAAAGTACAACTGAGGGCGCCAAGCCAGCCCCAGAAACCGCCACGGCCTGCAAAGCGAGAGTTGCCGCCGCCACTCGAGCCGAGCCAAAGCGTCGGATGAGTGTCGCCGCAAGCAAGCCGAGCGCGATCGCACCAATCGATGCAAACGACACGGCGACACCAAAAGCGCCGTAACCCACGTCGAGGCGCTCGCGAATGTCTGGCAGGCGCGGCACGAGGTTCGCCCACATCGCCCCGTTTCCGAGAAACAGCAGGCTCACGCCCCAGCGGGCCTTGCGGAGCCGCGCCGCGTCGATCTCGGTGGACATGCTCACTCCTTGATAGTGAATGGTGCGACGAGGAGGTCATCCAGTCGCGACGAGGGCCCTACGAGCATCTCGAACTCTCCGGGCTCGACGATGCGGTGGCCTGCCGCCGTCACCATGGTGCACGACGCTGCGGGCACCTCGATGCCAACCCGAGCCGTTTCGCCCGGTGCGAGACGGACGTGGGTGAAGGCTTTCAGTTCTCTATCGGCCCAGGTCGCAGATGTGTTCACGTCTCGGATGTACACCTGGACGGTTTCGGTCGCCTCAACCGCACCAGTGTTGGTCACCGTCACCTCGGCGCGCACGGTGTCCTCTTCCAACACGGTGGGTGTGGCGATGGCGAGGTCCTTGTACGTGATGTTGCCGTAGGTGAGTCCATGGCCAAACACCCAACGCGGGTCCTGCGTGAGGTCTGCGTAGCGGTAGCCATGCTGAGCGTCGATCTGGTTGTAGAAGGTGGGCTGCTGGCCCACATGGCGCGGCCACGAGATCGGCAGACGACCGCTCGGCGCCACATGGCCAAAGATGATCTCGGCCAGAGCGCGGCCACCCTGCATGCCCGGGTTAGCAGCCCAGATGATCGCGGCTGCCTTGTCTGCAGACGGCGGGAGCACATGCGGCTTCGATGCGAGTACAACGAGCACGACGGGGGTTCCAGTGTCGATGAGAGCGTCGAGAAGCGCTGTTTGCCCACCCTGGAGTTCGAGCGTGGCAGTGGAACGCCCCTCGCCAACGAGTTCGATTCGGTCACCAAGGACCGCGATCGTCACATCTGCCGCGCGTGCCTGTTCCACCGCTTCTGCAATAAGCGCGGGATCCGGGTCAACCGGCATTGCGATGTGGGGCCGCGGCTGACCGTCGGGGTAGAAGTCGCCGATTGGGTCCGGCCCCGTGGTGATGATCTCGGCACCGCGGGCGTAGGTGACCGTCGAACCAGCCGGTGCGAGCTCCCGCATGCCGTCGAGGATGGTCGTGATCTGCTCGCGTGGGTGTCCATCAGGCAACCAGTCAGCCTGACCTGAACTGCCCGCCCAGTCGCCCAACTGGTTTTGAGCGTCGTCCGCATTTGGCCCAGACACGGCGATACACACAGGGGTGGCGCGGTCGAGGGGGAGCAGGCCATCGTTCTCGAGGAGCACGATCGAGCGGCGGGTCGCCTCAAGGTTGAGCGCCGTGTGATCGGGGTGCGCAATGACGGCACGTTGTCGCTCGACGTTGGGTAGTCGGGGGTTCTCAAAGAGGCCTAGCTCAAATTTGAGGGTGAGGATGCGGCGGACGGCCTCATCGATGCGCGACTCCTCGAGAAGGCCCTGCGCGACGGCGGCTTGGGCGCCCTCAAAGAAGGCGGGCGTCGTCATGATCATGTCGTTGCCGGCGTTGACGGCCGCGGCGGCTGCCTGAGCAAAATCCGGGAACAGGCGCTGTTCGCGCACAAGGTTGCCCACGTTGTCCCAGTCGGTGATGAGCATCCCGGTGTAGCCCCACTCGTTACGGAGCACGTCTTCAAGAAGCCACTTGTTGATGGTGATCGGCACGCCGTCTGTTGCCTGGTAACCGAGCATGAATGTGCCACAGCCCTCGCGCGCTACACGCTCGAAAGGCGGCAAATACCAGGAGCGGAGCTTACGGCGGGAGATGTCGGCCTCGGACGCGTCTCGCCCGCCCTGGGTCTCCGAGTAGCCCGCGAAGTGCTTTGCTGTTGCGAGGATCGCCGTGGGATCGCCGAGCCCGTCGCCCTGGTAGCCACGAACCATTGCCGACGCAAGTTCGCCAATGAGGTGCGGATCCTCTCCAAAGGTCTCGTTGACCCGGCCCCATCGCAAGTCGCGTGCGATGCACAGGACGGGTGAGAAGGTCCAGTGAATGCCGGTGGCCGCTACCTCGACGGCAGTGGCGCGAGCGACCTTCTCGACAAGCTCGGGATCAAATGATGCGGCGAGGCCCAACTGAGTGGGGTAGATCGTCGCGCCTTCCCAGAAGGAGTGGCCATGAATGCAGTCCTCGCCAATGAGGAGCGGGATGCGGAGGCGAGTGCGCTGTGTCAGCTCGTGTGCCGCGAGCATGTTCTCCGGAGACATGTGGAGCAAAGAGCCGACGTGCATCTCCATAATGGGCTCTTCGATGCCCTGCTTGCCATTGAGTTGGAGCATCTGGCCAACCTTTTCAGCGAGCGTCATGCGGCCAACTAGGTCGAGGACGCGCTCGCTGATTGGGCGGTTGGGATCCAGATAGGCCACCGTGCTCACGCGATTTCCTTTCAGTGTGGGGCGCCATTGCCATCGCCCGCTCTTTTCTACCACTCGGTAGAGAGATTTTCTACCAATCGGTAGGCTGATGTAGGCAAGTCGGACGGCGCTGGAGGGGCGGGGGTGACGAATTGGGCACACGCGACGGTGGGGGTGACACGTTGGGCACACGCGACGGCGGGGGTGACACGTTGGGCACACGCGACGGCGGTGCGAGAACCAAGGTGCCCGCAACGGATCAGGCGCAACGCTCTGCCGCTACCCGTACTCAGATTCTCGATACCGCGCTCAGCGTTTTTGCGACCAGCGGTTACCGTGGCGCAAGCGTCCGTGATATCGCGGCGAAGTGTGGCATCTCCCACCCAACGTTGCTTTATCACTTCCCATCCAAGGCCGCCCTCCTCATGGCGGTGCTCAACCGGCGCGATGAGATCGACATCGAGGATGAGGTCTTCAGCGAGCTCGAACCCCGTGCCATGCTCCGCCATCTCATTGTGAGCGCGCGAAACAATGCGCGGGCCCGCGGGATTGTCGAACTCTTCGCTCAACTGTCCGCCGAAGCGTCGGACGCATCGCATCCCGCGCACGAGTACTTTGCCCGGCGATACGCTGAACTTCGATCGGACCTCGAGCGTTCATTCACATCACTTGAGAGCGAAGGAGCTCTCGTGGATTCCGTGACGCCTGCCCAGGCTGCGGCTCAAGTGATCGCAGTGATGGACGGTCTCCAGATTCAGTGGCTCCTCGACTCCGAGTCCGTCGATATGGAGACGTCGCTCACCGCTCTGCTTGGGACCTTGGTCCGGGCCCTGTAGCGACCCTCTTCGAGGGCGTCATCCCAGATATCTGCCCAATTTCGCGGGATATTTGATAACACGGGACGTGAGTCCCGGGACTGGGACCCGGGACCGTCCTAGTGTTGTGCCAGACGTCAAGGAGGCGTCACGGTCCCTAGACCATCATCAAGGAGTTCTTCCATGGCTACCACCACCACCCCAAGCGACGCGACGGTCGCTAGCGGCTCGAAGTTCGGCTGGGCGATGTTGAGCGTGACGCGGATCGCACTCGGCTTCGTCTTCCTCTGGGCCTTCCTCGACAAGTTGCTCGGTCTCGGGTTCTCTACCTGCCGCAAGGTGGCCGAGGACGCGAGCTTCAGCATCGATGCCTTCTGCGACAAGGCGTGGATCAACGGCGGACACGTGACCGAGGGCTACCTGGTCTACGGCGGAAACCCCAACAGCCCCTTCAATGACTTCTTTGTCGACCTCGGCGGCCAGCGCTGGACCGACTGGATCTTCATGGTTGGCCTCCTCGGCATCGGCCTCGCGCTCATGCTCGGCATCGGCACCAAGATTGCTGCTTGGTCGGGCGCGGCGATGCTGGTCTTCATGTACTTGACGCAGATGCTGCCCAGCACCAACCCGTTCCTTGACGACCACATTGTGTACGCCCTCGCGGGTCTCGGCATCGTGTACGTCGAGCTCGTGCGTCAGTCCATCGGATTTGGCAAGGTGTGGCGCAAGCTTCCCATCGTCCAAAAGAACCAGTGGCTGGTCTAAGTCCCGCCTCCTAGCTGTAGTGGGGGGGGGGGGGCCCGCGCCCCCCCCCCCACCGCCCC
>JAEYOR010000045.1 GCA_023411615.1 Actinomycetes bacterium
TGTTCCCGGAGGAGCGGGCCAAGGGTGTGTATGACGTCGACTGGACTACTCCGGCCGCCATCACCGCTCACGCCCCCGGCTACATCTGCGAGGAAGACAATCTCATCGTCGGCCTCCAGACGGATGCGCCGCTCAAGCGCGCGATCATGCCCTTCGGTGGCTGGCGCATGGTGACCAAGGCGCTCGAGACGTATGGCTACCCGGTAGACCCCGACCTCGAAAAAATCTTCACGCAGTACCGCAAGACGCACAACAACGGTGTCTTTGACGCGTACCCGCCCAACGTGCGCGCTGCGCGTTCGTCGCACATCATCACGGGCTTGCCCGACGCTTATGGCCGTGGCCGCATCATCGGCGACTACCGCCGGGTGGCGCTGTACGGCGTGGACGCCCTCATTGAGGCAAAGCACCGTGAGCGCGCGGAGCTCGACATGGAGCGCTCGACCGAGGACATCATTCGCGACCGCGAGGAGAACTCGGAGCAGGTCCGCGCTCTCGAGGAACTCAAGCAGATGGCGGCCTCCTACGGCTTCGACATCTCGCGCCCGGCTCGGAACGCCCGTGAGGCAGTTCAGTGGCTCTACTTCGCGTACCTCGGTGCGGTGAAGGAACAAAACGGTGCGGCGATGTCGCTCGGCCGCACCTCGACCTTCCTCGACATCTACATCCAGCGCGATCTCGAAGAGGGCAACCTCACCGAGATCGAGGCGCAAGAGCTCATTGACGACTTCGTCATCAAGCTCCGCATCGTGCGCTTCCTCCGCACCCCTGAGTACGACGCCCTGTTCTCGGGCGACCCCACGTGGGTGACAGAGTCCATCGGTGGCATGGGAGTGGACGGACGCCCGCTCGTGACCCGCACGTCCTTCCGTTACCTCCAGACCCTGTACAACTTGGGCCCTGCGCCCGAGCCCAACATGACGGTGCTGTGGTCGGAGAAGTTGCCGCTGGGCTTCAAGAAGTTCTGTGCCAAGGTGTCGATCGACACGTCTGCCGTGCAGTACGAGTCCGATGAGCTCCTCCGTGAGCAGTGCGGTGACGACGCTGCGATCGCGTGCTGCGTGTCCGGCATGGAAGTCGGCAAGCAGATGCAGTTCTTTGGCGCCCGCGTCAACCTTGCCAAGGGCCTCCTTTACGCGATCAACGGTGGTCGCGACGAGGTGACCGGCAAGCAGGTCTCACCTGCGACGGCTCCTGCTATTGGTCAGGTGCTCGACTACGACGACGTCATGGGCAAGTTCGACACGTTCCTCGACTGGCTTGCTGAGACCTACGTGGATGCGCTCAACGTCATCCACTTCATGCACGACAAGTACGCGTATGAGCGTCTCGAGATGGCGTTGCACGATCGCACCGTGCTGCGCACCATGGCATGCGGAATTGCCGGGCTCTCCGTGGCAACGGACTCGCTCTCTGCCATCAAGTACGCCACGGTGCGCCCGGTGCGTGACGAGACCGGCCTTGTTGTCGATTATGAGGTGGAGGGCGAGTACCCCACCTACGGCAATGACGACGACCGCGCTGACGACATCGCACGTGACCTCGTCACTCGCATGATGGGCAAGATTCGCAAGCAGCCCACGTACCGTGGTGCCAAGCACACACAGTCGGTGCTCACTATCACGTCCAACGTGGTCTACGGCAAGGCAACGGGCAACACTCCGGACGGCCGCCGCGCTGGCGAGCCCTTCGCCCCTGGTGCCAACCCGATGAATGGACGCGACAACCGAGGCATCATGGCGTCGGCCCTGTCTGTGGCCAAGCTGCCTTATGACGACGCTCAGGACGGCATCTCGCTCACCACGTCGATCGTGCCCACCGCATTGGGCCGTGACCGTGCCGAACAGGTGACCAACATGGTGGGCATCCTCGATGCGTACATCGTGAGCAACGGCTTCCACATGAACGTCAACGTGCTCAACCGTGAGACCCTCGAGGATGCGATGGAACACCCCGAGAAGTACCCGCAGTTGACGATTCGTGTGAGCGGCTACGCGGTCAACTTTGTCCGCCTCACTCGCGAGCAGCAGCTCGACGTGCTCTCGCGCACGTTCCACGCTGGTCTGTAACGCTCACCTCGCAGGCGCCCCGTCCCCGCGGGCGGGGCGCCGCGATCTTGTCCGTCCCGGCAAGAAGGGAGGCGCGCGATGAGCGACGCTTCACAGTCATCACCCGTTCTGCTGAGCCCGCCCATGGAGATTGCCGACGAGGAGCTCGCGGCTTCTGAGGCGATTGAGGACCACACGACCGGTTCAATTCACTCCTGGGACTTGGTGACGGCAGCCGACGGTCCCGGCACTCGCATGACGCTCTTCATGGCGGGTTGCGGGATGCGCTGCCAGTACTGCCACAACCCGGACACCTGGCGATTGAAGGATGGCAAGCGCCACACCGTCGACGAGGTGATGGACAGGGTCGAGCGCTACCGCAAGGTCATGGACGTGACGGGCGGCGGGATCACGATTTCCGGCGGCGAGCCGCTCCTCCAAGCGACCTTCGTCAACCACGTGTTCCGCCGCGCCCACGAGATGGGCGTTCACACCACCCTTGACACCGCTGGCCTCCTCGGAGCCCGGCTCAGCGATGAGGACCTCGAGTACATCGATCTCATCCTCCTCGATATCAAGTCGGGCTTGCCCGAGACGTACCGTCGCGTGACAGGCAGGCCCTTGCAGCCGACGCTGGACTTCGCCGATCGCTTGTCTCGCCTTGGCAAGAAGACGTGGATTCGCTTTGTGCTGGTCCCAGGTCTCACCGATGCAGAAGACAACGTCGAGGCGGTTGCGGAGATCGTGAAGAAGCTCGATGGCGTCGAGCGCCTCGAGATCCTGCCCTTCCATCAGATGGGCCGAGCCAAATGGGACGCAACGGGGGAGCCGTACCTTTTGGGCGAGACGGAGCCGCCAAGCCGCGAGCTCATCGCCCGGGTCAAATCCCAGTTCGAGGCGCACGGCCTCAAGGTCTGGGTGGCTTAGCAGGGCGTTCACACCCTGCGCGAGGGACTATCGTCCCCTACTAGGACCGTCCTAGGCCGAAAGGATAGGACCTGTTGCAGCGACACGTTGAAGGAGGGTCGATGGCTGTCATAGCGACAGTGCGTGATGAGGCAGGGGACCCTCGAGCGGCAATCACTCCGGCCACGGCGGCACAATTGGTGAAGGCCGGGCACGAGGTTCTTGTCACCAAGGGAGTGGGCGCTGCGGCAGGTTTCGATGACGCGGCATACGTGGCAGTTGGTGCGTCCGTGGTGAGCGCCACCGATGCCGTGAGCCGCGCTCAGGTGATCGTCAGCGTCGGCCGTCCCGCAGCGTCGGCCCTGTCAAAGCTTTCCTCTGGCACCGTGCTCATCGCGCAACTCGACTCGTGGCGCGACACGGCCGCCTTGGACAAGGCCGCTGCGCGCGGTGCACGCCTCATCGCCCTCGAGAAGGTGCCTCGTCAGATCTCCCGGGCGCAATCGATGGACACGCTGACGTCTCAGGCTTCGATCGCCGGTTACCGCGCCGGAATCATCGCCGCCCACGAGTACGGGCGTTACTTCGCGATGATGGTGACCGCCGCTGGTACGGCGAAGCCCGCCACCGTTCTCGTCCTCGGTGCGGGTGTTGCAGGCCTCCAGGCAATTGCGACCGCGCGCAGGCTTGGCGCTCGTGTCTCGGGTTACGACGTCCGCCCCGCCGCACGCGAAGAGGTGACGTCGATGGGTGCCGCCTTCCTCGAAACGTCGGTGAACGCCGTGGGGGAGGGTGGTTACGCACGCGAGCTGACCAAGGACGAGGCCGCTGCTCAGCAAGCCGAACTCGGCGCCGCGATCGCCACCTTTGACGTGGTCATCGCCACGGCCAAGGTGCCTGGGCGAACCCCACCGTTGCTTGTCACCAAGGACACGGTGGCCGCGATGCGCCGTGGCTCGGTCATCGTGGACCTCGCTGCATCGGACAAGGGCGGCAATGTCGCCGGATCGGTGGACGGCGAGACGGTGGTGACAAAGAACGGCGTCACCATCATCGGCGCTGGAGGCATCGCGGCAGACATGGCCCCGGCAGCGTCGGACGCCTACGCCCGCAACGTGCTCGCCGTGCTCACCGCGATTCTGGTCGACGGCGAGGTAGTGGTCGATGCTGAGGACGACGTCATCGGCGCCATGCTCATTGGCGCCAAGGAGGATGAGGCATGAGCCCCGAACTGCTCAATGACCTGGGCCTTTTTGTGCTCGCGCTGCTCGTGGGTTTTGAGGTGATCTCCAAGATCCCGGCGACGTTGCACACGCCGATGATGTCCGGTGCGAACGCAATCCATGGCGTCATCGTGGTGGGAGCCGTCCTCATTGCCGGCGTGGTCGATAGCCCGCTTGGCTATGTCCTCACCTTTGTGGCGGCGGCTTTTGCCGCGGCCAACGTGGTGGGCGGCTACGTGGTGACCGACCGCATGCTGGGGATGTTCAAGGCGCGCCCCCAGCGCGAAGAGGAGGCGCAGAAGTGACCACCTTTGAGATAGTCATGCGCTTGCTGTACTTGGTGTCAGCGATCACGTTTGTACTTGGCCTCCACATGATGCGCTCGCCCAAGACCGCGCGCAATGGCAACCTCTTGTCCGCTGGCGGCATGGCCCTCGCCATTGGCCTCACCCTCGCGTGGGTGGCCACCGGCGATCAATTCCACGTCACCACGTGGGGGTGGATCGCATTGCTCGGCGGCCTTGCTGTCGGTTCGGCGGGTGGCGTGTGGGGAGCCAAGGGCGTTCACATGACGGCGATGCCGCAAATGGTGTCGCTGTTCAATGCAGTGGGCGGTGGCGCCGCTGCTGTGGTGGCGATCGTCGAGATGTTGCGCGCTCTTGACCTTTCACATGGCGGGGCCGAGCTGACCGTGCCGGTTGGTCTCGACATCCTCATTGGCGCGATCACCTTCTCCGGCTCGCTCATCGCTGCCGGCAAACTCCAAGGTTGGGTCTCGGGTGCCCCCGTCACCTTCCCTGGCTCGCGTGTGCTGTCGCTGCTCAGCGCGGGCGTGGGCGTGGCCGGCATTGTGTGGCTCGTGGCGTCACCTGGCGTCGCGCCGCTCATTGTCGTCACGGTGGGCGCTCTTGCCTTTGGCATCCTCATGACACTGCCCATCGGCGGCGCGGACATGCCCGTGGTGGTCTCTCTTCTTAACGCGTTCACGGGCCTCGCCGTCGCGATGGCGGGCTTTGTTGTCGACAACGACATCCTCATCATTGCGGGTGCGCTCGTGGGCGCGGCCGGCACCATTCTCACCAAACTGATGGCCGACGCGATGAACAGGTCGATCCTCGCGATCATGGTGGGCGGCTTTGGCACGGGTGATAGCGCCGGGGTGGAAGCGGTGGGAGGTGCGGCCGACGTTCGACGCGCCGATATCGACGACGTTGCGCTTCAGCTTGCTTACGCCTCGAAGGTCATCATCGTCCCCGGTTACGGCCTTGCCGCCGCACAGGCCCAGCGTGAGGCGGGCGAACTGGGCAAGGCGCTTGCGGCCAAGGGCATCACCGTCATGTACGCGATCCACCCTGTGGCGGGCCGCATGCCTGGCCACATGAATGTGCTGCTCGCTGAAGCGGATGTGCCGTACGACCAGCTCAAGGAGATGGACGACGTCAACCCTGAGTTTGAAACGGCGGATGTTGCCTTGGTCGTGGGCGCAAATGACGTGACGAACCCGGCCGCGCGCCGCAGCGGCAACCCGATCTCGGGCATGCCCATTCTTGACGTCGATAAGGCGCGCCAGATCGTCGTCATCAAGCGTTCGCTCGGTCACGGCTATGCAGGTCTTGACAACGAGCTATACGCAAACCCGAAGACGGGCATGTTGTTTGCCGACGCGAAGAAGGGCCTCGCAGGGCTCATCGCGGCGCTCAAGGAGTACGCAGCCTAGCGGCGGCCGCCCCATGCGAATCGGGGCGGCCTTAGGTCCCGCATCCTGGGACCACGGCGTGTGACCTATCGCCTCACGTAGACGGAGAACCTTGAGCATCCGGGGTCCAAAGTCCTGGGACCTAGGACCGCCCTTTTTCTCCTCAAGCGGGCATAACGTCTATCTCAGAAGCCCATAAGGGCTCCACGAGGAGGACAACCCCCATGACCACCACCGCTCCTAACCCCGGTCCGGCTACTGCTGACGCTTCGAGCGTCCAGGCGCAGATTGACGCTCTCGTTGCAAACGCGCAGAAGGCGCTTGCCGAGTACGCGCGCTTCACGCAGGAGGACGTCAACTTCCTCGTGAAGAAGGCATCGGTCGCTGCACTGAACCAGCACGGCGAGCTCGCCGTACTCGCCGTTGAAGAGACTGGCCGCGGCGTCTTCGAAGACAAGGCCGTCAAGAACATTTTCGCCTGCGAGCACGTCACCCACTCGATGGCCCCCATGAAGACCGTGGGCATCATCAACGAGGACCCGATTCGCGGCATCACCGAGATCGCGGAGCCCGTGGGTGTGGTGGCAGGTGTCACCCCGGTGACCAACCCGACGTCGACTGCGATCTTCAAGTCGCTCATCGCACTGAAGACCCGCAACCCGATCATCTTCGCGTTCCACCCGAGCGCACAGCAGTCCTCCGTTGCCGCCGCAAAGATCGTGCGCGACGCCGCTATTGCTGCCGGCGCTCCCGAGCACTGCATCCAGTGGGTTGAGACCCCGTCGCTCGAGGCGACCGGTGCGCTCATGAACCACGACGGTGTCGCCCTCATTCTCGCCACCGGTGGAAACGCCATGGTGAAGGCGGCGTACTCCTGCGGAAAGCCGGCGCTCGGCGTCGGCGCGGGCAACGTGCCCGCTTACGTGCACAAGTCCGCCAACCTGGACCGCGCCGTCAACGACATCATCATCTCCAAGGCCTTCGACAACGGCATGGTGTGCGCCTCCGAGCAGGCCGTCATCATCGACAAGGAGGTCTACGAGGACGCGATGCGCCTCTTCAAGCGCCTCCACGCCTACAAGGTCACCAAGGACGAGAAGGCGAAGCTCGAAGAGTTCATCTTCGGCGTGACGGCAAACGGTGAGAACTGCGCTGGCGCCAAGCTCAACCCGAACGTCGTCGGCAAGAGCCCCCGGTGGATCGCCGAACAGGCCGGCTTCACCGTTCCCGAGGAGACCTCGATCATCCTCGTCGAGGTGTCGACCGTTGGTGAGTCCGAGCCGCTGACCCGCGAGAAGCTGTGCCCGGTACTCGCCGTGCTGAAGTCCAGCGACACCGAGCAGGGCCTCACCTACGCCGAGCAGATGGTCGAGTTCCACGGTTTGGGCCACTCCGCCGCGATCCACGCGACGGATGAGGCGCTCATCAAGGAGTTCGGCAAGCGCTGCAAGGCGATCCGCATCATTGTCAACGCCCCGTCGAGCCACGGCGGCATCGGCGACATCTACAACGCCTTCCTGCCGTCGCTGACCTTGGGCTGCGGCTCTTACGGTCACAACTCGGTGTCCAACAACGTCACCGCCGTGAACCTCATCAACGTCAAGCGCATCGGCCGGAGGAACAACAACATGCAGTGGTTCAAGGTCCCGGCGAAGACGTACTTCGAGCCCAACGCGATCCAGTACTTGCACGACATGCACGGGGTTAACCGCGTCACGATCATCACGGACGCGACGATGACCCGCATCGGCATCGTTGACAAGGTGCTCGATGTGTTGAACCGTCGCGACAACCCGGTCTCGGTCCAGATCATCGACGATGTCGAGCCCGAGCCGTCGGTGGCCACCGTGCGCAAGGGCGCCGAGGTGCTCCGTGCCTTCAAGCCCGACACGATCATCGCGGTGGGCGGCGGTTCGCCGATGGACGCGGCAAAGGTGATGTGGCTGCTCTATGAGCACCCCGACATCGACTTCGCCGACCTGAAGGAGAAGTTCTTCGACGTCCGCAAGCGTGCCTTCCAGTTCCCCAAGCTGGGCGACCTGGCCTCGCTGGTCTGCATCCCGACCACGTCGGGTACCGGCTCAGAGGTGACGCCGTTCGCGGTGATCTCGGACCCGGAGAGCGGCCGCAAGTACCCGCTCGCGGACTACGCGCTCACGCCCACCGTGGCGATCGTGGACCCGGTGCTCACGGCCAACCTGCCCGCGCGGGTTGCTGCGGACTCCGGTATGGACGCTCTGACCCACGCCACCGAGGCCTTCGTTTCGGTGTACGCGAACGACTACACGGACGGTCTGTGCTTGCAGGCCATCAAGATGGTCTTCGAGTACATCGCTGAGTCGGTCAACGAAGGCGGCGAGGCCATCAAGGCTCGCGAGAAGATGCACAACGCGGCAACGATCGCCGGCATGGCGTTCGCCAACGCGTTCCTCGGTCTGGTGCACGCCATGTCGCACGTGACGGGCTCCACCTTCCACATCGCGCACGGCCGCACCAACGCCCTCTACCTGCCGCACGTGATCCGTTACAACGGCAAGGTTCCCACCAAGCCCACCTCCTGGCCCAAGGCGGAGTCCTACGTGGCGCCGCAGCGCTACCAGGAGATCGCGAAGCACCTCGGCCTCCCGGCCTCGACCCCCGAAGAGGGTGTGGAGTCCTACGCCAAGGCGGTTGAGGAGCTGCGCGAGAAGGTCGGCATCGAGCGTTCCTTCAAGGAGGTCGGTGTGGACGAGGCGGAGTTCATGGCCTCGCTCGACACCCTCGCGATGAACGCCTACGCGGACCAGTGCGCACCCGCCAACCCGCGCCTTCCGATCCTCGAGGACATGAAGGTGATGATGGAGGCCGCGTACTACGGAATCACGTGGGACGAGGTCAAGGCACGTCGCGTCAGCGAGCCCGCCGCACCTGCGAAGGGCACCAAGAAGTCCGCTAAGTAAGGCGGATTACACCCTCTGAAAACACACACAATGATGGGTCGGGACCAGGGTCCCGACCCATCACTGTTTCCTAGGGGCATGCTTGTGTGTGGGGAGACGTTGGGAGGGGACACCCAACGCCTCAAGGGGCCGGCGCAATGGGGAGCCGGCCCCTTTCCTCATGTCTGGGGCACGTCGCTACCCGGGAGCCGTGTGGACGTGCTCGATCCAGGAGTCAGAGCGGGTTCTCCGCGCACGTCTATTGCCTTGAGGACTGCCGAAGCCTTCGATCCACTTCGTCCTTTCTTGCAGCGCTCAGCCCCGCCGGTGTCCCGCACACGCAGGTCGTGATGATGCCCGGCATGCCGACAGGGCGCGGACGTCGTAGGTGCAACTGACCCGGTCGTAGGCGTAGGTCGAAGTCCCAGCGAAAACTGATGCGGTGCCTGCCGGGCAGGGCGTCTACGGAAAGAGCCCAGCGAAGGCACGCGCCTCTGCCCGGGAACGGCGGCGCATGTTCGCAGCGCTGTCAACCCTGGCCGCTTCGAGGTCATCGCTGATCGCCTCGAGCGCCGCCTGGACCACGGTGCTTTCTAGCAACTCCTCTTCGACGGCTGCCGAGTAGAGCTTCTGGATGCTTCCGTCACGTTGCTGAGCGCCATAGTCAGCCGCCTCGTACACCTGGCGAGCCGCCCACACCGCTTCCTGGGGATCGTCAGTCAGCCAGGCCCGCGCCGCGTAGGCGATGGCAGCGATCGCGTTCTGCGCGTAGCCCGCTTCCAAAACCCAGTCGTCATCTTCACGTGGAACCAGCGACTCCGCCGTCTCCTGAACACCCACCAAGTCAGCGGAAGTACCGCAGACGACATCCCACACCGCGTCCAGAGCCCGCCTGAGCACCTGGACTTGTCCGGCAGACATCGGCACGCTCGTGGCGTAGCGCTCGACCAGCGGCCACAATCGCTCAGCACATGCTGCAGCGAACACCGCCCGCGCGGACCTACTGAGCTGGCGCGACTCGGCCGCAAGTTGCTCTTCGTTGTAGACGCGCATGGCTACCACCTCGCGGATCTTGGGCCCGTGAGGGTTGCCCCCTCGTTGCGCAAGAAGGTCTGGCAGGCAGGACAGATGTCCCAACTGGTGACGATCTCCTGGGGAGTGAGCCCGGCGCCGCGGGCACCGAGCACCGTGGTCACCTCTGCGTGTCCAGGGCCACCTGCCATCATCTCGCCCTCGCGAACCAGCGCACGCTGAGCCGGGCTCAGGTCCCGGACTCCGCCGCCGATGACAGTCGTCCCCTCCCGAGTCCCGAGTGCGGCTGTGGTCCGGCTCGTCTGTGCAATCGGGTCGAGAGCGCCGTGGACCTCCGCGACCCGCGTCTCCAGGTTCGCGGAGTTTGCGGCGGTTCGTGTTTGGGGGGTGAGTTTCTGGATGGCGTTGCGGAGCGGGGTGAGCGCGGACGTAACTGCGGGGCGTAGAGGTTGGATGGCTTTCCCGATGGCGGTGAAGACGGGTCGGGCAACTGGTCCGGCAATCGCTCCGCCGGCGAGGCCGTACGCGGTGCCTGTGGCGACGGAGGTGAAGTAACCGCCGAGGCTTTGGCAGTCAGCTGGTGTGTTCTGTGTGTAGTCGATCGCGGAGTACACGGCTCCGGCGCCTGCCGAGCAACCGACAACTCCGCCAGGGCCGAACACTGCTGTGCATCCGATAAAGACCGCGGTCGAGACGAGGAACTCGGGTGAAGAGACTTCCTCCCACACAGCACCAGCCGTGTCCGTCACGTCATCCCAGAAGTCTCCGAGTCCATATAGGCCGAGGGGGTCCGTCCCCTGAAATGGGTTTCCCGAGGTGTAGGCATAAGGCATTCCGGTAACGCTCAGAATTGGATCGGCGCTTAAGAATGTGCCTGAGTTCGGGTCAAATACGCGATTGCGCAGGTAATATGTGCCAGATGGGTCGCGGTATTCGCCCGCAAACAGGAAGGACGTTGTGCTCGTTGCGCCCGATACCGCACGCACGTCGCCGTACATGCCGTAATCAAATCGCGCCACAATATTGCCAGCATCGTCGGTGACTTCACGCGTAGAGCCGACGAGGTCGCCGTGGAGGAACTCGACGTCACCCGTGGCCGTGTCGACCTGAGCTATCGGAGCGGTTCCCGCTCCATAGACGTATTCGTAACGGCCGTCATCAAGCAAGAGCGGCACCGCGTGGACGGTGTCCCACACATAGTCCGCATCGACCTGCGTGCTACCGGTTGTACCAGTCGCGTTCACGCGGAGGCCACTTGAGTATTCGAAACTCAAGTCCAGGCCCGTCAAGGAGTCAGCAACACCGGTGAGTAATCCTTGCGCGTTCCACTCGTAGTTCTTTGTGAGATTCCCGTTAATCGACTCATTCAGCCTTTGCCCCGCCACGTCATGTTCGAACTGGATGGCGGTGCCTTCAACGGTCAGAGTCTCCGGAATGCCTGCGGCGCTCAAAGCGAGAACTCGCCCGTCAGGGAACGTCAACGGTTCGTGCGACCTTGAGAAGGTCGCGGCGGGGCCACTCGGTCCCAGCGGGGCGACGCGGCCAAGCGGATCAGTCACGAAGGTCTCGGTCAATGCCCCACGAGTAGGACGCGTCGTGGTGCGTCCCGTCAAGCGTCCTGACTGGTCGTATGCGTAGTCGAGGCTGAGCATCGGTTCGGCATCGGAGTGCATATCGACACCTGTCAAGCGCCCCGCCATATCGTGGGTAAAGGTCGTATCCACACCGTTAGGGAAACTCGTTGCGTCGAGCACACCCCCAGGCGACCACTCATACGAGACCAAGCCCACGACGGAGGACGATACTTCGGTGAGGCGCCCGAGCAGATCGTGTTGACGATTCACCGTGGTGCCGGACGGGTACGTAATCGTCGTCACCAGTCCTAACGCGTCGTATTCGTAACCAACGTCGCCGGTTGGGCCCTGTACTTCGATAACCCGGTCTAGCGCATCATACGTGTACGTCGTCACGCCCGCGGGCTCTGTCGCCGACACGACTCGGCCTGCCGCGTCGATCACCGATGATTGGAGCGAGCTTCCATCGACTCTCGTGCCGACCATGTAGCCGCGGGCGTCGTACTCGTAACTAAAGATGGCACCGTCGGCCCCAGTCTGCTGGGTGAGGTAGCCCGCATTGAAGCTGGCGGTCGTTTCCCGACCGAGTACGTCGACAGCCCTAGTTTGCCTGCCGTCAGGATCGTATGAGTATGTACTCATGCGTCCCTGGGTGTCGGTCGTAGTGAGCACTCGCCCGAGAGCGTCATACGACGCAGTGGACACTGACGCGTCGGGGAACTCTGTCGCAATGAGTCGGCCCGCCGCGTCGTAGGTGTAAGTGGTGGCACGCCCTGCCGGATCCACCACTTGTGTGACTCGCCCTAGAGCGTCGTTGATGTAGGTCGTGACGCCGCCATCCGGGCCGGTTTGGGATGCTAGCCGTCCGCTCGCGTCGTACTGAAGTGTTGTCGTTCGACCGTCCGGATCAGTGACGGACGTGTGCTGATCCGAAGCGTTGTATGTGAACCAGGTGGTTCCGCCTTCAGGGTCGGTGAGGGCCACGACCCTGCCAAGGGCGTCATACGCATACGACCACGCGGCCACGCCAGCGCGGGTCTCTTTTACCACCCGACTCATTCTGTCGTACTCGTAAGTGGTGATCTGCCCCGACGGATCGATCTCGGACACTGGTCGCCCCATTGAGTCATACGTAATCTCCGAGGTTCTACCGAGCGCATCAGTAGTCGAGATCATCCTTCCGCCAGTGTCGTACTCAAACGAAACGTACGAACCATCCGCACCGGTCACGGTGTCTAGCAGCCCGAGCGGTGTGTAGCTGTAGGACGTTGCAAAATTCGAGGGTTCTGCGCCCGGAAGCCATGCGCGCGGGTCCCAACTCTTAACAGTGCGTCCAAGTTGATCTGCTTCGATGGCAGTGACTACCCCGCCGGGCGAAATTGAGGTTACCGGTGTCGAGTATGAGTCGTACGCGACGGTTCCCGTGTGACCCAAAGGATCGGTCGTGGCCGTCCGGCGTCCGAATGCATCCACCGTGTACGTGAACCTGTTGCCCAGAGGATCCGTAGCGGCTATTACGTTGTCTCGCTCGTCGTACTCGAACTCCGCGGCGCTTCCAAGTGAGTTTCGGACGCGCACCAGATTGCTACGGGCGTCGTAGTCGTAGGTCGTTGCCTCATTCCGAGAATTCACGACCTGACGCAGATTTCCTTCGACGTCGTATACAAAGTGCGTCACGCGGCCGCTTGGGTCGACCATTGATGCTGCCTGGTAACGCGTCGTATACGTGAACTGGGTTGTTGCGGCAATAGGTGTGCCGTAGGCGGTGGTTCGTGCGACTAGTCGAGACTTGTCATACTGCTCGAGTACCTGGCTGCCGTCAGGGTGGGTAATGAGAGTCGACGAGGCGCCGTAAGCGAATTGTGTAACACCACCGTCAGGTGCAGTCTGACGGATCACCCGCGATTGGGAGTCATAGACGTTCCATGTTGTCCCAGTCGCAGGTGGCGTCAGTGAGGTCACGCGATGGCTGGAATCGTAGTCATAGGATGTGCGGTTTCCACCAGAACCTTCCACCGCGATGAGGTCACCCACAGCCGAGTATTCATAGGTCACCGACCGTCCTGCGCTATCGGCAATACCCTCAATCCGGCCGGCTTGATCGCGCCTCACCTCGATCCACCGGCCGTCGTCGCTCTGCATCCGCGCTAGGTTGTCGCCCAAGTAATGAAACGTGATTGCATTCCCGTTGAGATCGCTCACGCGGGTCACGTCTCCATCAGGGGAGAAGTCGAACTGCTCCTTCTGGCGCCGAATGAACCGGACACCGCCGTCAGGCTGGTCCTCAAGAGTGGCGAATACCTGACTCGGGGCCACCCACTCGCCAAGAGCGTTTCGAGCAAACACGACGTATGCGCCGTTCTCTTGGACAACTCGCGCGTAGGTAGCCCCCGCGATACTTGAACCTTCGGGCACCTCCACATGCATTCCTGCGCCAGAAGTCCACCCATATCCCAGCCCGTTGTCAGATTCCCGTGCTGTGCTTGAGTACGAACGGGTCCATGACAAGGCGGGACCGGCACCCTCGAGCCGCAGGTCTTCGTTGTTCTCAAAGAACTCGCCTGTAACAGTATTGACCGGGTCTCCAGCGCAACTCTGGACACAGTTTTCGGCAGCATTGCCACCTGCCATTTGCTCCTGCGCGCCAATGCCCCCGGGGTAAAAGACAACGTTGCTGGTGGCGATGACATCGGTCATGCCATTGGAGAATCCCTCCAACCGGTAGTAGTAGCCCCCCTCGGGGATGTTCTGGCAAGATCGGTACGATGCGAAGAACTTGTACCCGGTGTACATGTAGAAAGATCCCCAGCCGCCGGCTCCGGGACCGTAAAGCTTTGGCCGGTAACTGCTGTAATTGACGTTGTAGTTGGACTCGCCGACTAAGGAGATTCCCCCATTCTCACCGGAGCACCATTTTGATGCTGGGCCCAACGCTGCTTCAACACGTGCGCGCACCACGTGCTGGATGGGCGTCGATGCAAGGCGCGGTCCTGATGGGTCGTCGGCAGGTGCTATAAAAGCCTCGACGCGACGAGGTTGAATGTTCTCGTCGAAACTGATGTTCGCGCCGCACTCAGTGCCAGCGTGCTCGTATGGAGATCCCACGCACTTGTTTAGGATTTCTCCGCTTCCCACGTCTTTCACGTAGAGTGCGTAGTTTCCCCTCGTCGCGAACAGACTCTGCGACGAGGCCGCCCGGAAAGAGCCCGTATACCCCGGTGCAGGGCCTGTAAGAATCACTTGTGTTGGTGGCGCCTGAACGTCTCCTTCGGGAGGGGAACCCAGCACCACTTGCCCGGTGGGATCCCCTGGAGGCACAGCGGCGTCGTTTACCGAACCGACGGGCCGCAGGCTTGACCAGACCAATGTCCACGGCATTGGCTCGACATTCACCGTGTTCGAAGTCGCCACGACACCGACGGTCGGCGACTCGAGCGAAGCTATTACGGCTACGTATCGGTGGGCCGTGATCGCGGGGTCGCCTCGCAGATATGTCCCGCACTTCCTCTCGCCACTTGGCATTGCTTGCCCGACGTCGCACGTGCTGACCGTTTGCCCAGTGTCCGCGTCTAGCAAATAGAGGCGCTTGCGCGGAGAGCCGTCGCGCAAGTCGCCGTTCACGTACGCACTAACGACGTAATCTTCGGTGGCCTCTACCACCGCGTGATCCGTCTCCAATCGGACTGACCACGGATCCACGCCAAGGAGCACTCGATTAGACTCCGCGATTTGATTCGAGGCGACGTCGGCGGCGGATGCTACCACCGCGAAGATTTCGGTGTTTTCGCCGGGGGGCGCCCCGGCTTTGGCAGTGCACGTGAAGTCGCTGCCATTTTGCACAAGGCTCGTACATGTCGCGACAACTTGGCTCTCGGGTGCGGTCACAAGGTAGATCTTGAACTGCGAGTACACCCGATTAATCTGCTGGTTCGCATGGATGGTCACGAGCGCTTTGCCATCGGGAGCAAGTTGTTGCCGGTCGACGTCCAAACTCAGCACCCATGGCAAACTTGCCAGGGTCGCCTCATTTGAGTACACGAGAACGTCACCGCTGGCTTTGTCGTATAACTCTCCACGGTAAGTCCGGCTCGGTTCAGGCGTCCACGCCTGGGACGTAGTGCATCGATAACCAGCGCTTGTTGATGTGACGGAATCGCATTCACGCGCAACAGCGCCTGTGCCGGTGTCGACTATGCGGACACCCCAGACATCTCGTACGTTCCACGGCAACTGGGAGATGAGAAGGTTGAGCTTCGCCGTTTCTCCAACGGCCACAAGTTGCTTATCGAGAGAGAGCGTCAACTGCCATACCTCGGGCGTAACCCAATAGGTCTCCGACTCCGTTTGCGCGTGCCGAGCGACATAACCTGCTTGTTGCAGGCTTGTGAAACTGGTCGTGACGGAGCAACTTGTACCCGAACTGCAGGATTTTAGGAGCTCGCCGCTGCTCGCATCGATGATGGTAATGGGCTGTTGTGCGGTTGCCGCAACCGACGACACGGCTCGCAATGTAAAGCTCGTCGCAGACTTCACTGCTGTTGTGGGTCCGCTAAGCGTAAGAGTCGGTGTCGTCGCCACGGTCGTTAAGTCTGCCCGGTATGGCTTGAGCAGCGAGGGAATCAAGCTTGGGGTGGGAGCTGACGTAGCGGTGTGGCTCGTGAGACGGGTCGTGGCTTCCGTCGGTGTCGCCGCTACCGACGACATCATTAGGCAAGCCGCAGCCATGGCCGTTATCCGAAAAAATGCGAGACGTGTCACGTTTCCCCCAAAGTTGACGCGCTTTCGGGGCCGCATCGCCCCCCGGAAACAAGAGTACTCGGCCCGCGTGGTTTCTTGCGAGCTAATCACGAACGCGTGTTTTGGCCAGCCGAGCCATGCGAACAAGAGGTGCAGGCGTACATGCAGCACCTCATGCGTTAGCGAAGTGCGACCGGAGACCGCTCAGGGCAAGCCACTACACTGAGCAACCGTGGCCATCGACTTTCCCGCTGAAATCGCGCAGCTGCGCAGCACCTTCGCGCAGATCGAGGCCGTTCTCGACCCAACCGGGCTGAAGGCGCGCATCGCCGATTTGGAAGCCCAAGCGTCGGCCCCTGACCTGTGGGATGACCAGGAGCGCGCGCAAGCGATCACCAGCACGCTCAGCGCCGCGAACTCCGAACTGGAACGAGTCCAGGGCTTTGAGCGCCGCCTCGACGACCTTGAGGTTCTCGTTGAGATGGGCGTCGAAGGAGAGGACGCCGCGACGCTCGCCGAGGCGGAGGCCGAGTTCCACCAGTTACGCAAGGATCTCGACGCGATGGAAGTGCGCACCCTGATGTCGGGGGAGTGGGATGAGCGCGATGCGGTTGTCACCATTCGCTCCGGGGCGGGCGGTGACGACGCGACAGACTTCGCCGAGATGTTGCTGCGGATGTACCTGCGGTGGGCAGAGCGTCACGGCTATGCGACCAAGGTGCTCGACACGTCGTACGCCGAAGGCGCGGGCCTCAAATCCGTCACCTTCGAAGTGGACGCCCCCTACGCCTATGGTCGGCTTTCGGTGGAAGCCGGCACTCACCGCCTCGCCCGCATCAGCCCCTTCGGCTCGGCGGACAAGCGGCAGACGAGCTTCGCTGCCGTCGAGGTGATTCCGCAGATCGAATCGACCGACCATATTGAGGTCCCTGAGTCCGAGATCAAGGTGGACGTGTTCCGCTCCTCCGGCCCCGGTGGACAGTCCGTCAACACCACCGACTCGGCGGTGCGGCTTACGCACTTGCCCACCGGCATCGTTGTATCGATGCAGGATGAGAAGTCCCAGATCCAGAACCGTGCTGCAGCCATGCGCGTGCTTCAGTCGCGACTGCTCCTGCTGAAGAAGGAGCAGGAGGCTGCACAGAAGAAGGAGCTTGCAGGCGACATCAAGGCGAGCTGGGGCGACCAGATGCGCTCCTACTTCTTGTACGGTCAGCAGCTGGTCAAGGACCTCCGCACGGGTCACGAATCAGGCAACCCGGATCGCGTCTTCGACGGCGATATCGATGACTTCATCGAGGCGGGCATTCGGTGGCGCCGCGCTCAGCAGAACAACCCGGACGACGCGTAACCCGGCTGAGGGCACTCGGCGGCTCCGTACGGGCGCTCGATAGGGCGCTTGACGTGAGACGAATCACTCGGAGGCGCGCCGCTAGCGCTCCCACACCCGTGCGCGCCGCGTGCTTACGATGCCAAAGACGCGGGTCCAACCCCCCGTGTCGAAGGCTGCCGTGATTCGACTCGACCATGTCTCCAAGGTGTACGCGCGAGGGGCCCGCCCCGCGCTCGACGATGTATCCGTCGAGGTGGAGCGTGGCGACTTCGTGTTCCTTGTGGGCTCCTCGGGATCGGGCAAGTCCACGTTCCTCAAGTTGATCCTGCGCGAGGAGCGCCCCACCTCTGGCGATGTTCACGTCGCTGGCCGGCACCTCAACAAGTTGTCGAATTGGCGTGTGCCGCAGTTGCGCCGTGAGATTGGCGCCGTCTTTCAGGACTTCCGCCTCCTGCCGAACAAAACGGTGTTCGACAACGTCGCTTTTGCCCTGCAGGTGATCGGCAAGAAGCGCCACCATGTCGCGTCGATGGTTCCCGAAACCCTCGAACTCGTTGGCCTCGCCGGCAAGGAAAAGCGCTTCCCACATGAACTGTCCGGTGGTGAGCAGCAACGTGTCGCGATCGCCCGCGCCGTGGTGAACCACCCGCCGATCCTTTTGTGTGACGAGCCCACGGGAAACCTTGACCCCGGCACCTCCATCGGCATCATGCGCCTTCTTGACCGCATCAACCGCACCGGCACCACCGTGCTCATGGCCACCCACGATGACGAGATTGTCGACCAGATGCGCAAACGCGTCATTGAGCTCAAGGGCGGTCTGCTCGTGCGAGATCAGGATCGCGGTGTCTACGGGATGGAGCAAGCATGAGACTGCGCTTCATTCTTGGCGAGGTGTTCACGGGCCTGCGCCGCAACGGCACCATGGCGCTGTCGGTGGTGCTCGTCACCTTTGTGTCGCTCACCTTTGTGGGAGCTGCCGTCCTCACCCAAATGCAGGTGGACAACCTCAAGGCCGATTGGTACTCGAAAGTCGAGGTGTCGATCTTCCTGTGCCCCGAGAAGTCCCCGAGCCTTCAATGCGCAAGTGGTCTCGCCACGCCCGACCAAGAGGACGCGATCGAGGACGTCCTGAAGAACGGTTCGGTTGCGCACCTCGTCCAGGCGGTTCATTACGAGTCCCGTCAGGAGGCCTTTGAAAAGTTCAAGGCCTACGACATCGACAACACGTACGCGACCCTCACCGCGGACCAGATGCAGGCCTCCTTCCGCGTCAAACTCACGGACCCCGAACAGTTCGAAGTGGTCGCTGATGCGGTGAAGGGGATGAAGGGCGTCGAGACCGTCCAGGATCAGCGGGATATCTTCAAGGGCCTCTTCAGCCTCCTCAACGCCGCGACGTTCGTTGCCGCCGCGCTTGCCGCTGTCATGCTGCTCGCCGCGATCCTCCTCATCACCACCACCATCCGCTTGAGCGCGATGAGCCGTAAGCGCGAGACGAACATCATGCGCATGGTGGGCTCCTCGCGCGTGCTCATTCAATTGCCGTTCATGCTGGAAGGCGCTGTTGCCGCGACGCTGGGAGCCGTCCTGGCGTCGGCCGCATTGTGGTCCGGAATGAAGTTTGCCGTCACCGACTGGCTTCACCAATCGACACTTGTTGTCGAATACATCAGTGCGGACGACGTACTTATTGTCGCCCCGTGGCTGCTGGCGATCGCTGTTGCGCTTGCGCTCGTGGCCTCGGTAGCGACGCTGGGGAGGTATACGCGAGCATGACCGGTGACAGGCGAATCCCCCGGGCCTTCCGGGTGGCGGCGGCACTCACTCTTGCCGCGCTCCTTGGCGCGCTCGCTGGCGGAATGGCCCAAGCGGGCGGCAACACCACGCCCGGCTGGTCTTCATACGACGATGAAATCAACCAAGCGCGCAAGGAACAACAGCGCCAGGAGCAGTACGCGGCGGACCTCGAGAACGCCGTCAGCGCAACCGACCGCGCCATCGCGGATGCCACGTACAAACTTCAAGAGCTCAACGACCGCTTGCCTGTGGTTCAGGCTGAGTACCAGACAGCGAAGGACACGTACGACGCCGCGGTGCTTCAGCAGCAGATTGTCGCCGACAAACTCGCCGCCGCCGAGGCAGAGGACAAGAGCCTCACCGAGGAGATCGCCTCTGACGAGGAGCGCATCGAGGAACTGAACAACGTCCTCGCACAAGTGGCGCGCACCGAGTATCAGGGCTCGCGCACCAACACGTCCTTGGTCATCATTTTTGGCGGCCAGTCCTCATCCCAGGTAGTTGACGACTACGCCTACGCCGAGACCACCGCACGCGTGCAGTCCACCACGCTCGCAGATGTGGAAGAGCTCGCGGCCGTCAACCGCAACCGCCTGACGCGCCAAGAGGCGGTACGCGAGTACATCGAGGAACTCAAGCGGCAAGCGGACGAGCTCGTCGTTCAGACCGAGGAAGCGAAGCAAGCAGCCGAAGCCAAGAAGGCTGAGGTCGAGCAGTTGCTCAAGGAGACCGAGGACCTCAAGGCATACCTCGACCAGCAGAAGGCGTACTACCTCGAGCAGCAGGCTCAGCTTGAGCAGCAACAGGCAGCGCTCAAGGCGGAGCTCGACACTCTGTGGCAGAAGAAGCTTGCGGAAGAGGCAGCCAACGGGACGGGATCACTCGGCAAGGGATTCTTCAGTTTCCCCACTGCGGTGCCGTACATCACCTCGTCCTTTGGATATCGCATCCACCCGATCTACGGCACCCGGATTCTCCACGAGGGCACCGACTTCCGCGCTTACTGCGGCACGGCCATCAAGGCCGCTGCGGACGGCAAAGTGATCTGGTCCAAGTGGCAAGGCGGCTACGGCAACCAGGTGCTCATCGACCACGGCATCATGTCGAACAAGGTGGTCTACACGAACTACAACCACCTGACGAGTTTTGCGGTCAGCGGTGGTCAGAACGTCAAGCGCGGCGACATTGTCGGGTACTCCGGCAATACGGGTAACTCCACGGCGTGCCACCTTCACTTCGAGGTGCGACTCAACGGCACCGCCGTCAACCCGATGGAGTACTTGCCCGACCTCTAGGGCCTGTAGGCACTGCTTCTCCTTGGCTCGCCGGGCGTACACTAGTGGGCCGCACCCTGCGCGGTGCTCTACGTCGAGGAGGTGAATCATGGCCGAGTCCATCAAAGTGGTGGCGACAAATCGTTCCGCGCGCCATGACTACTTCATCGACGACGTCTTTGAGGCGGGCATCGCGCTTACCGGCACCGAGGTGAAATCGCTGCGGCAGGGCCGTGCGACCATCGGCGACGGTTACGTCTACATCGACGCCAATGAAGCGTGGGCCGAGAATCTCCACATCCCTGAATACAGCCAGGGCAACTGGACCAACCACGCGCCTCGGCGTAAGCGCAAACTGCTCCTGCACCACGGAGAGATCAACGAGCTTCTCATCCGCACGCGCGAAAAGGGCCACACGATCGTGCCGCTCCGCCTGTACTTCAAAGGCGGCCGCGCAAAACTCGAGATCGGGCTTGCGCGAGGCAAGAAGCTGTATGACAAGCGCCAAACTCTTCGCGAACGCCAGGACGCGCGCGAAGCCGAACGGGCGATGAGTCTCAAGGGGCGCGAGGAGCGCTAGAGAAACGCTCGAGGAGGGGGCTCGGTAGTGAGAATCGCACGGCTCGTGACGGCGGCAGTCGGAGTAGCGGTCCTCGCTGCGCTGTCATCCCTTCCAGCGTCGGCCGCATCCGGCGACGGCTATCAAGGACGCCACATCTCACGGTGGGAGCAGACGTATACGCTGCATGAAGACGGCACCGTGGACGTGGTGGTCGAGTTCGACTTCGACTTTGGGGACGAACCTGGGCATGGCCCGTACCTCACACTGCCAACCCTCATGGGGTACGACGACGAGTACGACCGCATTTACACGGTTGACCGGATCACAGCGAGCTCCCCGTCGGGAGCACCCGCCGATCTCGATGTCCGGCGCGATGACTTCAGCGTGTTCATTCGAATTGGCGATCCGAACATCGGCACCGTGTCTGGGGTTCAGACATACAAGGTGAGCTATCGGCTTCACGACCTCATGAACAACGTCAATGGACGGGACGAGTTCTACTGGAACGTCATCAATGCCGACCGCGGAGTTCCGATCTCTCACGCCACCGTGACGGTCGAGTCGCCCGTCGAGGTCTTGCAGGTTGCGTGTTACGCCGGGCGCCCGGGATCCGACTCTCCGTGCGAGAGCGCTCAGTCACGAGGCAATACTGCGGTGTTCACACACGACGTGCTGACCCCTTGGGACGTGCTCACGGTCGCGGTTGCGTATCCCGGCGGTTCGTTCCACTCCGAACCCAACCTCCAATACTCCAACTTCTTCAAGCGGGCTTTTGCCGTCACTCCCCAAACGGTTGGCTTGGCACTCGGCATCTTGGTGGCGGGGCTCGGCATCGTCTTGTTGTTTGCTCGGACGGTGGGACGGGATCGCCAGTATCGCGACCTCATTCCAGGCCTCACCCCGCATGACGGCGCCTCCAAGCCAAAGACCCAGTTGGCCCGCCGCACGGAAGTGACGGTGCAGTTCACGCCGCCACCCGGTCTCAGCCCTGGCGTGCTCGGCACGCTCATCGATGACAAAGCTGATCCGCGGGATGTGGCAGCGACGCTCGTCGATCTCGCGGTGCGTGGCTACATCCGCATTGAGGAGGCGTCACGGAATCCCAAGAAGGCCGTGGCGGATAAGCCGGACGATTACCGCTTCTACAAACTGGCAAGCGCTGGGGGAGAGCTTGCGCCATTCGAAGCGAACCTGCTCGAATCGCTGTTCTACAGCCGCTCGGAGGTGACTCTCCACGCGCTCAAGAGCCAGTTCGCAGGCAAGATGGCGGCCGTTCAAAGGCTCCTGTATGACGACGTGGTGGGCCGCGGTTGGTATCGGAGTGATCCGCGTTCCTCTCGAAACCGGTGGTCCACGTCAGGAATCGTCGTCTTCGTCATTGGCTTCCTTCTCACCGCATGCGTGGCACAGGTGTCCTCTTTCGCGCTCATCGCGTTGCCGGTGCCCATTCTTGGCATCATCATCATGTTCGCCGCGCGAGCGGCCCCTGCCCGCACAGCCGCCGGATCGGCCGTCCTTGAGCACGCGAGAGGCTTCAAGCACTACCTCGAGACGGCGGAGGCGCGGCAACTCGTTCATGAAGACGGTGAGGACGTGTTCTCGCGCTACATGCCCTTCGCGATTGCCTTTGGTATCGCCGACAAGTGGGCCGACAAATTCGCCGAACTCGCCAAGCAAGGCGTGTCACTGGGGGAGCCGAGTTGGTACAGCGGCGTCGCTCACACCAACTTCTGGGCACGTGCGGGCTCGCTCGGGGACCGCATGAGTGGTTTCACGAGGCTCGCCACCTCGTCGATGAGCGCGCCGACGCCGGGTTCGTCCGGTGGCTCCGGCTTCGGTTCGGGCGGTGGTGGTGGCGGCGGTCGTGCGGGTGGCGGCGGCGGAGGTGGCAGTGGGGGGGGGGGGGGGGGGGGGGCGGCGCCCGCCCC
>JAEYOR010000051.1 GCA_023411615.1 Actinomycetes bacterium
GGGTTGGGGTTGGGGTTGGCCCGGTGGTGGGGTGTGGGTGTCCCGCGAGGTGATGGCTGGGTTGGGTGGCGGGGTGTGGGGGTCCCGCGAGGAACTGTTTCCACAGGTTTTGGGTTCGCCATGCCGCTTTTGGGCGTTTTGTATAGGGTCGTGGCCATGGTTCGACTGCTGCGTTTTGCAGCGGTGGTGGCCCTTGGGGGGTTCGCGGCCGCTGGTTTGAGTGCGTGTTCAGGTGCTGGCAGCGAGGGTGAGGTGACGTCGCCGAGCGTTTCGGTGTCGGCGGCGCCCGTCGAGACGATGTCGCCTTCGCCGTCTCCTTCGGTCACTCCGGAGGAAGAGTTGTTGGCCCGGATCCCGGAGAACGCTCGCGTCGAGAGCTTCCCGGGTGCGGTGGCGTTCGTCGAGTTCTTTGTCGCTGAATCTCAACTGATCCTGCAAACGCGCGACGCCGAGCTGTTCTCATATCTTTCGGGTCCCGAATGCGGATTCTGCGAATCGAGCCTTTCCATTTTGAACCGACTTGAACTCAGCGGCGGTAGCGCGAGCCCAGGCCTCATCACCGTCTATCCAGACACAGCCTTGGGTGGAATTGAGCCCGATGAGACGTGGAACGTAAGCGTGGACGTCCGTGTCGACGATCAGACTTTCTTTGACGAAACCGGGGGTGTAACGGGTGAGTATCCGGCGGAGGACCTGAGGATCGGTGTGGCGCTCGAGTTTGGTGAGGGTCACTGGCAAGTGATCGGAATCAGCTCGGAGCCACGATGACTCGGTGGAGCCGTCTCGTCGCTATATTGACGGCCATTCTTGTTGCGCTCTTTCCGCATACGTCAGCCGCAACATCGGGGTCGTCAGGAAACGACGGTTGGGGTGGGCGCACCGAGGTGGATAGCGTCGTGGTCAAGAACTCCGAGGATGCGTCCCATCAGGGTGCGCCGACCAGTGGTGCTGGTGTGGGGGATCGGTGGCAGCGGCATGCGGTGTGTTTGGAGTGGTATACGGAGGAGTGGGGTGGGGTGCGTGAGCCGAGTGTGTGGGTTGGTGAGGTTCCGTCGTGTGTGACGGAGGTGGTGCCGCCTGAGTGTCCTGATGGGCAGGTGGCGTTGATGCCGTGGTGGCGTTCGGTGGCGTTGGCGGATGGGACGTTTGGGCCGTGGGTGCAGGCTGGGGGGTATCAGTGTGCGTCGGATGTGATTTATGCGCAGGTGGCGCGGGAGTGGGCGCAAATGCCGATCACCCCGAGTGGGTACCGGTTGGAGCCGGCGACGGGGTGGGCGATTGCTGAACTGGGGGTGAACCCCATTGCTGATGGCACACCGCAAACGATGGACACGACGATTCTTGGTGTACCGGTGATCATTCGGGCGGTGCCGACCACGTTCACCTGGACTGGGGATGACGGCACGAACGTGTCGATGACGACCCCGGGTGAACCGTATGACGATGGTGGGGTGCCGTTTAGTTTGCCTAAGCATCAACATCGTGTGACGTTGACACTGACCACCACGTGGCGGGGTGAGTACTCCGTCAATGGTGGCTCGACCTGGGTGGAGGCACCCGGTACTGCGACGACGGCGTCCGCATCGACCACGGTGCATGTGTACAACCCGCACACCCATTTGGTGGACTGTGACCTCAACGGCAACTGCCTGTCAGGCAAACCCGCGCCACGCAACCCGAAAACCCTGCTTGACCCAGACGGTGACGGGATCGACAACTTCCTCATCCCCGACCACCACATCGACGACTACCTCACAACCCGCGACCAAGACAAAACCTGGTTCAACAGCGAACGGAAAACCATCACCGCGCCCACCAGTTGAGGTGCACACGTCCCGGCGGGGTGCCAACGTGCCGCGAACGGGCTAAAGACCTACGGCCGCGGCACCGTACTGAGCTTGGTGGCTCTCGAAGCCATCCACCTCAAGTTGAGCAATGAGACCGGTGCGCGTGAACTCGAACTTCTCCACGTAGATTTCGGCGGCCTGTACCGCTTGATCGTTCCAGTCGACTTTGAGTGAGTCGATCGCGGCGGCTGCGTCGGTCTCGCGATAGCCGGCCGCGACAACGTCCTCGATGAGGCTCGCGCGGGAGTGAATGCCGTCTTGGAGGTAGGACGCTGCGAGATCGCGCGCTTCCGACTGGATCGAGTTGAGCTGCTGCTCGGGCCTCGGTGCGGGTTTGGCCGAATCGCCGCCCGCCGTGGTGCTTGCTGTCGATGACGCGTCACCGGTGGCGCTGGCAACTTCCGCGCCTTGCGTGGCGGGAGCCGCGACGCCGGGGTCAGCGTCGTCACTGCCAAAGAACGAGCCGAATAACCCTGCCGCAAGCGCACCGAGGAGCGCGATGCCGAGGGCAATGGGAATGATAACCACCGGGCGGCGCCAGGCGGGCCGGCTTGGCGCGGCCGCCACGGTGCTCGTCTCGCCGAAGCCGGGTGTGCCGGTTGGGAAGTGCGTCATGGTTCTGCCCCTCAGTGCTGCGCCATCTGACACGCCACATTGCGTGACTAGTAGATATACACCGTGACCGAGGTCCTGCGCCAGAGTGTTACCGGTAACTTTCTCGGTGTGTGCCCCATTAGCAGGGACTTCGCGCAGAGGGCTTTTGGGTCTGGCGCGCAGTGGCCGCCACCAATAGCATCGGCACAAATCGACGAAGGGGTTGTGATGACGGAAGCACGCAAGAGCATCAAGGTGGATGCGCTGGACACGATGCGCCTGGAGGGGTGGCTGTGGACGTGGATGGTGATCTCGTCCTTGTCGACGGGAATCGTGATTGGCAACGTGCTCGGCGATTCCGGCTTTCACTGGGGTGGTTTCATTGGCGGGCTGATCGGCGGCGCGATCGCGAACATCCCGGTGATCGTGGGGTTCTACTTGGTGCTGCGGGTGATTCAGAACCAGTTGGTCAACAAGGCAATTCTGTGGGCTTGGTATGAGGACAGTCAGAAGTAGGCGTGAAGAGCGCGGTTTGACAGTGACGTGCCGCTAGGTGGCACGACCGCTTTGTCGACGCGTCCCGCGTCCTGACGCCTACGAGGTAAGAACGCGCGAGAACGCGGCGTTAGGGCGGGCACCGGGAAGCGCCACCCGCACGTCTCGCAAAGCTCGCTCGCCATCCACGCCCAGGTGCCGCTTCGCATACAGGGCCGCCACCGTCGGTGTCCGCGACTGCGCTTGGACGCAGTGCAGCAGCACGGTCTTGCCTTCTGCGCGCAACGCGGCGACGGCGTCGGCCGCCTCTGTGAGCACAAACTCAAGATGCGGGTTCTCGTCACGCTCCGCGCTATCGATAAACCACACCTCATGGCTGTCCTCGGGAGCGATGCGCGCAGGCACCTCCGCCGCCCCTACCTGGCACAGCGAGACCACAGCGTCGACCTCGGCGGGGAGGCTCTCCAGGGCGCCGATGCCACCGATCCACACGCCAGCGTCGTGCGGGTGCCGTGCGAGCACGTGGCGCTCACCAAATCCCGAGTAGTCCACCCGATCACCCGTCATCCAGCCGCGCGAGTCGGGCCGGCCGCCATTTGCGGCCAGCGCCGCGAGGCGAGTGAGCTCGCCTGCGCGGGATGTGACGCCCACGCCGCCCCAACCATGCAGTAGCCGCGTCCACGCGAGCGGGACGGCCGACGCTCCCACGAGGGCCCCGGCCAGGCCACCGGCGATCGCGGCGACGGTGTCCGTGTCGTTGTGGATATCGATGGCGTGCTGCAGAGCGAGGCGGAAGGCTTCGGGGGTGTGCGTCGCGGCGTCCGACGGCACGAGGCCGCCCCGATGCAGTGCGGCCCACGCAGCCTGGATTGCGTGCACAATCCACCCGTTGTGAGCGAATGAGTCAGGGTCCGCGCCCTCCGCTTCCGTCAGCAGGCCAGCCCAATGCTCGCGCGCCCCGACGGGAAGTTCGGCGAGAGCCTGGTCGGTGCTCACGCGTCCGTCACGCACGGCGAGGTGAATCATCACCGACCACAACGCGGCGCCGTCACGAGCGTCGGCTTCGTAGTGAGTGAGGGCCGCAATAGCCGACGCCGCAGCGGCTACGCGAGCCGGCCCGTCCTCCTGATTGAGGTAGGCCAAGCCCACGGGAGCCGTTCGCATCGCACTGCCATTGCCCGCTGAACGCAGTTGCTCTTGGTGAACGTCGCGCGCGCACATTCGTGCATTGCGGGCGGTCGGCTCCTTGACACGTCTCAACACCTCGCGAGTCTGGTTGCCGACGTCCTTGGCGGTCCGCGACCACGTCCGCCATTCGCTCACGATGCGGTCCTGGGCGTCTTCGCCCATGAGGTCGAGCCCGTCGGCTGCAGCACGGAGGATCGGCATCGCCATGGCCGTGTCGTCGGTCCACTCGCCGCGCTCCCAGGGGCCGCCGCCGGTCATGTCCGCTGATCCACCGGTCAGGCGCACTCCGGGCCTCACCCGGCCGAACTCGTAGGGGGCGCCAAGCGCGTCTCCCACCGCCATGCCGAGCATCGCTCCCGCGGCCCTGTGGCCCCGTCCCTTGTTCGTTGTCGTCATCGCGGCCCCCAATTCGTCGTTAGCGCTATTCTGCGCTAATTGACAGGTTAGCGCAAGACTGCGAAAATTACGGCATGGCTGACTACCACGATTCTTCGGGACGCTCCCTCGCTGATTACGAGCGACCCTCCGTCGCGGTTGACACAGCCGTGCTCACCGTCGTTGATGACACCCTCAGCGTTGTCGTTGTGCCTGACTCCCGTGACGGGACGTGGCGCTTGCCGGGGACCTTTTTGCACGGAGGCGAGGTGTTGGCCGACGCTGTGCGCCGGTCGCTTGCGAACAAGGCCGGCATTGGCGGGTTGGAGCCGGTGCAACTTCGCGTGTTTGACGCACCGGGGCGTGACGTGCGCGGTTGGGTCCTTTCCGTGGCGCACGTCATCGCCGTACGGGCCGACGCGGTGGCTGGCGCGACAGTGGTGGCGGCGGATCGGGCCGCACCGCTGGCATACGACCACGATCAGATCCTCGACCTTGCCGTCGCGCACGTGCGGGAGGCCTACCGTCAGCACCCCGACCCGTATGGTCTGCTGGGCGACGCGCCATTCACTTTGTTGGAACTTGAGCGCCTCCACCGCGCCGTCGACCCGGACGGCACGCCCCTGCGCGACACCTTCCGACGCGCCATGGAGCCTCAGCTCGTGGCCACGGGCGAGTACGAACGGGGTGCGGTGGGAAAACCGGCTCGACAGTTTCTGAGGAGGGCAGTGTGATGCCAAGTTACTCGCGGATTGAGGAGGTGATGGCGTGGCAGTTTGCGGCCCATCTTGCGTCGAGGCTCTTTGAACGCCTCCCGTGGACGTGCCAGATGGACTACCACCAGGACGCGGGCAACATGCGGCGGATTTGGCTCCTGCGCAAGGGTGACGTCGTGATCGGGGAGCTTGAACACGGCGAGGTCCGCGCGAGTTCAGGCGCTCAGTTGACGTTGGCTGACGAATATCTCAAAGGCAAGACGATTGATGAACTTGTTGCCATGGTGACGAGGCTGACCAAACCATGATCATCGTCCATGTCCCCCACGCCTCACGTGTGATTCCCCCCGACGCCCGCGCGGGCATCGTGCTGAGCGATACGGAGGTTGAGCACGAGCTCGACCGGATGACGGATTCGTTCACCGACATCATTGCCACCCGCGCGCTGGCGGGTTCTGGAGTTGGCGCACGCATCGTCGCACCGCACGTTTCCCGGCTTGTGGTGGATGTTGAGCGGTTCACCGATGGCTCCGAACCGATGGAAGCCGTGGGTATGGGTGCGATCTACACCCGCACGCATGAGGGTCGCGTTCTGCGCGAGAGAGTCGACACCGCGTTGCTCGAGCGGTACTTCCACCCGCACGCTGCCGCCATGACCGACGCCGTTGACCGGGCCTTGGCCGAGTACGGGCGCGCCGTCGTCATCGACGTGCACTCGTACCCCACGGGCCGGCTCCCATACGAGATCACAGCTGCCGGTGCGGCCCGCCCCGAGATCTGCATCGGCACCGATGAGTTCCACACGCCTCGCTGGCTACTCGACGCTGCGGAGGCGGCGTTCGCTGGCTTTGACGTCACGCTCGACTCGCCTTTTGCGGGTACGTACGCGCCGCTCAAGCACTACGGCGCCGACGCTCGGGTTGCGTCGATCATGATCGAGATCCGGCGGGATCAATACATGGATGAGGACGCTGTTGCTCTGCACGATGGGGTGCAGCGCGTGGTTGAGGCGCTGGCAGGTCTCATGCGGGGCATCTGCACTTGAGCGCAAGGAGTCAGTTCGGCGGTGGCGGCTTGGGCATTGCGCTGCACTGGCGCTGCGCCGTACAATGTCCGTACAAATTATGGGCAAGAGAGAAGACGCGGTCCGCGAGACCTAACAACGAGCAAGAGCCCTAACCGTGGAGGAAGCACCATGAGCACCGCCGTACCTCGGAAGGACCAGCGCATTGAGTTTCGTATTAGTTCGCAGGATCGTGACCTGCTCGCCCAAGCCGCGGAGGCCGAGGGCACGGACCTGTCCGGCTTTGCCACGGAGAACCTCCGAATCGCTGCCCAGCGCGTACTCGCGGACCGCAGGAACTTTGCGTTGTCGCCCGTCGAGGCAGAACTGTGGGAGCAGCTCAATGAGCGGCCAGCTCGCGATTTGCCGGGTCTGCGCGCGCTGCTCTCGCGCCCGTCTCCTTGGGTCGACTGACGCCGCTGCCGGGAGGGGGGACCGGCCATGTACCTGAGACCGCGGCCGCTTGAGCGGGCCGACGTTGTGGAAGGGTTCACCAGCCGCTCGCCAGCGCAATCGGCCTGGTTGCGGGATCATGCGCGCCAGGCGCACGCGGCGCGCTCTGCTCACGTGATGGTGGTGACCGAGCCAGGGTCTCGTGAGGTGGTCGCCTACTACGCATGGGCGATGGCGAGCGTTCGGGCAGAGAATGTGCCGCAGCGGGCTCAGCGCGGGGCCGGCCGGTATCCGCAGCCTGTGGCGTTGCTTGCCAGGCTTGCTGTACACGAGGCTCATGAGGGTCGCGGACTCGGCCATGCCTTGCTCGCTGATGTGCTCGTCCGCACCATCGAGTTGGGCCAGGAGATCGGTTGCCGCGGCCTCGTGGTGCACGCCGAAAGCGACGACGCGCGTCGCTTTTACCTCCACGCCCTGCCCGAGTTCGAGCCCAGCCCCACGGACCCGCTGCACCTCGTCGCGCTCATGAAGGACCTGAGGAAAGCGGTGGGCGCGTAGGGAGCGTTGCGGGTTGCGGCCTCGGGAAGTCCCGCATCGAGCCGCATTCCGGCAAGGCCGTCGAGCAGGTAGATGAGGTCGTTGGCGTGCTCCCGCGTGGCATCGGAGCCGGCGTGGAGCGCGTCCACCTCGTGTCGCAGCACCGCCACTGCGGACTGCATCGCCGCGAGGCTGCGCCACCTGTTGCGCCAGCCGTAGAGCATGCCCGAGAGGTTGTTCAGTGCCCGCGCGAGGTCGCGGACCGTGCTCACGGTGGGCTCGGCCGAATACGCCGCCAGCGCGGTCGCCACGTCCCGCTCCCACTTTGACGCGGAGAAGACGTCGGGGAGCCAGTTCAGGTGCGCAGCGCCGGTCATGCTCCCGACGCTACGGCCGGGGTGTGACGCGTCAACGGGTCCAGGTAAGGATGTCCATGAGGCGAAGTGGAGTGAGATTCCCTGTCAACGACACCACTTCGGGATCCGAGTCGTTCTCCAACTCACTTTGGAGCTGGTCGAATGCGGCGGAGTTCTCCAATAGGTCGGCACGGATTGCCTGCCAGTAATCTCGCGTGAAGGGATAGTCCTCCCGGACTGCCGCAACGGCCTTGGCAGCTTCGCTGGCCCGAGCGCGGTAGAGGTATCTGACACGACTGTCTAGCACCGGAAACAACGAGGGTCGAATCAAGTAGAAGAGTTTGCTGACCTTTGCGTGGGAAACGCCCTTGCCGGCTTGGTCGAGCACAGACTTGTAGTTTCGCGAGGCCGCGTCGTACAGACCTTCCGCGACCGCGGCGTCCGCGTCCTTGAGGCTAGCTCCGGGTGGGATATCACCCCATTCAAGCGATGCGAAGAGCGCGATGAGCCGCTCGCCTTCCGCGTTGGATATTCGCGAACTGATGACTCGCGAGGCCCTGATGGCGCTGAGATCGACCGCGGAGATTGTGCCGGCTAGGCCGTCGTACTCTCGGACGGTTCTCGCGTGGCAGCGAACGTACGTTGCGATGACTGTGTGCGGAGACGGAATCTCCCGCTCTGCAATCACGAGCTTCATGGCGTCCTACTTGGCCAGCTTGGCAGCGTTCTTGAGCTCATCCATGAATATCTTTGCCAGGCCCTCCGCGTCGTTCATGATCGACGGATCCAAGGCTCCACTCGCAACGCGCTTGACGACCTCTAGCCAGGCGAGGCCCATTGCCGCAGTGAGAGCCGATGCGACGCTGGCGCTAATCGCGCCTCCTGCGACGGTGCCGTAGCCCGGGATGAACTTGAGAAGGTTGGTGACGAGAGAGCGGCCACCTTGCGTGGCGGCTTGAGTCGCGATCAGCGCCAGCATGGTCGACTTGCCGAGATCGAGTCCATACAGGGCCGCGATGCGCATCATCATCGCGCTTTGGACTGGGACCAGTAGGGCTGCATCGGTGAAGGGGATGGGGCTAGCACCGATCGCTGCCGCGCCGGCTGCTGCTGCAGCAATCACCTTCCTCGCTTCAGACTCTTTGCGAGATTGGTCAAGGATCTGCGCGGCTGCGATTGCTCCGGCGACGCCATCTGGCGCAGCGCGAAACGTCGCATCGAGTAGTTCGAGCAGCCCAAACGGTTCGAACCCGAGACCCTCGTCGCCTTGAGCCGACAGAACGAGTGGCTTCCCTTCGAAGATCGGCAGGCCGAGCGCTCCGATATGGGATGCGAGTGCCTCGTGTTCCGGGTGGACAACGCCGGTCGACGTGTGACTGGCGCGCGTCAGGACGAGCACGACTGGCACGTCAAGGGCGGCAAGTTCACGCACAAACTCGGCCTCCACGTCCTCGAACCTGCTGTCGGTTGCACGGACGCAGTACCAAGCCAAGTGCAGTTGGTCGGCCTCGGGGGCATCGCGGAGGTTCTTCACCATCTTCTTGAGGTCCTTGAGGATGGTCTTTGAGTCGCTTCCGATCTCAAGGCCCTCGTTGTCGATAATTCCCAGATGGCCATCAGTGTGCAGGTGCAGCTTCGACCCTCGAGTCACTGGTGCACCGACGCCGGTCGCTGAGATATCCGCCCCAAATACGGCATTGAGTAGGCTCGACTTGCCGACGCCGGTCTTGCCAAAGAGGCCGATGTTGACGCGGCCAATTTGCTCCTTCGCCTTCGCGAAAGACGCTTCGAATGTGTCCTTTGACAGCTCTTCGGATGTCATAACAACCCCCAGTCTTGTTGTTTGGTGATGCTATCTGCGCCTGGTGACAATTGCGATAGGCAGCTTCGACGCGCTTCTGTGTTCGCCGCGTGCGGGACTATCCCAACTGTTTGCACCGAGCAAGCAACCGCTCCCCAGCCGCCCCATCGACCCGTGTGAGGCTCTGAAACCAGTGCCCACGGTCGATGCCGTGGCCGTATAGGTCGGACAACGCGAAGTGGGTTCGCCGCACCGACTCAAGGAGGAAGACGTACTCCCACGCCGGATCGTCCCAGAAGAGGCGTCCCAGGTGCGACGAGCGAATTGTCACGGAGACTTCTGCGGCGGCGAACACCTGGCCGCCTCCGTAGAACACCACGAGGTCCCCGGGCTGCATTTCCCGCCACCTTTTGAGATGTGCACTCTTGGCGCCCCACGCCGACGGGTAGTCGCTGACGTCCTCCAGTCGCGCGGCCTCAATTGTGGCGGCCCGCTGCCCGATCGACTTGACCAACGCGTCGCGGTCGATCGGTCGATAGAGGGTCCTGCGCACATTTTCCGTTGCGCCGGATTGGCGGCGGGCTGGAGGTAGACGGCGGTCACAGGGCATCTCCCCTGCCCGCGACCAGCGATCTCAGGTGCGCGAGTGTCTCCTCATCCGTGGAGAACAGCACCGCGCCCACCATGCCCCGAGTCATCAAGACCTTGTAGACGTTGCGCACATTGCGGTCGAACTCGGCATCGCTCACAGAAGCACGGCTCTTGAACGCGGGGTCTTTCGAGTGCTCGCGACGGCTCACCCATTGGCCGTTGCGCACGACGAGGTCGGGCCCAAAGATCACGCCCGCCCAGTCGTACTCGAATCCCTGAGCCGTATAGACACAGCCGACTTGCTCGGCTCCGCCCGGCTCGGTCGCCCAAAGGCTAGCCGGCGGGTAATGGCCGACGGCGCGGTCGCCCTTCGTGTTCCACGGGCGCGCCCAGCCGTCGATAGCGACGTCGCTCCTCAGTCCACCGGCTTCGCTATCGGACCAGGGCCAGCAGAAGCCTGCAGCCATGCGCGCCGAGTACCCTTCGGCTCGCTTCTCCGCCAGCCGAGCCTCAAGTGCGATTGGAGAGTTGACGACCTCCACAGCAAAGTGGTCTTCGTCCTGCCACGGGAAGGCGCCGCCGGGCTCGAGTCCGAGAAGACGCTGCGCCCACTCGATATAGCGATCCGAGCCTCCAGCGCGGAACTGAGCGTTCAGATCCACCTGGGTCACGTTGTGTCCTCGGCGCGCGGCGGCAGCGCGGATATCGGCGATCGAGCCGATCTCACCGGGGCGCACCACCTGATGCTCGTCGAGAAGGAACACGGGAACGCGTGCCGCGTCGAGAAGTTCGTCCACCTGCGCTCTAGCGGCGTCGCGGAGGCGAGCAGGCGTGTAGCGATTGACCGAGACCTCGCGGATGCGGTGCGCCTCGTCGAGGATCAGCACGTCAAGGCCGTTGCGGTCGGCCTCCATGAAGTTGTTGAAGTACTTAAAGAGTCGCTGGGTAGCGGGCGAGCGGTAGCCAGCGACTTTGCGTAGGGTCTCTGTGAAGGACTTCGAGCCTGTGGCGTGCAGGACCTGCCGCCCCTGGCGCGCGAGCTCTCCCAGCAAGGACAACGCAATGACGCTTTTCCCACTGCCTGGTCCACCGGTGACAAGCACTATCTCCTTGGAGTCGGCCGCACGGGCGCGCTCCACGGCCCGTAGCACCACCTCATAGGCGACCTTCTGCTCGTCCAGCAGCACGAACTGCTCGCGCTCGCGGATCTCGGAGGCGGCCGCCTTAAGCAACTGCTTAGAGGGTCCAATCGCTGAGCCCAGGAACGCATCGCCGGGCTCCAAGCCGCCGCCAGGAGCTAGCCGGGACGCCAGAAAATCCTGGAACTCGCCCCTTCGCTGCCCGGTGAACACGCGACCGTCGTCGGTCGGGGTGAGCGCCCAAAGGTCGGCAACGTCGTCGTCGGACGCGTTGTGCAGGTAGGCGGCGCCGACGATCGCGTGAGGCTGTGCTTCCAGCGACCGCAAGAAGTCCCGGTAGTACTCGACGTAGCCCGCCACCTGGAGTCCCGGGTGCAGGACTGGGTTGTAGGCGACGCCCTCGACTTCCACCAAGGAGGCGGAGGCCGGCAGCAAGTGGGCCTTCGTCCACTGCTTGAGCTCAACGACGACGTAGGAAGGCGCCCCGGTGCCCGGGTGGGTGCCAGCAAGCACCACGTCGGATCGGCGCGATGTCAGGGGTAGGCGATGCTCCAGCAGCATCTCGACCTCGCCCAAGCCAGCATCAGTGAGCACTGACGCGAGGATTGGGACGCTGTGTCGCCACGACGCCCGCTCCTGCGCGCTCGCGCCGCCAGCGCCGTGGAAGCGAAGCATGCTGGCGAGAGCTTCCTCAACGGGTGAGAAGTCGTTGGTCGCGTATGCGGCGACGGTCGCGGCGGTGTAACGAACCACCTGCATGGATTGCCCCCTGGCAGCACGAAGTCATCGTGCGGAGGGGGCATGTCCTAGGCGGAAGCCCGTCGAACCGCTGTCCCACAGACTCTATCTAGGGCTGCTGACGCTGGAGTCGCCCGACGCGCTGTGGCAGGCTCGCGGTATGGAATCCAATGACTCGCTCGAGGCCCTGACGTTGGCGCTGCGGGAGTTCGCGCGCGAGCGGGACTGGGAGCAGTTCCACGACCCGAAGTCATTGGTGTTGGCGCTGGTGGGCGAGGTGGGGGAGCTTGCTGAGTTGTTCCAGTGGATTCCGGCCGAAGCGGCGGTCGAGCACTTTGGCGATCCGGCGCGCAAGCAGCGTGCGGGAGAGGAGATCGCCGATGTGCTGACCTACTTGCTGCGCCTGGCCGACGTGCTTGATGTCGACATTGCTACAGCGACGTGGGCGAAGCTTGAGGCGTCTCGCGAGCGATTTGCGCCCGACCACGTCAATGGGGTCGCGCCGGAAAAGGCGTGAGTTGAGGCAGCGAGCCCCAGGTGCCTGCGACGCCTTTCATGCCTGCTAAGGCGCTATTTTTGTTCCCTTCGGAGTAGGCTCCAATGTAAGGTAGTTGAGCGAGAGTCGTCAGGCGGCTCCGCGGTCTGGGGGGACTTACATGCATATTTGTCGTACTCAAGCTCCGGTCGGTCAGGGTGGGCTCAGCGTGACCACATTGGCAGCCATCCATGCGGGGGCGATCTCCGCGGTGACCGTGGTCTACGACTGTGGAACACTGAACGGTCTTGAATCCTTGGGAGCCGAGTTTGCGCGAGCGCTGAGCGAGTGCCCGGCGGGCACCGATAGCGGCCGGTTGGCCCATGTGGCAGCTTCCACGGCGACTGGTCAACCCGCGATCGTGATTCTTTCCCATGTCGACGAGGACCACGTCAACGGTTTGATGGAGGTCATTGCGCAACTACGGACTAGGAAGCGACAGATCATCGTCGTGATGCCGCTCCTCACGCTCGAGCAAAGACTGTTTACCTTGCGAGGCGGCTCGGAGGAGGTTCCGGAGACGCACCTCCTGTTCCTCGCGAACCCCACGCGATACGTCGACAGGCTTCTCGGCGACGATGGCCGTGTGGTTGAGGTGGAGAGCGGCGAAGGGGAGCAACAGAGTCCTGTCATACTCAGCGAGTTGGAAAATCGGGTGCCCTCCGGCACGGTCGTCACGCTTGAGGGTGCGCTGGACTGGGTGCTGCACTTCGTGCACCCCCCGCTCGACCCCAAGAAGGTCGCGACGGTGGCGGCCGGGCTTGGCCAGGATTTCTGGGACGCCTGGAACGCATCAATAGAGCTCGAGCTGCCAGAGGGTGCAACGAGCGCGATACGTGGGAGCATCAAGACAATTCGGAATGCGATTAAGGCTGCCAACTTCGCAGAGGGTCCGAATGAAACCTCGCTGGTTGTGTACTCGGGGCCACCGCAGGACGCGAGCCGCTTTGGATGGGCAAAGGCATCACATCCGGGGTGCGTCGACGAGCAGTGGGGCTACGGCCGTGGTTGCCTTCCAGGCATGATCCACACGGGCGATGCGCCCCTCAACCACCACGCGTTCTACGCGGAAGTTAAGTCCCAACTTCGCCAGTACGAACCGCTACTTGGCACCATCAACCTCCCGCACCACGGATCCCGCGAGGGGTACGGCCCACGACTCATCAAGGACTTCAAGCCGCTCCACGTGCTCGCGTGCTCCGGCCCCCGGAAGGGTTGGCTGCATCCAGATCCTGACCTGTGGGCGTCACTCGCGGACCAGGACGTGTGTGCAGTGCATGTAACCAAATACGCGGGCTCGCGATTCTCGGAGTGGTGGGTGGACCGATAACGAGCGCTGGTCGTGCGCTCCTCGCCACGCTGTCCCCCCACCCGGGTAACGTCTGACCCATGACCCACGACCTCGCCGTTGGCGCTCGCGTTGTTGGCCCCATGTTCCCCGGGCCGGTGAAGGTTCTTAACCTCACGGAGCAGGCGGAGTCCACCGTCATCTTTTACGAGGATGCGAACGATAACCTGGGCAAGGTCGTGGTCTTCAAGGATGACCTCGCGGACATCAAGGCGGCCCCCAACGGTCCCGTGGCGAGTTTCTCCGGTGATGGCGCTGCCTGGCGCCTCGCGGCGGAGGCGCTGCGCATCAAGTACGCGGCGCTCTATGACCCGATGCTCGCTGTCACCACCAGCGAGATCATGCCGCTGCCGCACCAGATCCGTGCGGTGTACGGCGAGTTCCTGCCGCGAACACCGCTTCGCTACCTGCTGGCGGATGACCCGGGCGCCGGCAAGACCATCATGTGCGGCCTCTACCTCAAGGAACTTCTCCTGCGGGGTGACCTTGACCGCGCCCTCATCGTCGCGCCCGGAAGCCTCGTGGACCAGTGGCAGGACGAGCTCCGCCTCAAGTTCGGCCTGAACTTCCAGATCCTCTCCAACGATCTGATCACGTATAGCCCCAACGGCAACCCGTTCATCGACCACCCGCACCTGATCGCCAAAATGGATCATCTCGCGCGGCGCGATGATCTTCTCGACATGGTCGAGCAGCTGGACTTCGACCTGGTGGTGGTGGACGAGGCGCACCGCATGTCCGCGCATTACTACGGCCAGGAGCTCAAGGAGACGGGCCGCTACAGGCTAGGCAAGCTGCTGAGCGAACGCGCCCGCAACTTCCTGCTGATGACGGCCACGCCGCACGCGGGCAAGGACGAGGACTACCAGGCATTTCTTGCGTTGATCGACGAGGATCGCTTCGAGGGTCAGGCGCGCAAGACCACGGCCAAGGACGACGCCTCGGACATTATGCGTCGCATGGTGAAGGAGGACCTGCTCACCATGGAGGGCAAGCCGCTCTTCCAGGAGCGGCAGGCGATGACGGCCAATTACGAGCTGTCGGAGCGCGAGCAGGACCTCTACGAGATGGTCTCTGACTATGTCCGAGTCGAGATGAACCGCGCCAAGAAGATCATGGAGGCGGGCAACAAGAAGCGCGGTAACACGGTGGGATTCGCGCTCACGGTGCTGCAGCGTCGCCTCGCGTCCAGCCCCGAGGCGATTCTGCGTTCGCTCGAGCGCCGCAAGGCTCGTCTCGAGGCAGCGCGCGAGACCATGCAGGAGCTTGCGGACGGCAAGAGCCCACGCAAGTACGACGCACTCGAAGGCATCATCTCGTATGTCCCGCCCGTGGACGTGGAGGATCTCTACGACCCGGAGGACTTCTCCAGCGACGAGGTGGAGAGGTACGAGGAAGAGATCATGGACGCCGCCACTGCGGCCATGACAGTAGAGGAACTCGAGAAGGAGATTGCGACGCTGGGCGGCCTCGTGGAGGTCGCGACCGAGGTGCGCAACTCCGGTGTGGACCACAAGTGGGCCCAGCTGCGGGAGATCATCGACGGCGAGCGCGATGAAACGCCGAGCAAGAAGATGGTGGACAAGCTCATCGTCTTCACGGAGCACAAGGACACGCTCAACTACCTGCTGGAGAAGATTCGCGCCTACCTGGGCGACCCGTCGGCGGTGGCCGCAATCTACGGCGGTACGTCGCGTGAGGAGCGGCGTCAGATTCGCGAGGACTTCACCCATAGTCCCCGCATCAAGGTGCTGGTTGCCACCGATGCGGCCGGTGAGGGACTCAACCTGCAGGCTGCCCACCTCATGGTGAACTACGACCTCCCGTGGAATCCCAACCGCATCGAACAGAGGTTCGGCCGCATCCACCGCATCGGCCAGACCGAGGTGTGCTTCATGTGGAACCTCGTGTCGTCGAGCACTCGAGAGGGTCAGGTGTACCAGCGGCTCCTTGGCAAGCTGGAGCAGATGCGCGCGGCTTATAAGGGCAAGGTCTTCGACGTGTTGGGGGAGGCGTTCAACGACAAGCCTCTTCGTGAGCTCATGATGGAGGCGGTCCTGCGTGGCGAGGACCCAGCGGTGAAGGCCTACCTGGACACGGTGATCGACGCCACGGTAGGCGACGGCATCAAGGATCTGATCGAGGCGCAGGCTTTGGACACGTCGACGATGTCCGCCGCTGAGGTGGACGACGTGCGCCGCACCATGGACGAGGCGCGCGCCCGACGCCTCCAGCCGCACTTCATTCGGGACTTCTTTATTGCGGCATTCGAGGAGCTGGGCGGCAAGGTGCGCCCCCGTGAGGCGGAGCGCTTCGAGATTACGCGCGTGCCGCACGCCGTGCGCGAGCGTGCACGCCAGGTGGGCACGCGGGTTCCCGTGGCTGAGCGTTACTCGCGTGTCACGTTTGAGGTGAACGCGATTGACGGCCCCAAGAAGGCCGAGCTCGTATCTCCGGGTCACCCCCTGCTCGACGCAGTGGTTGATCTCACGATCGAGGCGCACCAGGCAACGCTCACCGACGGCGCGGTGCTGGTGGATCACGCCAGCCCGGACCGCGGGCCTCGCCTGCTGGTGGCCGTTCAGGAGGAGATTCGAGACCATCAGGCGCCGCCGCTCACGGTTTCGCGCGCCTTCTCGTTCGTGGAGATTGACGCCGACGGTGCGGTGAGTAACAAGGGCGCCGCGCCCTACCTCGACTACGACGTTGCGGACGCCGCCGCCATCAAGGCTGCGCAGGTGGTGGCGGGCGAAGACTGGTTGAGTGCGGACCCCGTTGCGGCGGCCAAGTCGTGGGCTACGGACTATCTCATCAAGCCGCGCGTGGATCGCTTGAAGGCGAAGGCGGAACGCGAGCTGCCCCGCATGACCAAGCTCATCAGCAAGCGCCTCAAGGGTGAGGAGATGTACTGGCAGGCTGAGGCGATCAAGATCCAGGGCAAGCGTAAGGCCGGGCAGCGCACCAAGATGAGCCCGGAGGGCGCGCAACGACGTGCCGAGGATATGCGCGATCGGCTCGCGTCGCGCCTCGCCAAGATCGAGGCGATGGCCAAGTATTCGCCGCTACCAGCGCGCGTTGCTGGTGTTGCGTTGGTGGTGCCGGGTGGTGGCGGGCAAGCTCCCGCCCTAGCCAAGGAGACCCAGCGCGTGGAGCGTAGAGCTGTCGATGCGGTGCTTGCAGCCGAGCAGGCACTGGGCCGTACACCCACCGAGATGCCGCACAACAATCCCGGCTTCGACATCCGCAGTGAAGCCGAGGATGGTCGCACCATCTTCATCGAGGTCAAGGGCCGCATCGAGGGAGGTTCGGACTTCCTCATCTCGCGTACTGAGGTGCAGACGGCAAAGAACATGGGTGACGACTACCGGCTCGCCCTCGTCTCCGTATCGCCCGACGGTCCCGAGAGTGACCGTGTGGTCTACCTGCGACGCCCGTTCGACAAGGTCAACACCGACGACTTCCGCCAGACCACCTTTGGGTATGGCTGGCAGGCGATGTGGTCGGACGGCAAGCAGCCGTTCTAGCCGGGCAGTCCGCGTCGGTGCGGGTGAATAGGATGCAAGACGGCGGTGCACTTGAAGTGTGCCGCAGAATTCTGGGGTAGCGAGAGGTGGATCACGTGTCTGAGGGGACTACGGTCAAGCGCAAGCTCATCGAGGTATCGATCCCACTTAATGACATCAACACCGAAGCAGAGCGCGATGGTGGTAAGCGCAAGCACTATCCCTGGAGGATGCATTACTGGTGGGCCCGGCGAAAGCTAGCCGTCGCGCGCGCGGTGCTCTTCGCGCAACTTGTAGACGACCCGTCCTCCCACCCGGACCGGTTCCCCACGCGTGAGGCGCAGGCACTGGAGCGGCAACGCCTCCACGACATCATTCGCGAGCTGGTGAAGTGGGAGAACATCGATGACAAGCAGCTTTACGAAGCGGCTCGTTCGGAGATCATGAAGTCTACGGACGGAAACCCGCCGCCCATCCTCGACCCATTTGCGGGTGGCGGCACCATTCCCCTGGAAGCGCAGCGTCTGGGGCTGGAAGCCCATGCCTCGGACCTCAACCCGGTTGCGGTGCTAATCAACAAGGCGCTCATCGAGATTCCGCCCAAGTTCGCCGGTCGGCCGCCAGTATTCCCCGGCGCTGCGGGTTCCCGCATGGGCGACTGGCCGCGGACAACGGGGCTCGCCGAAGATATCCGACGCTACGGCGACTGGATGCGCGACCAAGCCGAGGAGCGCATCGGCCACCTGTACCCCAAGGCAACGCTCGCAGACGGGTCGCAGGCGAACGTCTTTGCGTGGATATGGGCGCGCACTGTGCGCTGCCCCAACCCCGCATGCGGCATCGAGACGCCGCTGGTGCGGTCATGGTGGCTCTGCAAGAAAAAGGGTAAGGAGGCGTACGTCGTCCCCTCCGTGGTAGACGACGCCGAAGACTCGAGCGGCAAGTGCGTGACCTACGCGATCGGCCGCGGAACCGCCGAAGCGCCCACGGCGCACAACGACGGCACGATGACGGGTCGTGGGAACTCAACGTGCATTTCGTGCGGGACAGCCGTGACCAGCGCTCAGACGAAGGCTTTCGGAAGCCAGAGAGGTTTCGGATCGCACCTTATGGCGGTGGTGGCTGAGGGAACTCGACAGCGCATCTACTGCTCGCCATCAGACGAGCACCGGGATGCGAGCGGGGTGCCTCGGCCGGCCGACGTGCCCAACCAAGATCTTGGGTTCGACCCCAAGAACATTTGGACGCAGCCGTACGGACTGCGGACGTTCGCCGATCTATTCACGAACAGGCAGCTCACGGCGCTCACTACGTTCAGCGACCTAGTGGGCGTAGCCCGTGCGCGGGTGATGCAGGATGCCCTGAAGGCTGGATTGGAAGAGGGCTCGCGTCTCGAAGAGGGGGGTGTGGGCGCAAGCGCCTATGCCGACGCGGTCGCCACCTATTTGGCGCTCACTATTAGTTCCATGGCGGAATCCAATAATTCCCTGACGGGCTGGCACAACAAGAACGAGCAAGTCCGCGGGGTGTTTGCACGACAGTCAATTCCCATGGTCTGGGACTACCTCGAAGTGAACCCGCTCCGACGCGGGGGTTCCTCGTTTGCGGCAAGCATCGAACTGACCGCGGACGCGCTAGTCGGCGTGCCTGCTACGACCACTCCATACGTCCGGCAGGCCCCTGCCCAGAATGGTGCGGCGCCAGGCGAACTGCTCAACTGTGACCCGCCGTACTACGACAACGTCGGATATTCGGATCTATCTGACTTCTACTACGTGTGGCTCCGGCGCTCGCTTCATCCCGTCCACCCGTCGCTGCTAGGTACAGTGCTGGTCCCAAAGGCCGAGGAGCTGGTGGCGAACGCGTATCGTCATGGTTCGCAGAAGGCCGCCTCCGAATTCTTCGAGAACGGCTTCGAAGAGGTGTTTGCCTCCGCCTCGCGCAATGCTTCAACCTCCGCGCCCATAGTTGTCTACTACGCGTTCAAACAACAAGAGATCGAGAGAGAGGGCGTTGCGTCCACCGGGTGGGCGACTGTGCTCGAGGGAATGATCCGTGGCGGCTGGTCGATCACGGGCACCTGGCCAGTGCGCACTGAGTCCGCGACTCGCATGATTGCGCACTCCACGAACGCCTTGGCGTCCTCCATCGTGCTCTCTCTTCGCCCTCGATCTGAAACCGCTGTGGCCGTAAGCCGAGGCAACTTCATCTCTGCGCTCAAGGCGGAGCTTCCCGCAGCGCTTGCGGAGATGCAGCAGGGAGCCATTGCGCCCGTCGACCTCGCCCAATCCACCATTGGCCCCGGTATGGCGGTGTTCTCGCGCTACGCGCGGGTGATTGACTCAGATGGCTCAAGTATGTCGGTGAAGACGGCCCTCGCACTCATTAACCATGTGCTGGACGACGTTCTCTCAGAACAGGATGGGGCGCTCGACCCGGACTCGCGCTTCTGCGTCAAGTGGTACGAGCAGCATGGTTGGGAATCTAGGAAGTTCGGCGAGGCGGACGTGCTCGCGCGAGCCATGAACACCTCCGTGGACGGACTCGCGCGCGGCGGGATCCTCACCAACAAGGGCGGCGCCGTACAACTGATCGCACCCAAGGATCTCAACCCCGACTGGGATCCTGTCACCGACGTGCGCACGTCGGTGTGGGAGGCCGCGGTGCAACTGTGCCGCGTAATGCAAGCCGACGGCATCGAGGCGGCTGGCCACCTCATGGCACGGATCAAGGGACGCACCGATCTGGACGATGTGCGCGCCCTCGCCTACCGCCTCTACGAAATCGCCCAGAAGGGGCGCACGCAAGACGCAATCATGTTCAACGAGCTAGCGTCCACCTGGAACGACCTCAAGACCACCGCCGACTCGGCCGCCACCCGCAGCGTCGAGACGCAGGGCGGCTTCGACCTGTCAGCACTCGCCGATGAGGGGGACGAGTAACCGATGGCCATCAACAACCGTGACCGCATCGGCCGCGCCATGGAACTGCTCGCAGAGGGCCTGCTGCCCTACGTGGACCAGCACATGTCCGCAGCCGCGAACGGCAAGGACTGGATTCAGCTGCTGGCCGCGCGCCACAACCAGCGAAACGGCACCAACTACGTCTACGAGAAGACCGACCTTCAGGTGCTCCTGCGCTGCCTCACCGAGGAGTGGCGAGCATTCGATGGCCTGGGCCGCGCCGAGCAGAGCTTCGCCTCCGAACTGCGCGAAGCACGCAACGGGTGGGCACACACCAAGCAGTTCGACGGCGCGGATACCGTTCGCACGCTCGACACGGCGCAGCGCCTGCTGACGGCCGTAGGCGCAGTCGATCAAGCCGCCGAGGTGGGCAAGATGCACGCCGAGCTGCAGCGCACCATCTTCGACTCCGCCGCCCGCAACCGCGTGCGCACCGCGAACGCCACCGTGGTCACGCCCGGTACCGGCATCAAGGCGTGGCGCGAGATCATCGAACCCCACGACGACGTCGCGCAGGGAAACTTCAACTCCGCCGAATTCGCGGCGGATCTGCACTCGGTTGCCGTGGGCGAGAACAAGAAGGACGAGTACGCCGACCCTCAGCAGTTCTTTGCCCGCACCTACGTCACCAACGGCCTGCGGGACCTCCTTGGTCGCGCGGCCCGACGCCTCACCGGAGACACCAACGCGTCACCTGTGGTGAACCTCCAGACCAACTTTGGTGGCGGCAAGACCCACTCCATGCTTGCGCTCTGGCACCTGTTCTCGGGTCTACGCACGGAGGACCTCCCGCAAGGAGTGCAGGAGTCCGTGGGCGGAGTTGAGGTCGCCGACGCGTCGGTCAAGCGCGTCGCGCTCGTAGGAACGGCGCTCGGCCCCAACCAGCCCCGTGTGAAGGCCGACGGCACTGAGGTGCGCACCCTGTGGGGCGAACTTGCCTGGCAGCTCGGAGGCCGCGAGGCGTACGACGTCATCGCCGACTCCGACCGCACCAGCACGCCCCCCGGCGACGCCCTCACCACGCTGGTCGCTCAGTACGCGCCCGCGCTGATCATGATCGACGAGTGGGTGGCATACGCGCGCAACCTCAACGACGACGATTCGCTGTGCGGTGGGCGCTTCGAGGCGCAGTTCACCTTCGCGCAGCAGCTCACCGAGGCAGTGTCCGCCACGCCCGGCACCATGCTGGTGATCTCCATCCCCGCATCGGACGGTATGGAGACTGCTGACGCCGCCTCGCAGATCGAGATCGGCGGCTCCCGAGGACGCGAAGCGCTCGCCGCGCTGCAGAACGTGGTGGGACGCAAGGCGGACCACTGGCGTCCCGCAGACAGCCTCGAGTCCTTCGAGATCGTCAAGCGCAGACTCTTCAAGGAGCCGGACGCCAAGGCCCGCACCGAGATCGACGCCGTGGCCAAGCAGTTCCTGAGTTACTACCAGGAGAACGCGAGCACGTTCCCTCGCGAGGCGAGTGACCTCACGTACGCCGACCGTCTACGTGCTGCGTACCCGATTCACCCCGAGCTCTTCGACAGGCTTTACAACGACTGGTCCACACTCGAGCGCTTCCAGCGCACCCGTGGCGTGCTGCGGCTCATGTCCTCCGTCATCCACGAATTGTGGAAGTCCGGCGACGCGAGCCCGCTCATCATGCCCGGCTCCGTGCCGCTGCACCTCGCCTCGGTATCGGGCGAACTTACCAACTACCTGCCCGACTCCTGGAAGCCGATTATCGACCAGGACATCGACGGCGAGGCCTCGGTGCCGGTGCGTATCGACACCGAGAAGCAGGCGTTTGGTTCGCGTTCGCTCACACGTCGCATCGCGCGCACGGTGTTCATGGGCTCGGCTCCCACGCTCTCCACGGACCACAAGGGCATCGAACGCCCCCGCATCTGGCTGGGCGTCGCAATCCCCGGCGACACCATCGGCAACTTTGGCACCGCGCTGGAAGTGCTGGGCCAGCGCGCCACCTACTTCTACGCCGACGCAGGTCGCTTCTGGTACGACGTCAACCCGAGCATCGGCCGCACCGTGGCTGACATCGCCGACAAGATGCGCGAGCACCCCGAGTACGTGTGGAACGAGCTCATCGACCGCCTTCGCGTGCTCGCCAACGACAAGGGCATGTTTGGCGCGGTGCACGTCGCACCCACCAACACCGGCGACATTCCTGACACGGACAGCGCCCGCCTGGTGCTGATGCACCCCAAGTTTCAGCACATGAAGGGCAAGCAGGACTCCGCGGCTCTGGAGTTTGCGCTGGATGCCATGAAGCACCACGGCACTGGCAATCGCACCCATGCGAACATGCTGGTCTTCGCGGCATTCGACGAGGGGCGCTACACGGATGATCTTGAGCCCGCGACCCGCCAGTACCTCGCTTGGGCCGACGTGGCAAAGCGCGCCGATGAGATGGACCTCAAGGCCAGCGACAAGGCGCGTGCGATCAAGCAGGCGGGGAGCGAGAACCAGACCGTCGCATCGCGACTGCGCGAGGCGATACGCTGGATGCTGGTTCCCGTGCAGGATCCGCCGAGCGCGCCCGCGTTCGTCGCTGCGGAGACCGTGACCTCCACTTCTGGCTCCATCGCGGCGGAGTTCTCGACGAAGTTGAGGACCTCCGACAGGCTGAGCGCCCAGTACTCGCCGGCCCGCATCCGGCTCGCGCTCGACGGCCCGCTCAAGGCCGTGTGGGAGGCGGGCCACGTGTCTGTGGGTGCCCTCTGGTCGCTCTACACGCAGTACCCCTACTGCGACCGGCTCGCCGGCCGCCGAGTCTTTGACGACGCCATCATGTCCGTGCTGGACGGGCTCGCCTTTGAGCAGGACGGCTTCGCCCTCGCGGAGGCGTACGACGAGGAGGCCGGACGCTACATCGGGCTTCGCATCCCGGGCCCCACGACGTCGGCGACCGCCATCACCGACTCGTGGTTGCTCGTGAAGCCTACCGTCGCGTCGGCTCAGGTGGAGCCTCCCGCTGAGGTCTCGGCTGCGCCTACCGAGGTCGCCGCCGGTTCCGGCAGCTCCCCGGCGGCCGCGACGCCCGGCGTGCCGAGCGCGACCACATCGGTGCCGTCCGCTTCCGTCACCTCGGCGTCCAAGACCCGCTACTTCGGAGCCGCGGATCTGGACCCCAAGCGTTACGCAGTCCAGCTCGGCACCATCATGCAGGAGGTCCTGCAGCGCCTCGAGGCCCAGGACGGCACCGTGGTGCGCGTCTCGTTGGAGATCTCCGCGACCAACCCTGACGGGTTCTCCGCGCAGGTCATCCGGTCCGTGTCAGAGAACTCTGCGACGCTGAGGTTCACGGCGCACGGGTTCGAGGAGTTCTAGACGGCTTTGCGAGAGGGGGCATGGTGAGTCAAGACACGGCGAAGCTTGTCGGAGTGAAGGTTGGTGACCTTTCTGGCACCTTCTACGTTCCGGCGTACCAACGTGGCTACCGCTGGGGCGAAGAACAGGTTCTCCAGCTCCTGGATGATGTCTGGGGATCCAATGGCGCCCCGTATTACTTGCAGCCGGTTGTGGTGAAGCCTTACGGGGCGTCTTGGGAGCTGGTTGACGGGCAGCAACGGCTCACGACGCTCTATCTCATCTTCCACTATATGCAGGTGGCGGGTCTCAAAAACTCGGGAGCGAACTACTCGATCGAGTATGAGACGCGTTCCCAGAGTGCGGCCTTTTTGGACGCGCTCGGGACTGAGACTGTGGACGACCTCGGCGAGAATATCGACTTCTTCCATATGAGGGCCGCGTATCGCGTAATTGAGGAGTGGTTCGAAGCCCGAGGGCACCGGAGACAGGTGGACGCCGACACCTTCTACGGTCGCCTCTACAACAGCGTCGAAGTTATTTGGTACGAGGTCGATGACACAGTCGACTCGACGGACCTCTTCACGCGACTCAACGTCGGCAAGATTCCCCTCACGGACGCGGAGCTCATCAAGGCGCAACTGCTATCGAGCTGGCGTGGCCGAGCGGGTGAAGAGGACCGTACCCGCGAGGTCATGGCGCAGTGGGACACCATCGAGCGAGAGCTTCACGACCCGGAAATGTGGGCGTTTGTGGCGGGCGCGCGTAACGCATCCCCGACCAGGATCGACCTAGTGTTCGAGCTCCTCGCCGACGCGATAGATCCCGGTCGGCTGCGACGCAGCGAGACCTTCGAGTACCTGCGCGCCACGATCATGGGGGACCCGGAGCGCTTCTGGTCGTCAGTGCTTGAGCGACACGCAGTGATGCGATGGTGGTTTGACGACAGGACTCTCTTCCACAAGATCGGATTCCTCACGTCGCAGGGTGAGTCGCTCACACACCTCGACGCACTGAGCCGCGACAGGACGAAGTCCTCGTTTGAGCGAGAGTTGACCCGCCTGATTTCGAGTCGCTTGGCGCTGTCGGAGCAGGATCTGCGTGATCTTGACTACGAATCCAACTACGTCAAGAGTCTGTTTGTCCTCACTCTCATGAATGTCCAGTCGGTAAGTCAGCTGCAGCACTCAACGGAGCGGTACTCGTTCGCCGCGCACCGCCAGAACCGGTGGAGCCTGGAACACATTCACGCCCAACACTCTGAGCCTTTGAGGACTGAAGCCGCTTGGCGCGAGTGGTTCGCTCTACACCGCGTCGTCATCGAAGACTTGCCTACGCTGAGCGATGATGAGCGTCGGGCCATCTGCGCTGAAATAGACGATGTGTTGGAAACCTTCACGATGGCCGGGGCTCTTCAAGTGGAGCCGGTGGTCACGGCGGCGTTGACTCTCGACGACGAAGCTGACGAGGTTCATGCGCTCGACAATCTCGCGTTGTTGTCATCGGAGAACAACAGCGCTCTCAACAATTCTGTCTTCGAAGTTAAGCGTCGCAAGATCAACGAGCTGGAGCGCGCGGGGGCATTTGTTCCGATCGCGACACGTTGGGTTTTTCTCAAGTATTTCACTGGCGCCGATGCACACCACATGCACTTCTGGACGAGCGCGGATCGAGAGGCGTACATGGAAGCTATTGTCGCCACTCTTTCCCCGTACCTGACTGAGGAGGGGTGAAGATGACGAACAGCGCCATGGAAGGCAGACGTGTCACCTTTGCCGGGCTGCTGCCGCTGCTAGGCGACGATGGTGTGGGCCACGTGATCATCCCACCGATTCAGCGCGACTACGCGCAGGGTCGCACAGACTCGGCGAGCACGGAGATTCGGGTGCGCTTTGTCGAGTCGCTCGCACTTGCCCTGGAGGGCGGGACTTCGCTGGAACTGGACTTCGTATACGGCGGCGTGACCGCAGACGGTGCCTTTGCTCCCATCGATGGTCAGCAACGGCTGACGACACTCTTCCTTCTGCACTGGTATCTCGCGTTGCGCAACGACGTTCTCGCAGACGACGCCGACTGGAAGCACTTCACCTACTCCACCCGGCCGTCCGCGCGCATGTTCTGTGAACGCCTCGTCGATGCACGTTTGATGGTGGGCGCTGAGGCGGCGAGTCGATGGATCCAGGACCAACCGTGGTTTCTGTACACGTGGCGCTCCGACCCGACGATCCGCGCGATGTTGGTGATGATTGACGCGATCGCCGATCGCTTCTCTGGCATCGACGTCGCGGCCGCGTGGCAGCGCTTGATGGATGCCGACGATCCTGCGGTCACCTTTCATGCCTTGGTTATCGAGGAGTTGGCGACAGGCGACGATCTGTACATCAAGATGAACTCCCGCGGCAAGCCACTCACCCCATTTGAGATCTTCAAAGCCAACTTCGAACAAGCTATAGCGGATCCAGAGCGCTGCCAAGATTTCTCCTTCAAGATTGATGGAGAGTGGTCCGACATGTTGTGGCAATTTCGCTCGCGCGACAACACGGTCGACGATGCGCTGATGAACTATCTTAACTTTGTCGTTACAGTGATGGAATGGCGCCTCGGAAGAGAATTAACCAGTGATCGACTCATTGACAGAGCAAAGAGACTTTTCGGCGGAGCTGGAGTGGAAAGTGAGGAGAACCTCGAATTCCTCTTCGCAGCGTTAAACGTGTGGGTTGGCGTAGACTCAGTAGCTTACTTCGAAAATCTCTTTTGCCGGCCTGGGCGCCACGCGGGTCTATCTCCTGATGCCGCCCTTCCGCGATTCGGCAGTATTCGTTCACTGGACCTGTTCGCCGACTGTTGTGGGAACTTTCGTGGCGCGAGGAACTCCGCCAGCCTGAGATTCGGATTGCCCGACACGTTGCTCCTTTACGGAGTACTCATCCACAAGGTCGCGGGCTCAGGCGATGAGACGCAGTTCAAGGGCCGGTTGAGAACACTGCGCAACCTCATCGAGGCATCAGGCAACGAGATTCGTCTCTCTGTGATGCCACAACTACTGGCCGAGGTCGAGGCACTCGTGCTGAGTGGAGACCTGGGAGGGCTCAGGACGTTCAACCAGGGACAGGTTGAGGAAGAGCGCATCAAGCAGCCGCTGCGGGATTTCGACACCGAGCTCGGTGCCGCGATGCGCGCACTTGAAGATCACGCGCTGCTGCGCGGCTCACTTACAGCTTTCGACCTGGAACCCGAGGGATTCACGGCGCGTGCTGGCGCATTCGCCGAGATGATGTCCGACAGCGATCTGCGTGAGTTGGTCACGGGCGCGATGCTCGCTCAGGCACCGTATCAACGACAGGTCAGCGCAGGACGCTTCAGATTCCTCTCAGCAAGTGACGGCAGCGAGACAGTGTGGCGAGAACTGTTGACAGGAGTCAGGCGCGAATCGTTGAAGCCGTTGCGCAGCGCCCTCAGGCTGGTGCTAGACGAGGTCGCTAGGTCGGCGTTGTCCCCGGCTGACAGCCTGCAGGCGCTGATCAAGGCCTATGTTGAGGCTGCTCGGGTTGCTTCGGCGTTCGACTGGAGGTACTACCTTGTGGCGTATCCCGAGGCCCGCACCGGGGCGTCGGGTAGGTATGTCAGCGAGCGCGACGACATGAGCTTTGGGCTTTGCATGCTCAATAAGTCGCAACTGAACAGCCACTACCGCGATCCGTACCTATCCGCGATCGTCGGTCAGGCGCGTTCGGTGCCCGAATTGCATGAGCCGTGGTTCACGGGCCGCGCTTACCATGCTCGATGGCTGGAGGTACCCGGAGGACACCTGAACCTGCGAAGTGTTCAAGAGGGACTCGAGTTGACATGGGAGGACGAAGACTTGTTCTCCGAACTGGAAGCGTGGGCGGAGCATGAGCACGTAGCTCTGCGTCGCACTGGAGACGAAACGGCATTGGTTGAACTCAGTCAAGTCGCTGATGGCGCAAACCTCTACGACACGGTCGACCGTGTGCAGTTGGGAGCGCGAATCGTCAGCGCGTTTGCCCACGTCGGCTAAGCAGTTGCATGGTGTCTACACATACGGCAGAGCCCACCGCTTGAGGTCAGCAGTGACGGTGCAAGTGCCACGCTCATGACAGCGCCAGGGACCCGTGCAGCTCCGGGCGACCCCGGTGCGGAGGCTGAACGACAGTTGCGACGAAACGGCCCACTCGGGTTTGCTCCCCGAGTGGCCTCACAGCGGCGAGCGCGACTTCGGCGCCGACGAGATCGAGAGTGACCGGATGCTCTCCGGGTGCATAGTGCATCAATAAAACTGCGCGCCTTGCGCGCGCCCGTAGCGACTCGATGTCAGTAGAGTTGAGGTACGAGGCGGAGCCACCGAGCGCCAGGACGGTGTCGAATACTGCGCCCCCGAGCACCTTTCGCGTCTCGGCGTCCGCGTAAGTGGTGGGATACGCGCCGGCGAGAACCTTGTGCTTCCAGACCAGTTCGTTGAGCATGGCTGTCGATGGGTCGATGCCGACGTAGCGCACGGGTTTGACGAGACCGAGGTCAAGCGGCAGTCCGGTGCCGCATCCCACGTCCAGTGTTCGCCCGAGCGTGGTTCCGAACACCGTGTGGATGAGCTCGGAGGTTGCAGCCTGCTCTTCGCGGGTCATGCCGAAGTCAGAATCCCATTCGGAAGCGTACGCGTCGTACGGTGAATCGATCCCAGAGTCCGTCCTCGGATGATTCTGAGGGCCGTACACGTGCTCGGCCCGGCCGCGATTGATGATGTCGGTGTCCCGCACGTCTCGATCAAGTGAGAAGTACTTCCACCCGTCCCCGAGAGTGAGGTAGAGGTTCGTCGTCTTGTAGAACTTCATGGGTGTGCCAAAGGTGCGAATAACCCGCGCCGCCCGAACACAGTCCTCGTCCGAGAAGCCGGGTGTCTTGGCCGGGAGCACGTACTCGTGAGGTGCTGTCTCGGCATATGTCGTCGCGAAAGCCCAGTCGAGTTCAAGTACCTTCTCGCGCCACCAGTTAAGGTCAGCTCTAGTAATCATCGTTGTCCCTCTAGTCAGGCACGGCCCACGGAGTCCGTACCCCATGATCGTGTCGGCATGGTCTGACATCTGGACGGTGAAGTCTGGTGAATGCAGTAAGGCGCGACACTAAGTGCCCTTGACCTCGACTCGAGCGACCTTTCTGTTGCCCGTGTCTGACCCCTCTGCCAGGCTCGTCGCATGGCCGTACTGGGTTTGGATGCTTGCAAGAATGGCTGGGCTGTCGTTGTTGCTGATGAATCGGGCTTCGTCAACGCCTTTGTCGCATCGACAGCAGGCGATGCCCTCGCATCGGCGTCCAAGCGTTGGCTAGTCGACGCGATGGTGATCGATATCCCCATCGGCATTCCAGACTCAGGGCCTCGGCAGGCCGACATCGAAGCGCGTGCATTCATCGGGCCGCGCCGCAGCAGCGTGTTCTCCACGCCTGTGCGCGCTGCTGTCGAGGCGAGGACGTACGACGAAGCCCGCATAGCGTCGGTCACCGCGACCGGTGGGACGAGCCTCTCCAAGCAGGCGTGGGCGATTACGCCGCGCATTGCTGAAGTGAACGCTGGGGCTTCTCAGGCACCGGCCGGCGTCCTGGTGCGCGAGGGCCACCCCGAAGTGAGCTTTCGCGGCATGGCAGGCGCGCCGCTGGATGACTACAAGAAGTCCGTTGCTGGTGCGTTGCAGCGGTGGGAGCTATTAGCCGCACAGGGGATTGAACTCCCGCGGTCGATTGACCGCGCGAGGCTCCCCGGAGTCGCGCTGGACGACCTCTTTGATGCGGGTGCAATGGCGTGGACCGCCCTTCGTGTGGCGAGCGGTGAGGCCCAGTGTTTGCCGGGCGAGCCCGAGGTTTTCTCGGACGGGTGGCAGAGTGCTATTTGGTTCTAGGCGCTGAGGCCGGATCGCCATAGGGGGAAATCGCATGACTGACATCAACATCACGGCGTGGAAGAAGTATGGACATCACCGCGGCTACGCGACAGCGGCCGACGGTACCAAGCTGGGTTGGATTGACGTGCCCACAGGGGCGATCACCCTCGAGACCGCCGGAGATGCCCACGCGGTCGGCGCGGCCTTAGTTGCGTGGAGGGACGCGCTAGGTCTCGCTCCCGCAGTCCCCTCCGCAGACCCCTCCGCTGACACCCCGCCGCCTCCGGAACCAGGCCCGACGCCTGCGTCGGAAGTCGTGGAATCTCCGCCTGTCTACTTGGAGGAGCCCTCCGCGCAGGCGCTCGTACCCGAGCCGATGACGGCCGCTACGTTTGAACCGCCCACGGCGGAACTGCCCCCGCTGGCGGCCCCGGAACCGGCGCCCCCAGGGGTGCCGGAGTGGCAGGACCTCTCACTTCATCGCCCAGGTGAACTTGTGCGTGCCGAGGCGCTCGCCGAGTGGGAGGCGAGCAAGGAGCGGTCGAAGCTTCGCGCGTACGGCGCACGAGTCTTCAACGTGCACACCCAGGAACGCGCGTGGCGCCTGGGAGCGGATGGCGAGGAGGTGATCGGGACTCGGCTGGAAAAGCTGGTCTCAAAGGGCTGGTTCGTGCTCCACTCGGTACCCGTAGGCTCGCGAGGCTCCGACATCGACCATATTGTCATCGGGCCCGGCGGGGTGTTCACCGTGAACAGCAAGAACCATCCCGGCGCCAAGATCTGGGTCGCGAAGTATCAGATGCGCGTTAACGGGCAGCCCGTTGACTACCTCCGAAACGCCCGTCACGAGGGCCAACGGGCGTCGAAGTTGTTGACGGCGGCCACGGGCTTCCCTGTGGAAGTCCGCTCGTGCGTCGTGGTGCTTACCAACACGCTGGTGCCCAACGTCAACTACAAGCAAATGCCAAAAGACGTCATGGTGCTGGATCGCATGGATATCCCCGGTTGGTTTAAGCGCCGCAAGCGTGTGTTGACTGACGCCGAGATCGAGGAGATCTACAACGTCGCCCGCAGGTCCACCACGTGGACTACGCAGCGCTAGCGGGTACGAGTCGCCCCAAAAAGGCCTCGAGCTTCGAGACTTCGCCACTGCCGGTCGTGGGCAGCCGCAAGAGCGGCACACCGGCCTTGGCGAGGATCGAGTCCTTAAGAGCGTCCCGTTGCCGTTGGCGTGCATCGTCTTGGTGGTAGGAGAACCCATCCACCTCGATCGCCCCAAGCACGGCCCCCGTCACGCGATCCGAGATCACAAAATCCACCGATGATCGGTGGCGTACAAAGGCCGCCTCGGCGTCCGTGAGCGTCAACGACGTCGGCACAAGGTTGTAGAGGAAGACCTGGTAGTTCATCTGCAGGCGCTGGAACTGCTCCTGTGTGAGCAGCCGTTCGATCACCACCATCACGGCCTCCTCGGAAGCGAACGGCGTGCGCCCCCGCATCTTGCGGGCCAGTCCCGTGAGGGCTGTCGCGTAGTCCGCATAGAGGACGTCAAATACCGAGACGATGTCGCTGCGCACGGCCTGCGACGGCGACTGGTGCTCGATGTAGGAGATGAGGTCGCGCAGGTGCGTGCACTGCTCTGGGAGATCGGGGTTCGCCACCACAACGAGTCGATCTTGTGCGCGTGACACTGCCACGTTGATCATGCGTGGATCGTCCACGAACGCAGGCAGGGGAGTGTCCGCCTGCGTCGCATCGATAACGGTGGAGAGGATCACCACCGACTTCTCCCGCCCCTGGAACTTGTGCACGGTGTCCGCCTCGACGCCAGGCAGGGAGGCACCGATGAGCTCCGCCTGCTTGCGGAACGGCGACACGACCCCGACGTCGGCTGGGCGAACGTCCGATGCGAACGTCGGCATCGCTTCCGACACCACCACATCTCGTTCGCGTTCGTTGGTCTGGCCTCCCTGGACGTGCGCGCGAGCATGGTGACCCGGTGCCGTGCGCACCAATGCGAGGGCCTCCCCGCCCCCTTGTGCTCGCATCGGTAGCAACTTGCCCCCATAAAACGAGCGGTTGCAGAACTCGATGATGCGGGGATCGCAGCGGTAGTGTTCGCGCAGGAGCGTGCGTGGGAGGCCCTCGCCGAACACTTCGATGAGCGAACTGATCACGCTGTGGCGCGTGTAGTCGTACGCCGAAAGTGACGAGTCGACGCCCACGCCGCCAATATCTGTAGCGATATGGGGGAGCTGGTGCACGTCGCCCACCACGATCACGTTTCGCGCCACGCTCATGGCGAGCACGGCGATGGCCAGGTTCACCTGCGAGGCCTCGTCGATGATCAGGTAATCCAGCAGTCGCCCGGTGCCCACGTTGGAGGGTAAGGAGTGGCACGTGCTCAGCAGCACCGGGTAGTCGCGCGCGAAGCGGTCGCGCGACCGCCACAAGTCCTGAGCTGAGTACTCGACGGGCGTGGCCCCTTGGTAGCGCTGTGCGAGGGCTCCAACGAAGGCCTCGCGCGAAGCGGCTTGGATGCCCGCCCGGACGCTCGCGATGTCCGGCGTGGCGAGGTACGCCTCGCTCGCGTCTAGCAGCGCGCGGACCTCCAGCGCGCGCCGCCAAAGGTAGAGGCGCTGCAGTTCAATATTGAGCCGTGGGTCTCGCACGTCGACGTCCGCGCTCAGACGGTAGGTGCGACGCCTGCGCCATGACCAACGCCATTGTGCGAACGCTCCGCTTCGCGCATCGGCGAGGTCAATCTCGGCGAGCAACGCCATGATCTTCTCGGATGGCCAATTGGCCGCGCTTCCCGGCAGCAACTCCGGCCACCGGGTCGGATACGTAGCATCAAAGCGCGCCGACTCAGCGCCGAGGCCATCAAGAATGCGGCGCAGTTCCGCCGTATAGGTCTCGTGCCGGTAAACGGAACCGATGCGATGGGTGAGGTAGGCGAGTTGCGGCCCAGAGTAATCATCTGGACTCGCACTCGCTCGGAATGCAGCGAGTGCCGCGTTGCGGGCGCCTTGGCCCATGAGGAACATCTCCCGACGTTCTCGGCTGCCCATCGGCGCGGCGATGAAGCCAAATCCGGCGGCAGAAAGCTTGTCGAAGACGTTGTCCACGGCCGCGTTGTTGAATGAGACCACGCCGAGCGTCGCATCTGGGTTCCGCACGACATTCGCAATCAAGTTCAGGATCGTCTGCGTCTTGCCGGTCCCGGGAGGGCCTTCGATTACTGAGATCTGGTGTCGCAGCGCCGCGTCGATTGCCGCCCGCTGACTGTCGTTGCTGCTAAACGGGAAGATGAGCGCCGGGGCTTCCGCGGCGGGGGGCCGGAGACTTCCTGAGAGGTAGGTCGCGAGCGCACTGTCCGGATGGACGAAGCTCAGGCCCTTAAACGCGTGGTGCAGAGGATCGTCAGATGGGTGTGCCGCGACCACCTGGTCGAAGTAGGTCATGAGCGCGTTCACACGTGGCTGTGCCCGCGCATTCGTAGCCACCCGCACGGAGGCGGAGGGATAGGTGCGGAACGCATCGCCGGCTTGCGTCGGGTAGTGCACTCGCGTCCACCACCCGGCGCGGGTGTCGAAATACTCGAGGCGTTTCGCGGCGGGCCACGGCACCCCATCCACTTCGATCAGGGCGTCACCCACCTCGGCGCCGCTCGCCACCTTGGCAATGATGATGTTCTCTGGGTTGTACGAGAACGGGTATCTGGAATCGCGGAAGCGAACCTTCACCTTCGTGCCGTCTTCGTCGACGGTCAGCACGTCGCCCGAGCGGTCAGTGAACTGAGATGTCTTCTTGTCCCACGCCAACAGCAATGCGGATGACGCGTCGAATCTGGCCATCCGTCCCCCGATCGTGCTGGTGCAGCCACACCATGATGCCCGACGCCCACGTGGGGCTGGGCGCTGTAGCCCGTTCCGCCATTTTCGCTGCGTGGCCCGAGCATCACACCCACACCCGTCAGGGGCCGCGGCTAGTGTGAGAGGCCAAGGCCCGCTGTGAGCAGTTGGCAACGGGAGCAACACCAAACGTGAGGGGAGAGGGCGGCCATGGCCAAGAACAACGGCGCTGCGAAAGACCAGGACGTGGCGCTAGTCAACGCGGCCATCGACGCGGCCTCTGCAGACCCGGATCGCGTCAAGGCGCTTATCTACAAAGCGATCGCGGTCCAGCGCCCTGCGGTGCTCGCGTACGTCAAGTCCGTGCGCCGTCAGAAGCCGGACGCCACTCCCGCCGAGATTCTCACCGAACTTGAGAAGCGCTACGTCGCCACTGTGACGTCGGCCAGCACCGGCGTCGGCGCGTCGGCTGCAGTTCCGGCCGTCGGCATCCCGCTCGCCATCGGCCTGGGCGTCGCGGACCTGCTGTTCTTCTATGAGACCAGCGCGCTGTTTGTCCTTGCAGCGGCCGAGTTGCGTGGCATCGAAGTGGCCGACGCTGACCGTGCCCGGCCATTGGTGTTCGGCATGCTGCTGGGAGAGAAGTCGCAGAGCAAGATCTCCCAGTTGGTGCTCCAGGCCTCCGGCGCTGGCAGCGTCAACGTGGCGCGGACCGCTGCAAAGGGTGTCGCCAAGTCCACGTGGGGGGAAGTGCTCACGCAGCAACTGCCCGATTCTGCCTTGGCGCCCCTGTCCACCGTGATGGCGCGCGAGGCGCTCATGGCCAGCGGCAAGTTTGGCTCGGGCGCCCTGGGCAAAGCCCTGCCATTTGGCGTGGGCGCCGTCATTGGCGGCGTGGGCAGTTTCACCTTTGGCCGCGACGTGGTGAAGGCGGCGCGCCAGGCGCTGCCCGAGACCCCCGATGTGTTCCCAGCCGCTCTTGCCGACTTCGACAAGGCGGAGCCGGAAACCGCTGAGCCGCCTCGCGCGGCCATGGCCATGAAGTCCGCTGCGGCGAGCGCGTCGGAACTGAGCGAAGACGTGTGGCGCAAGGTAGTGGGCGTGACCGCCGGCGCCAAGAGCGCCGCCTCGCGTGGGGCTGGCACGGTGGCGAGTGCGCTCAAGCGCGCGAGAGGATCCAGAGACGCGGCGGAGCCGTCAGAGGCGGTCGGGGCAGACTAGCCCGCTCTTAATCCAAAATCACTGCCTCACCACGCGCGGCGAGCGACGCAAGGCCGTCCTGCATCGCCTGGATCGACTCAGGGCTGTGCCCCACCCAATCAACCAGTTCGCCCACTACGCGCCGTCGCCTCGTCAATGCTCACGAATACAACCCCTCGTTCCCGTCAACCACCCACTCCATGTCCTGCTCCCGCGTCTGGAGCAGCGGGTCGCCAGGCACCAGCAGGAGGTAGTCGTGGCGGAGCACCTCGTGTCCGGTGCGCCCCACCGGGACGTCGTCCCACGTCACATCCACCACACGCCACTCGCCGTCCACAAACACACGGTTCCACGCGTGGCCACCAGTGGTGAGGCCCTGGTTCACATTCCCGGTGACGACAACGGACTCAATGCTGAGCGCATGCGTCGCGAGCAGCATCGTCTCCGCATACCCCGTACACACAGCGGTCCCATTGACCAAAATCCCAAAGGCCTCCTGTGATGCCTCAACCCGAGCGTCGTGACCGCCCGCATTGATCGTGTCGTAGGCATCCCAGTCGTACCGCGCATGCTCCGCAATCGCGTCATGCAACAACCGCACCTGGTCCGATTGAGTCGTGGCCGTCAGCGCGCCCGAGCTCGCCACCAACTCCGTCAGCGCAGAGCGCGTCTCAATACGCCGCTGCTCCGCCTCGATGTCGCTATACACATACGTAGGAGTGATGGTGGTGGACGCAGGCCGCACCTGCACCTCCCACTCGCGCACAAACACGTACGGGTTCTGCGCGAGCGCCTCGCGCATCGCGTCCTGAATCGTCTCGAGCCCCTCGCTCGACCCGGCGCCCGTGAACGTCACATTGATCGTGTCCTCTTGCGCCACCATCGACCGCGCGAGATACAGCACCAGCTCGTCCGATCCGAACACCGGGTACTCGACCGACGGCCCCGTTGGCGTGCTCATCACCCACGAGTCCGGCCAATTGGTCCACTCCGGCAGCGCCCCCCGGTAGCCCATCGTCGCGATCGCCGCCACCGCCACGGCAGCAAACAGCCACACGCCGCCACTCACGCGCCTCCGGTTGCCCCGCCCCCGGCGTCGGCCCATGCCCCCGCGTCGGCCGCCCGTCTCGTAGCCCTCACCTGCTGGCGGCCACGCATGCGTCGCGCCCTTGAGCCGCGTGTACGGCGTCCACTGAAAGCCGTCCCAGTAGCGCTCCACGTCAATGCTCGCCGGGTCCGGCAGCCACCCCGGATCGGGCAGGCGCGGCACGCGCGGCTGTTGATCGCGCGGCGGCTCGGACATCCTGGGGACCCTTCGGCTGGAGCGGGTGCGGCGATACGAGCCTAACGCGCGGGGTTGACAAGGGGGCAGGGGTTGGGGCCGACGCTCCACTCGCCCGACGCCGGGCCAAAGGGTCGCTGTCGGTCCCGCTTGGTGCGCGCTAGAGTGCGCACAACAGCCACCGTGAGTGGCAACAGGGAGGGTAGATCCTTCCACCGCTGAGGGAGAGTTTGCCCGTGCCGACCACCACCACACCCCGCGCGCGCCGGGGTATCAAGATCATCGCCCTGCTCGCCGCCGTTGCGGTGCTGTCCGCGTGTGGAGCGCGCATCGACACCGTCATGAAGGTCAACGCCGATGGCAGCGGCGTGCGCGAGATGGTGCTGACGCTCGGCCTTGACGATCAAGACGAGATCACCGGCGGGATCGACGCCGTTGACGCCTCGATCCAGCGCCACAAGCCCGCGTCCATCGAATACTCCGGCATCTCTGTTGATGCAGATAGCAACTGGGTGGCGACGTTCTCCATCCCCTTCGACTCCCCTACGGACTACCGCGACAAGGCAGCGGCGGCGCTCCAGGCGAGCGACATTGACTGGCACCAAGGCGAGGGCATCGCCGTGCTGGACTCACCCCTTGTCAAAGGCCTCGACATCTCGGAGACCTTCAGCAGCTACGACCTCCTCCAGTGGCTCTTTGACGGCCTGCGCGCGGACAACGTGGTCTCGGAGTCGAGCAACGGCAATATGTGGGAGAGCGGGGACTCGAGCATTGAGTTCAACGGCATCACATATGAGGCAAGCCAGCCGCTCAATTTTGACGAGGTGGTTGACCTCGGTTTTGACGGCATCAGCATGTCCACCGAGATCTCCGCGAGTCTCATCGCTCGCGACATCACTTTTACGGTGGCAGACAAGGCCCAGGCTCGCGCCAACAGCGAGCTCTACGACGAGTACTTCGCGGGCCTCGAAGGCGATGGCGTCACCGTGGAGAACTCCACGGCAGGTACCGGCTCCACATGGACGGTGAGCTTTGAGGCGGACACCACCGCTCGCATCGTCGAGCTCACCAACAAGGCCCTCTCCTCGGACGGCACCGCCCTCGATGTCACGTACACGCCCTCTGAGTACGACCCCCTGACGAGCGTCCTCACCGTCCTGTCCACCGCAGAGTGCACTCAGGTCTGCTCCCCGAGCAACCGCTCCGTCACCGACGCGATCTCGGCGCCGGGATACACATGGACCTACGGTGGCTGGTACACCGAGGGCGACACAGCGAACGTGGACGCTGTATCCGGAACGGACCCCGCCTCCTTCCAGCGCGAGCACACCGTCTCGAGCGCGGCGTTGAGAATCTCGCTCGACGGCACACCTCGCGTCACTGTGGACGTCACCGTTGACCCCGAGACGCACGCCGGAATCGGCGACACCCTGGTCCAGATGCTCGCCGCCGAGAAGGACGGTGCCGGTGTGGAGATCAAGGAGGGCGCCGAGGACGTCACCTACACGGTGGTGATCCAGGCCGAGAC
>JAEYOR010000006.1 GCA_023411615.1 Actinomycetes bacterium
TCACCGACCTCATCCACCAAATCTCCGACGCCCAAACATCCATCGCCGGCGCCGTTGAAGAACAATCCGCCACCACCAACGAAATCTCCCGCTCCGTCGGCGACGTCGCCGCCACCGCCGAAGCAACAACGCAGGACATTTCGGGGGTTGTCGACAAGTTGGACTCGATCCAATCTGAGGCCCGCACTCTCAGCCAACTCCGCGACCGCGCGGTGTAGAACGCGAAAGCCGCCACGGCGTCGGCATCGCTTTCGGCACCGCTTGCGCCTGCCCTTAGGGTGAGCGCATGGATATGCGTCATCTCGCTCTTGCCGCTGACTGGGAAGCGGCAGTGGCCGCAGGCTCGTACACGACGTCAACGCGCGGCGTCTCCCTTGAGGATGAAGGTTTCATCCACTGCTCTTTCCCCGAGCATGTGGCCGACGTTGCTGCGCGCTTCTATGCGGACGTCGCCGAACCTCTCGTCGTCTTGGTCATTGACGGCGAGGAAGTGGAAGCCGGCGGCGTCGCTGTGCTCGTCGATGAGGTGGACGGAGTGGGCTATCCCCACATTTACGGACCGTTGTATCCCGAGTGTGTGACTGCGGTGTTGCCGGCGCGAATGGAAGCGGGCCAGCTCGTCATCGACGAGCCGTGACTGACGAGGGCTAGGCGCGCACCGCGCGGAATGCGTGGGTGACAAAAGGCACCGTCACCGTGCCGCCGTCCGCCAACTGTGGGGTTGTCGCGAAAAGCTCACTGAGCCCGGCGTCGACTCGCGCCTTGTACCCCTCGTCACCGGCGATGTAATAGCTTCGAGAGTGGACCATGTTGCGCACCCCATCAGCGCTGAGCTCCGCGCTCCAACTGAAGGTCATCGTCTCAAGCGCCATGAGCGGCGGCATCACGGTGGGTCCGCCGCGCGCGAGGATGCTTGCCGCGTCGGGGCCTTTCACCACTCGGCTGAGCCGGGCCACCCAGTGCGTACGCTCATCCGGGGCGTTCCACAGCAACGCAAGGCGGCCACCTTTGCGAAGCACCCGGCTGGACTCTCGAGATGCCGACGCGTGAACCCAGCGCCACGCTTGCCCGCAAATGACAGCGTCGGCGCTGTCATCGGGAAGTGGAATCGACTCGATAGAGCCGATACGGCGAGGCACGCCTGGGGCGGTGGTGGCGAGTGCGGCAAGCAGGCGTTCGTCAGAGTCGACGGCAATGACCCGGTGCCCTTGGCGCATGAGTTCCACGGTGAGAGTGCCGGAACTGGCGCCCACATGGATGACGTCGAGTCCCTTGCCGCCGAGAGCCCAGGCCACGGCGCTCGCAGGGTACGCCGAACGCCCGGCGGCGAATCCTCCGGCCGCATTGCCGAATGAGGTCCCGAGAGCAACCACGGTGGCAGGTTACTCCTGTTCTTGACTAGGCCAGGACGGGCTCCACCGGTTGGGCGGGCGCGATGATGGCATCTTCCTTGGGCTCCCCCAATTTCACGGCGATGACGCCCGCGAGCACCAGTGCGGCACCCGCATACTGCATCGCATGCGGCGCCTGACCCAGGAGCATCCAGGCGAAGATTGCCGCGGCGAGCACCTCGGTGAGAGCGACAAATGAACCAAGCCGGGCACCGAGGCGACGGGTGGCGGCGATCCCCGCCGTGTACGCAATCGCTGCGGTGATCACCCCGAGGCCGAGCGCCGCTACCCACCACGGAAGTTGGGAGCCCGCGAGAGTCACATCACCTGCGGTGAAGTGCATCGGCAAAATCCCAACGACGCCCGCGACGCCGAGGACGACGACGGCGACAACAAGACCTGTCGCGGCGAGGGTGAGCGGGGGCAAACCGATGGACTCGTCAGCACCAACAATGAAGTACACCGAGGCGCCCACCATCGCGGCAAGTGCCCACCCCACACCAACCATGGAGACACGCCCGCCTCCCAAGACATCGAGGAGAAGGAGGAGACCCGCCGCGGCGATCGCGGCACCACCGACAGTGAGCCGGGTGGGCCGGTGACCGTGGCGGAACCACATCCAGATGACGACCGCGACGGGCGCGGTGTACTCGATGAGCAGGGCGATGGAGACGTCCAGGTGACCAACCGCCATGAAGTAGCACAGTTGCGCACCGGCCACCGCAAAGAGGCCGTAGACGAGAACAACGGGCAGGGCGGCGCGGAGTACACGCCACTGACCGCGCAGGGCCAGGAAGCCGGGAATCGCGAGCGCGAGAGAGCCGATGGTGACGCGCACAAGCGTCGCGGCGCCAGCTGACCAGCCGATGTCGAGAAGGGAACGGGCAAGGGATCCCGAGAGTCCGAATGACAGCGCGGCGAGCAACGCAAAGCCAAGACCGGAGGCCGTGCGGGAAGGCGTGTACACGCGGGGCGCGTCATGCGCCAAAGTGCTCATGGCACATGACGATAGCGCCTCACCTGCTAAGGTGTCAAAATGCGTTTTGGTCATGATCTCGCGGTGGCGCTCGAGTCCGGTGTGTGGCTTGCAAACTCGGCTCTCGAGCCCGATGTGCTCGTCACCCTGGATGATGTCGACGAGTTCTTTGACCGCTTCGAATACACAGGCGCTCGACCCACCGAGCGCGACGTTGAGGCCGTCCGTGCCATCCGATCAACATTGCGCGAGGTCTTTCTCGCGGGACGAGATCGCGCCGTGCCGCTCGTCAACGAGATTCTCGAGAAGGCGCACGCCGTTCCTCGATTGGTGCGCCACGGCGATACCGACTGGCACATCCACGCGACAGATGACAACGGCCCCTTCGCGACCCGCATTCTCGTTGAGACGGCAATCGGCATCATCGACATGGTGCGAGCCGATGAAATGAGCCGGTTCGGAGTGTGCGCGATGGATGACTGCGAGGGAGTGGTGCTCGACCTCAGCCGCAACCGCTCGCGCATCTACTGCTCGGTCGCGTGCACTAACCGCGCCGCGGCAGCCGCATATCGCGCGCGTCAAGCCGAGGCGGGCGATTCGGGCGTCACCGAGGAGTCCGCGGCCACCTAATACCGATTACTCGGGCTGGTACGCCGTCACCTCAATCTCGATCTTCATCGCCTCGTCGAGCAGCTGAACGATTTCCATCGTGGCAGCCGGACGAATGTCGCGGAACCATTTGCCAAAGACCGGATAGCACTTCTCCGCGTCTTCGCGGCGCGTCAGCAGGTAACGCACGCGGACCACATCGTCGAGCGACAAGCCCACTTCGCTCAGAGCTGCCGCGATATTGGCAAGCGCTTGATCGGCTTGCTCAACGACGTCGTCGGAGATCGTCATCGTCTCGTAGTTGTAGCCGGTGGTTCCGCTCACCCATGCCCACGGGCCTTCGACGACGGCGCGTGAGTACCCGATGATCTGCTCGAAAGGCGAGCCGGAGCTGATGAGACGACGATCTGCACCCATGACGATCTCCCTGCGTGAACAACGACGGCAAGATGCCGTGGGATGCCTAGGGTAACCCCAAGCCGCGCCCCAGGCGAAAAAAGCGCCTGGTATTCACCGTCAATTGTGACTCGCCTCACAATTTCGCGCCATCATTGGCTTTTTCTTGAATTCCGGCTTACCGTGAAAAGAACCCCTCATACAACTGAATAGGAGGCTTTTGCCATGAAACTCAAGGACCGTGTCATCGCGGTCACTGGCGCTTCGTCAGGGATCGGCCGCGGCATCGCCGTCGTTGCAGCGCGCGAGGGCGCCAAGGTCGTCGTCGCTGACCTCGACGAGACCGGCGGAGCCGAAACGGTCGCGGCCATCACCGATGCCGGCGGGCGCGCTGCCTTTGTGAAGATCGACGTCTCACAAGAAGACGACGCCCAAAGGCTCGTCGATTTCGCCGTCACCACTTTTGGTGGGCTTCACGGCGCTGCCAACAACGCGGGCGTTGCGCTCGACCAGGTGTCGTTCATCGACACGTCTACCGAACTGTGGCGCAAGACCATGTCGATCAACACTGACGGCATGTTCTTTCATTTGCGCGCGCAACTCGCCTATTTCAAGGATCACGGCGGCGGTGCCATTGTCAACACTGCGTCGATGGCATCCATCAAGCCCGTCAAGAACGTGACCGCTTACGCGGCGTCCAAGTGGGCGGTTGTTGGCCTCACCAAGCAGGCCGCGATCGAGGGCATCGATTACGGCGTGCGCGTCAATGCCATTGCGCCGGGTGTCATTCGCACCGCGATCTTCGACAGCACCCCCGAGGATCAGATGAAGGCCTTTGAGGAGCTCCAACCCGGTGGCCGTCTGGGCACACCGGAAGAGATGGGAGAGCTTGTGGTCTTCCTCCTGTCCGATGAAGCGTCCTACGTCAATGCCGCCGTCCTCACGGGCGACATGGGAGCGTCGGCCTTCTAGTGCGACCGTCGCGCGTCGGCGGAATTTGCTCGTGACGCCGACGCGCGGCTTTCGTTACCGTGGGAGTGCACCGTCGATCATTGGAGTCCCCCATGGCTGACAAGAAAAAGGACAGTACGTTCTCTGCCGAGGAGAAGGCGGCAATGAAAGAAGCCGCTGCCGAGAAGCGTCGGGCAAAGCGGGCCGACGCGGCGGCGGCCGACGCTGAGGCGTGCGCCGAGAAGATCGCTGAGATGGAGCCTGGAGACCGGGCGCTCGCGGAAAAAATCCACGAGATTGTCACCTCGGTGGCCCCCGGGCTTGCGCCGCGCACCTTCTATGGCATGCCTGCCTACGGCAAGGACGGCAAGGTGGTCGTGTTCTTCCAAAGCGCCGCGAAGTTCAAGGAGCGTTACTCAACGCTCGGCTTCCAACCCACCGCGAACCTCGATGACGGCAACATGTGGCCCACGTCCTTCGCCCTTGTGAAGATCGGCAAAGCGGAAGAGAAGGCGATCCGCGAGCTCGTCAAGCGGGCCGACAGCTAGCCGTGCAGCCCGGGCTCCGTGTTGGTCTCCGTCATCACGTAGTCACGCTCAATGCCCGCCGTCACCTGGCCCCACTCGCTGTCTCGCACTCGCCGTTGGTGCGCCTCGAACTCGACACGCGATGAAAAAACCTCGTGCACCTGCCACACAAGTGGGTCGGACGTGGGTGTGACCTCAAAGCGCACACAACCAGTCTCGGCGCGCGTCAGTTCGACGTGGCGTGGCAGGTGAATGCGGACGATCTCCGCCTGCGCCTGAGTGGCACAGAAGAGGTGACCAGTCAGTTCAATCATGCGCACGAACACCTGCCACGACGTCATGGTCTGCGGACTCACGGCGCAAACTCCGTACGAGGGCCCTGACGAGGCCGATCATCACGAGTGCCCAGACCAAAGCGGCAACAGCCAGGAACGCGCTACCGAATGCCTCGATCACCGGCAGTTTCTCCACACGGCCGAGGAACATCGAGGCAACGGCGAACATCCCGAGCGGGAACACCATGGACCACATGGACGGGGTGTACGCGAGCGGCACCCGATGGACAACGTGACGCCACACCCCTGCCCCCACCAGCATCGGTACGAGCCAGGCGGCGAAGCACCAGAAGATCGCCGCAGTTCCGCCAATGAACGCCCGCGTCGCGTCAACCATGGGCACTGAATCCATGTCGACGATGCGCGCCCCAGCCACCACCGCGATTGCCATCGCGCCCATCGACACCCAATACGTCGGTTCGAATTGTTGAGGGGTCACGCCAAAGTGCACCACGCGCAATATGACGAGCACCGCGATTCCGGCGTACAGAATGCTGCCGACCGACCACGACATCACGGTGGCGATGCCAATGAGCGCGGCGATGCCATCCGATGGAGCGTCGATTCCGGACAGTGCCAACGCGAGCGACTGCGAGGCGACCGCCCAGATGAACCAGGTGCCATTGGTGCGAGCAAGAATCGGCTGCCCATCCCGCATCATCAGCACCTGCCACGGCAACACATAGCCGAGCACGATCCACATCGCGCCCGCGATCGCAATGAGGGCTGACGCGACATTGACGAACCCCTCGGCTCGGAGCCCGACTGCGAGCACGTTCGTGCCAGCAACGGTGGTGAAGAAGGAGAACGCGACCTCGGGATTGCGGGCGTCGCGGCGCAACATGTCGCGATGGCGCACGGCGCGTGCGGCAAACATCACGGCGAGAACGCAGTAGGCCACCGCAGCGATGATGAGGAGCACTCGCGCGGCAAGGACCAGATCCGCATCACGCAGCCCGATTGAGACGATCCCCGTGCCCATGACGAGCGCGAAGTAACCAGGGGCAAGCGACGCAGTGGCGCTGTCGGCCTTGACGGCAAACGTCAGGTCCCCTTTGGCCACGGTTCATTGTTGCGCGTGCACCGTCGTCAACGTCATCGCGCCGCGCGGCTCGACCAAACTCGCCGCGTGAGCCTCGTGCGCGATTCTGTAGGCTCCATTCGTGCTCCCCGTACTCAACATCTCGGCATACCTGTTCACTCCGATCACGGATCGTGACCAGTTGCGACCCGTGTTGCTGGCACGTGCGAATGCGGCGGGGCTCAAGGGCACCATCCTTCTTGCTGAAGAAGGGATCAACATGTTCCTCGCGGGCGACGCCGACGCTGTACGCGGCTTTGTCAATGACCTGCGGGAGGATCCCCGGTTCGCGGCGTTGACAACCAAGGAGAGCTGGTCTGCCGACCAGCCATTTCGCAAGATGCTCGTGAAACTCAAGCGCGAGATCATCCGCATGGATCACCCAACGATTCGTCCCGTCGACGGGCGGGCGCCGGCTGTAGCACCGCACACGCTCAAGCGATGGCTTGATCAGGGGCACGATGACGAGGGTCGCGAGGTAGTGATGCTCGATACCCGCAACGGCTTTGAGGTTGACTACGGCACCTTTGCCGATGCCCTCGACTGGCGCATTGAGCGCTTCACGCAATTTCCCGACGCCGTGGCCGCTCACCGCGATGCGCTGGAGGGCAAGACGGTGGTGAGCTTTTGCACCGGCGGGATCCGCTGTGAGAAGGCCGCGATCTACATGCGCGACGAGGGCATCAACGCGCTCCAACTCGACGGCGGGATACTCGGCTACTTTGAGCAGGTGGGCGGGGCCTACTTCGCGGGCGACTGCTTTGTGTTCGACGAGCGCGAGGCGCTCACCCCAGAGCTTGCAGCGAAAGTCGCCACGGGCGCGATCTCGACCCCGGGCGTTACTTGTTCGCCTTCTTGACGACGCTTGACTTCAGTTGGATTCGCCCGAAGCCGGGCACACTCGCGTCGATGTCGTGGTCGCCCACACCATCGGTGATGAGGCGGATTCCGGCGACCTTCGTGCCCACCTTGACCGTTCCACCTCCGGCACCCTTCACCTTGAGGTCCTTGACCACCGTCACGTTGTCACCGTCTTCGAGCACATTGCCCACCGCATCACGAATCACTCCCGACTCCGCGGCGTCCTCGCCCGCATCGGCGCTCCACTCGTGGCCGCACATCGGGCACACAAGCAACGCACCGTCTTCGTAGGTGTACGCCTCAGCGCACTCGGGGCAAGGGGGAAGGCTAGACATTGAATCTCAACTCCATCACGTTCCGGCACGAAGCAACGTCTGACCCCCTGCCGCGACCTGCAGTCTTACACGTCGATGCAGTAGCTGCGCATCTGGGCGATCTTCGCCGTCTTTGACGTGCTGGCGAAACGGAAGACATGACTGAACTCAATGCGGCGCCCGTCCGCTTCGAGGTACCCATCACAGGATGCGAGCCGCCCGTGAGTGATGATCGAAATGAGCTTGACCCGCTGCGGCGAAAATGGCGGCTTGACCTCCAGCGCTGAATCAGGTCCACTATGGACGCTCTGCCCAACCAATGACCAACTCACGGTGTCGGCAAGCCACGCGGAGACGCCCTCAGCATCTCCCTTCGCCCAATTCACGGCGAAGTCGGCGACAATGCCGATGCGTGGCGCGTTGCCGCAGTCAGCGGGCAGTTCGATTTGCACGATGGCCTCCTCCGCTTCTTCCTACTAAGCCCGACGCGCGGCCAGTCGTCCAGGACGGCTAGTCGCGCGCGGAGTTGGGGCGCCGTGAGCCGCGAGGCTATACATTGAAGCGGAACTCCACCACGTCGCCATCCTGCATCACGTAATCCTTGCCCTCGATGCGCACCCAACCCTTGGCCTTCGCCTCAGCCATGGAGCCGGCCTCAATGAGGTGGTCAAAGGACACCACCTCGGCCTTGATGAAGCCCTTTTGGAAGTCGGTGTGGATGACACCGGCGGCCTCGGGTGCCGTCGCGCCCTTGCGGATGGTCCAGGCTCGCGCCTCCTTGGGTCCAGCCGTGAGGTAGGTCTGGAGACCGAGCGTCTGGAAGCCCACATGCGCCAATTGGTCAAGGCCGGACTCGTCCTGGCCATTCGCCTCGAGCATCTCGCGCGCCTCATCCTCGGTGAGGTCAACGAGCTCAGACTCAAACTTCGCGTCAAGGAAGATCGCCTCGGCAGGTGCCACTTGCGCGGCAAGTGCGGCTTTCTTCGCGTCGTCGTTCAGCACGTCCTCGTCCGCGTTGAACACGTAAAGGAAGGGCTTTGCCGTGAGGAGGTTGAGTTCGCGAACGTCGGCAAGGTCGAGCCCAGCGTCGGCCGCACCAGCGCTCAAGAGCGTGCCCGCCTCCAAGATCGCCTTCGCGGCCTCAACGGCGGCCAGCTGCGCAGGGTCGGCCTTCTTGGCCCGCACTTCCTTCTCAAGACGCGGGATCACCTTCTCCACGGTCTGCAGGTCAGCGAGGATCAGCTCCGTGTTGATGGTCTCGATGTCGCTCGCCGCATCCACCTTGCCGTCCACGTGCACCACATCTGGGTCCGCGAACGCGCGCGTCACCTGGCAGATCGCATCGGCCTCACGAATGTTCGCAAGGAACGCGTTACCCAGACCCTCCCCTTCGGAAGCGCCGCGCACAATGCCTGCAATGTCCACAAAGGACACCGTGGCGGGCAACTCGCGCTCCGAGCCAAACACCTCAGCAAGCTTGCCAAGCCGGGCATCCGGCAATGGCACGACGCCGATGTTGGGTTCGATCGTGGCGAACGGGTAGTTCGCCGCAAGAACAGTTGCGCGGGTCAGCGCATTGAAAAGGGTGGATTTGCCGACGTTGGGCAAGCCGACGATGCCAATAGTGAGAGCCACGGTCGACCAGTCTAGCCGGGCACGAGGAGGCGCCCATGGCTTAGGTTGACTGCATGAGTTTTGAGGACGTGTTCAATCCTGGCGCCGCTTACGCACGCGAAGAACTCGAACGCCAGCGCACGCTCCCCGTACAACCGCCTCTGGCCGGGGAACCGTTCAGATTTCCGCCAATTCCAGATGTCGAGATTCCTCAGGCAGACGACATCACCCCGTTTGCAGAACGTCCCCGCCACCTCGAAGGCGACGGGGACGACTGACACGCGGTTTGGTCTGAGACTCAAGCACCCCACTCGATGCCTGCACCCGGGATCGCGTCAAGCAGACGCTGGGTGTAGGGCATCTGGGCGTTGTCGAAGATCTCGTCCGTGGTGCCGGTCTCCACAATCTTGCCGGCTTCCATCACCGCCACCTCGTCGGCCACCACGCGCACCACCGCAAGGTCGTGGGTGATGAAGAGGTAGGTGAGGTTGAGTTCGGCCTGCAAGTCCGCGAGGAGCTGGAGCACCTGCGCCTGTACGAGCACGTCGAGAGCCGAGACGGCCTCGTCGAGAACCACGACATCCGGCTTGAGCGCAAGGGCACGCGCCACTGCCACACGCTGGCGCTGACCGCCCGAGAGTTCGTTCGGGTAGCGGTGCGCCATCGATCGCGGCAACGACACTTGGTCGAGCAACTCGTTGACACGAGCGAGGCGGTCCGCTCGGCTGCGCACTCCGTGGACGCGGAGCGGCTCAGCGATGATCGCCGCGATCGAGCGCTGCGGGTCGAGCGATGCGTAGGGATCCTGGAACACCACCTGCATGCGAGAACGCAGGTCGAACAGCCCCTTGCGGCTGAGGCCCGACATTGGGGTGCCCATCAGGGTGATCTCACCGCTCGTCGGTTTCTCAAGGCCGAGGATCATCTTGGCTGCGGTGGTCTTGCCCGATCCGGACTCTCCCACCAGTGCCAGCGTCGTGCCCTTCTTCACCCTGAAATCGATGTGGTCGACGGCCGTGAGGGGCTCCGAACGGAAATTGCCCCGCCTGATCGAGTACACCTTGGTAAGGCCAGAGACCTCAATAGCGGCGGGGGCGTCGGCGTTGGCCGCCGCATCCTCCTCGCGCTTGGCCGCGAGGCGAGCGACGTCAACAGCAATACCCGACGTCGCAGCCTCGCGCACCGAGGTGGACTCGATGCGCTTGGACGCGAGGGACGGCGCAGCAGCGATGAGCGTCTGCGTGTAGGGGTGCTGTGGGTTCTGGAGCACCTCGAGGCTGGGACCAGCCTCCACAATGCGTCCACGGTGCATGACGATGAGCTTGCTCGCACGCTCTGCCGCAAGGCCAAGATCGTGAGTGATGAGCAAGAGCGCGGCTTGCTGTTCGTGGACACGTGACTCAAGGTGATCGAGAATCACCTTCTGCACGGTCACGTCGAGCGCCGAGGTCGGCTCATCGGCAATGAGGAGCTTGGGGTTCGCCGCGAGACCAATGCCGATGAGCACACGCTGACGCATACCCCCAGAGAACTGGTGGGGGAACTGCTTCATACGACGCTCGGCGTCACCGAGTCCCGCTTGCTTCAGGACTTCGATCGCGCGCTCTCGCGCTTCCTTGCGGTTCGATGCGAGACCGTTCGCACGGACTGCCTCTTCCACCTGGAAACCCACCGACCACACGGGGTTGAGGTTCGACATCGGGTCCTGTGGCACGTAGCCGATGACCCGGCCACGAATGTCGGCCATCTTGTCCTGCGAGTAGCCCGTGATGTCACGGCCTTCAACGAGGATCTCGCCGCCGAAGATCCGCCCGGTGCCGGCAAGCAGGTTGATGATCGCGGTCGCGGTGGTCGATTTGCCCGAGCCGGACTCACCGACAATCGCCACGGACTCACCCGGGTAGATGTCGAAAGAGACGCCACGGACTGCATGGACGATGCCCGCCTGGGTCTTGAAGGTGACCTCAAGATCCTTCACCTGCACCAATGGCGCGTCGGGGTCGACGATCTCTGCCTCGTTGAAGGGGATCACTACGGTCTCTTTGCTCTTCATCGACGGGCCCTCGCCTTCGGGTCAAGCGCATCGCGGACGAGCTCACCGAGGGTGATGAACGCCAATACGGTGGTGGTCAAGAACAGTGAAGGCCAGAACAGTGCCATGGGCGCCGTCCGAATAGTGGTCTGCGCTTCCGAGATGTCATTGCCCCACGACATGACGTTCGAGCCGAGCCCGACGCCGAGGAAGCTCAGTGCGGCCTCCGCAACGATCGCCGCACCAAGCGACACGGTGAGAGACACGATGACCGGCGAGAGCGAGTTGGGAAGCACGTGGCGAATGAGCGTGGAGAACTTTGAGCGCCCGATCGCCTCGGAGGCAAGGACGAACTCCTTGTTCTTCACCTGCAGCACTTCCGCTCTCAAGAGCCTCGCAAGCGATGCCCAAGCGAAACCACCGATGGCGAACGAGATGACAAAGACGTTCTTGTGCTCGGAGAAAACCGTCATCACGACGACAGCTGCGAGGAAGTAAGGAATCGAGAAGAAGATGTCGCCAACACGCGACAAGAACGAGTCGACCCAACCGCCGTAGAAACCCGCGAGGGCGCCCATCGGGATGCCGATCGCCGCGGAGATGGCAACAACGAGCAAGCCAACCGTGAGGGACGTGCGCGCGCCCCACACGACGCGGGCGTACACGTCGCATCCCTGGAGTGTGTAGCCCAGCGGGTGGCCGTCTGCGGGAGCGCCAAGGTTAGGTCCGCGCGTACCCAGCATCAATTGGCAGTTGTCGTTAGGTGGCACTGACGTGAAGAGCGTGGGGAAGAACGCCATTGTCGCCACCACGAGGGCAACGGTCAGTGCCGCATAGAAAAGCGGCCGACGCCGGAGGTCGCGCCATGCGTCGAGCCACAGGTTTGACCTGCGGTCCGGCAGCTGCTTGGCATCGATCTCGATGATGTCGTTGCCCTCGACGGGCGCAACGTAGTGCTCTGGTGTGGGCCTAGACATAGCGGATCCTCGGGTCAAGGACGGCGTACAAAAGGTCGACGAGGATGTTGAGGACGACGTACGCGATGGTGAGGATGGTGACAAAGGACACGACGGTTGGTCCCTCACCTCTCAAGATCGCTTGGTAGAGGGTGTTACCCACCCCTGGTATGTCGAAAATGCCCTCAGTGATCGTTGTGCCTGCGATGAGGTAACCGAAACTCGCTGCGGTGTTCGTCACCACCGGAATCAGCGAGTTGCGCATGACGTGCACTGGAATCACGCGGCGTGAGGTGAGGCCTTTCGCGTAAGCGGTTCGCACATAATCCTCGTGTTGCGCCTCGATGACCGAGCCGCGCATGAGCCGCATTCCGGTGACGAAGATCGTCAGAGCGATAACGGCGGCGGGCAACAACATCGCGCCCCAGGTGGTGTCGCCACCCACGGTCACTGGCGCCCAGCCCCATTTGATGCCCACGAAGTACTGCGCGAGGAACATCGCGACAAATACCGGGGTCGAGTTGAAGATCAGCGCGATGACGAGGCTGACGTTGTCGGCGATCTTGCCTGCACGCAGGCCCGAGATCAGGCCCACGACCACCGAGAGGAAGAACTCAATGGCCACGGCCATGATGACGAGCTTCACCGTCACCGGCATTGCCTGTGCGAGCACGTCATTGACCGAGCGTCCCGAGAACGTGGCGCCCATGTTTCCCGTAAATACGTCCTGCAGGTAGAGGAAGTACTGCGCGATGAAGGGCTTATCAAGGTTGTATTGCGCACGCAAGGCCTCAAGGACCGCAGGGTTGGGCGTGCGTTCGCCGAATAGCGCGAGGATCGGATCGCCGGGCATGGCGAAGACAAGGGCGTAGATCAGGAGCGTTGTCCCGAGAAACACGGGGACGGCCTGAAGAAGACGCCGGAGAACATATCTCAGCATCGATGATCCTCAACAGTGATGGATTCGTTGGGCATAAGTGGCCTTATGTTACAGCGGCATTTGAAGCGACGGACAGACAGAAGGGCCCCCCCCCCCCCCGGGCCCGGGGGGCCCCCCCCCGAAGAAAA
>JAEYOR010000028.1 GCA_023411615.1 Actinomycetes bacterium
CGGCCCTGTGATCCACCCGAGGCGTGACAATGGGGTGTGCCTCTCTACCGTGATCACGCGATCGTGCTCCGCACCCACAAGTTGGGTGAGGCCGATCGCATCGTCACGATGCTCACGCGTCAGCACGGCAAAGTTCGAGCTGTCGCCAAGGGAGTGCGGCGCACCTCAAGTCGTATTGGGGCACGGATGGAACCCTTCATGCTCGCGGACGTGCAGCTGTATGAGGGCCGCAATCTCGACATCGTGAGCCAAGTGGAGACCCGCGAACCGTATGCCCGCCGCATCTCTGAGGACTACGCGCTTTTCACTGCCGCCACCGCCATGGTCGAGACGGTCGACACGATCGTCGACCATGAGCGCGAGCCCGCGCCCGAGCATTTCCGGCTCCTGCACGGCGCGTTAGGGGCGCTCAGCAGGCGCGAACACGATCCGGGCCTTGTGCTCGACTCCTTCTTGCTCAGAGCGCTCGCGCTTGCGGGCTACGCGCCGAGCTTTGAAGAATGCGCCTCATGTGGGGCGCCGGGACCGCATCGCGCCTTCCAGGTGAGCGGGGGTGGTGCGACCTGTGAGGAGTGTCGCCAGCCCGGCGCTGCGGCCCCGGCCCCCGAGACCTTCAGCCTTCTCAGTGCACTTCTCGCGGGAGAGTGGGCGCTTGCGGACGCGGCGGAGTTGCGGCATCGGCGCGAGGCTGCAGGTCTCATCGCCGCTTACTCGCAGTTCCACCTCGAGCGGCGCGTGCGGAGCCTCGGACTCGTCGATCGCGGTGACCAGGCGCCTGTCGGAGACCCGTTCGCGCATTAGCCTTGAGGATGTGACACCGCAGCCACCGCCGCCGCATCCGTCTGGAGCGACCCCGCCGCCTATGCCCGCCGCCGTTGTGCCTGCGCACGTGGCGATTGTCATGGATGGCAATGGCAGGTGGGCTAGGCAACGTGGATTGGCGCGCACCGAGGGTCATGCGCGCGGAGAGGCAGCCCTCCTTGACGTTGTTGCCGGCGCGATCGAGATAGGCGTCAGTCACATCAGTGCGTACGCCTTCAGCACGGAGAACTGGAAGCGCAGCCCGGACGAGGTGCGCTTTCTCATGGGCTTCAATCGCGACGTCATTCGACGCCGCCGTGACCAGATGCACGAGTGGGGGGTGCGCGTGCGCTGGGCCGGGCGTCGTCCTAAATTGTGGAAGTCCGTCATCGCGGAGCTGGAGAAGGCTGAAGAGCTCACTCGCGACAACACGACGATGACCCTCACGATGTGCGTCAACTACGGCGGGCGTGCGGAGATCGCCGATGCGGCGCGGGCGATCGCGCTCAAGGTCGCCGAAGGAGAAATCGACCCAGACAAGGTCACAGAGAAGACGGTTGCCGAGCATCTCGACGAACCCGACATGCCTGATGTTGATCTCTTCTGGCGTTCGAGCGGCGAGAAGCGCTCAAGCAATTTCCTGCCGTGGCAAGCGGCCTATGCGGAGTATGTGTTCTCCGACGTGTTGTGGCCAGATGTCGACCGGCGCCACCTGTGGGCGGCTATTGAGGAGTACGCGAACCGGAATCGACGCTTTGGCGCAGCCGAGTAGCGCCCCACGCAAGCAAAGCGATCGCGATGAGTGCGCCGATCCCTAACCACGGGGAGGCGGCGAATGCCTCAAAAACGGAGAAACCGAGAGTCGCGTAGATCGCGGCCCACGCCATGCAGCCCGGGATCATCGCGATGGTGTAAATATCCCAACGCATGCGGACGTAACCGGCCGTGATGTTCACCATCGTCTGGAATCCGATGGTGAGGAACGACAATGGCAGCCCGATCGGGCCCCACTTGTCGAGGAACCGGCGCGCGCTTTCTGCGCGTGGGCCCGACAGCGTGCGGGCGAGTGAAGCCGCACGCGGACGATCCGAGACAGCCGCAACGTCCGCACCGCGACGCGCCCACCGGCCGAGCCAATACGTCGCTTGGGCGCGAGTGAACACGACGAACAGCAAGAACAGGGCGACTGCCCACCACCCCAGTCCTTCGAGGACATCGGGCACGCCAGCCATTTATGCCTTCCTTTGCGCGCAGTCGCCACACACGCCGGTGAGTTCGAGGGTGTGTTCGATGTGGGAGTACCCATGCTGCGAGCCGACTCGAGCGGCCAGGGATTCAACCGATGGCAGGTCGATGTCCTCGGCTGCGCCGCACTCGCGGCAGCGGAGGTGGTGATGGTGCGTCTCCGAGGTCTCGCACAGTCGATAGAGCGCTTCGCCGGATTCAGTGAGGACGGTGTCGACCTCGCCGGATTCCGCGAGACTCTGCAAGGCTCGATAGACGGTGGCGAGGCCAGCCGATGTACCACTGCGCCGCAAGCGTTCGTGCCAATCCTGAGCTGATCGGAAACCGCCTTCGGCGAGGACGTTGAGAACGGCCGCACGTTGCTTTGTCATGCGGGGCTTCGGTGAAGTCATGACGTGCTCCTGACGCGTCCTACTGTGTTGCTCACCACGCTTGTCACCACATAGCCGGCGACTCCGAGAACCACGATGAGGGCGCCCGGCTGCAGATTGTGCTCCAACGTGATGGCGATGCCGACGACGGTGAGCACTGCGCCGACTCCCATGGCGAGATGCATCGTGCGTGAGAAGGAGTGGGTCAGCTGCTGCGCAATGGCAACCGGCAGGATCATGAGGGCGCTCACCAAGAGAACGCCAACCACTCGCATTGCGGCGGTGATGGTGACGGCGGCGAGCACCGCGACCACCATGTTGAGTGCGCCCACTGGCAATCCCGTTGAGCGCGCAAACTCCTGATCATGCGTGACAGTGAAGAGGGCAGGGCGCAAGTAGATGCCGACGGTCAAGATGACAACAGCAAGTGCCACGGTCACCCACACGTCTGTCCACGTCACCGTCGAGATTGAGCCGAACAGGTAGCCCAAGAGGTTGGCATTCGAACCTCCGGCGGCGCCGATGAGGAGGACCCCGGTGGCGATGCCACCGTAAAAGAGGATGGCCATCACCACGTCGGCAGCTGCGCCACGAGTGCGCATCCGCTCAATGGTGACTGCGCCGGCGATGGCAAACACCACCGCGCCTGGCACGGCGAGGCTGTCACGTTGGGCGAGATCCGCGGCTGAGCCGGCAAGCCATCCTGCTGCAACTCCCGCCAAGGCGACGTGGCCGATGCCGTCGCCCAGCAAGGCCATGCGGCGTTGCACCAGGTACGTGCCCACCACTGGCGTTGCGAGGCCCACGAGCACCCCGACGAGGAGCATCCGTTGAACGAGAGGCTCGGATAAGAGCGAGATCACGGTGCCTCCAAGCCAAGCGTCGGGTGCGCGTGTTGAATGTCGTGGTCTTCGTGGGGGTGCTCATGGTCGTGACCTGGCAGCGCGTGGACGCCGAGGTCGCGGGGAGGTTCGCCGGTGTACGTGACACAGCCGTCCTCAAGGACAACCGCGGTGTCGATGTGGCGAGCGAGCGCCCCGAGTTCATGCAAGACGACGACGATCGCCACGCCTTCGTCCTTGAGATGACCCAAGGCGTGAGCGAAGGCCACTTGAGACTGGAGGTCGACACCCGCCATCGGCTCATCAAGAATGAGCACGCGCGGCCTGCGGACAAGCGCTCGTGCGATGAGCACCCGCTGTTGCTGACCGCCCGAGAGCCGGCTCACATCGCGAGGGGCGAGATCCTCGACCCCCAAGATGCTCAGTGCCTCGATTGCTGACTCACGATGGTGGCGCGGAGGTCGCCACGTGCTCTTGCCAAGCAGTCCCGATGTGACAACCTCGAGGGCGGTGGCTGCCACGCCGCCCGCCGCAGTCATTCGCTGTGGGGCATAGCCGAGCAGTGCCCGAGAGGCGGCCGACGCTGGCTTGCCGAACAGGGATATGGACCCATTGGTAGTGGGATGGGCTCCGACAAGCGCCCTCACAAAGGTCGATTTGCCCGAGCCGTTTCCACCCATCAGCGCAACGACTTCGCCGGGCCGAGCCTGCAAGCTCACATGGTGAAGAATCTCGGCGCCTTGTAGCGACACGCATATCTCGCGGGCATCGAGCGCGAGCTCGGCGAGGTGCGGTTCGTGGTTGGGATCAGTCACAGTTGAGTGCCTCCCGCAGTGCATCGAGGTTGCGCAGCATGACGCTGGAATAGTCGTCCCCAGCTGCTGCAGTCTCAAGCGGATCGAGCACAGCAGTGGTCACTCCCGTGTCTTGCGCGACTGCCTCAGCTACTCGCGCGCTGACAAGCTGTTCCGTGAAAACGGTGGTGGCGCCAGTGTCGCGGATGAGTTGCCCGATCTCGCGCAGGCGTGCGGGGGACGGCTCGGTGTCCGGCTCGATGCCGGCAATGCTCACTTGATGAAGGTCATACGCGTGCGCGAGGTAACCAAAAGCGGCGTGGGAGGTGACGATGTCGCGCCGTTCACACCGGGCCAGTCCGGCGGTGAAGGTGTCATCGAGATTGGTGAGCTCCACGACGAGTGTCCCTGCTTGAGATCGATAATGCGCGGCATTGGTGGGGTCAAGGGCCGCGAATTGCTCGCTCACCGCAGTGGCGTAGCGGGCGAGCGTGGTGGGGTCGAGCCAAAAGTGGGGATCCGCTGAACCGTGGTCATGGCCGTCACTGCCGTTGTCGTCCACGTGATCGTCGTCCGCGTGAGTGTCACCTTCAGCGAGGTCGATGACGTCGGTCGCGTCGAAGGCGTGGACGCCAGTGGCCTCGATTGCGTCCTCCACTGCGGGCTGGAACGCCTCGATGTAGAGCACGAGATCAGCATTGCCCATCTGACGGACCGCGGCGGGGGACAGTTCCACGTCATGGGGTTCCACTCCGGCCGGGGTGAGCGATGAGACGCTGACAAGGTCACCGCCTACGCGCTCGGCCACGTACTCGAGCGGGTAGAAGGCCGCCGCCACGGTGAGGGCGCTGTCATCGTTGTCGGCCCCCGGCGAAGCGGCGCATGCGGACGTCGCGATCAAAGCGACGGTGGCGCTGAGGACGATGGGGCGGGCGGCTCGTGTGAAGGAAGGGTGTTTCGGCACATCGAAAACGCTAAAGCAAATGAGAATCATTGTCAATTACGCCCATGGTCGGGCCGTTTGCATCCCTGGCGCGGACTAGACTGACCACCAACTCAGGCGACCTTCAACCCAGGAGAGTTCACCATGGCCACGCGCCTCGACGACGTCATTTCCCTCGCCAAGCGGCGCGGATTCGTGTTCCCTTGCGGCGAGATTTACGGCGGCACCCGCTCCGCGTGGGACTACGGACCGCTCGGCGTCGAGTTGAAGGAGAACATCAAGCGTCAGTGGTGGCGCGCGATGGTGACACGTCGCGATGACATCGTGGGGCTCGACTCCTCGGTCATCCTGCCCACTCAAGTGTGGCAAGCCTCTGGCCACGTCGAGGCCTTCGTTGACCCGCTTGTCGAGTGCCTCAGCTGCCACAAGCGCTTCCGTGAGGATCATCTTCTCGAGGAATTTGAAGAGAAGAAGGGGCGCGCGCCCGAGGGTGGTCTTGCCGAGATTGCCTGTGCCAGTTGCGGCACTCGGGGCCAGTGGACTGAACCCAAGATGTTCAACGGCCTCTTGCGCACGTACCTTGGAGCGGCGTCGGACGATTCCGGTCTGCACTATTTGCGCCCCGAGACCGCGCAAGGCATCTTCGTCAACTTCGAGAACGTCATGCGCTCCGCACGGATGCGCCCGCCCTTTGGCATCGCCCAGGTGGGCAAGTCATTCCGCAACGAGATCACGCCCGGAAACTTCATTTTCCGCACGCGTGAGTTCGAGCAGATGGAGATGGAGTTCTTCGTTGTGCCCGGCACGGATGAGGAATGGCACGAGCGCTGGATCAATGAGCGCATGGACTGGTACGTGGGCCTCGGCATCAGCCGAGACAACCTCCGCTTGTATGAGCACCCCAAAGAAAAACTCTCCCACTACTCCAAGCGCACCGTGGACATCGAGTACCGCTTCGGATTCCAGGGCAGCGAGTTCGGCGAGCTCGAGGGCATTGCCAATCGCACCGATTTCGATCTGAAGACGCATTCCGAGAAGTCGGGCAAGGATCTCAGCTATCTCGATCCCGCCACGAATGAGCGCTACTACCCGTACGTCATTGAGCCCGCGGCAGGACTGTCGCGCTCGCTCATGGCTTTCCTTGTTGAGGCGTATGTCGAAGAAGAAGTGCCCACCGCAAAAGGCGGCACCGAGACGCGCACCGTCCTCAACCTTGACCCACGCCTCGCACCGGTCAAGGCCGCCGTGTTGCCGCTGTCCAAGTCCGAAGACCTCGTCCCCACGGCCGACGCTCTCGCGAAGGAGTTGCGTCAGTTCTGGAACGTCGAGATCGACGTCACTCAGTCGATTGGCAAGCGCTACCGTCGTCAGGACGAGGTGGGCACGCCGTACTGCATCACCGTCGACTTTGAGACCAAGGATGACCAGGCGGTGACGATTCGCGACCGCGACTCGATGCAGCAAGAGCGTGTCTCTCTCGACAACGTGAAGGCATACCTCGCAGAGCGTCTTCTCGGGGCATAGGTCGCGCTGTGGGTGTCGGGCACGTTCACGAGGGTGAGCGGCCGCGCGCCACAGAGCGGGTCACCACGATCCTCGCGATCGTGGTGGGCGTCGTCGTGTTCTTCACCGCACTTGGCGCTGCGTCGGTATGGCCCAAAGACTTCAGTTTCTTTGGCTCGATTCCCTCGGCGGACCCGGACTCGCGTTGGGTATCTGCCACCATCACGGCGGTCGACAGCGATGGCACGGTTCTCGCGACAATCGACGGCGAAGAGGAACGCGGCGAGCGACCGATGGCGACGCTCGACGACCCGACGCTTCCGCTTGCTGTAGGCGACACCGTTCGGGCTCTTGAGCTTCCCGACGGTCAACTCGGGTTCTCCGACTACGAGCGCGGCGCGTCAATGCTCATTCTTGCGATCATCTACGTGGTGCTTGTCATCGCTGTTGCGTGGTGGCGAGGGGTCGGGGCCTTGCTCGGGCTCGTCGCCGCCTTTGGCATCGTCATGTTCTTCACCGTGCCGGCGCTGTTTGGTGGCGGGAACGCGCTCGTCGTCGGTCTCGTGACAGGAGCCGGCGCCCTCTTTGTCCTTCTTTATCTAGCGCATGGTCCAAATGCGCGCACGACGACCGCATACCTCGGCACACTTGCTGGTCTCGCTGTCACTGCGGCCCTCGCCGCATGGGCAGTGTCATCGAGCAAGCTGTTGGGATTCTGGAATGAAGACGGCGCCCACCTTGAGCTCTTCTCGAGGGGTGTCTCGCTCCAAGGAGTCGTCGTGTGCGGCATCGTCCTTGCCGGACTTGGCGTCCTCAACGACGTCACGGTGACCCAAGCGTCGGCCGTCTGGGAGTTGCGTACCGCGCGGCCGGACCTCAACTGGTGGTCGCTCTTTGTGCGTGGAATGCGCATTGGCCGCGATCACATTGCCTCCACGGTCTACACAATCGCTTTTGCTTATGTGGGCGCCGCTCTGCCAACCCTCATGTTCATTTCGCTTTACGGACAAGGCTTGGGCGTCACGCTCAGTTCATCGGATATCGCTGAGGAAGTGGTCCGCACCCTCGTTGGCTCGATTGGCCTTGTGCTTGCGGTGCCGCTCACCACGCTGATAGGCGCTCTCGTTGTCGCGGGCGACTCTGTCAAAGCGCCAGTGCGGGCGACCGCCCAGGTCGCGGCTCAGGTGGCCGCGCACGTTGCCGAGCAGATCGACGACGAGTCTTCGGCGACAATGGAGGAATGAACGTCCCCACCTCTGCGCCGAGTCGCCTGCTGCCGCCGTTGCAGATCGGTCCCTTGCGCGTCGAGACACCTGTGGTGCTCGCACCGATGGCAGGCGTGACAAATGCGGCCTTCCGACGCTTGTGCCGTGAGCATGGCGGCGGGCTGTACGTCGCGGAAATGGTGACGTCGCGAGCGCTTGTAGAGCGCACTCCTGAAAGCCTCCGCATCATCGCGCACGATCCCGATGAGACGCCGCGCTCCGTCCAGGTCTATGGCGTTGATCCGGCCACAATTGGCGCGGCCGTGCGGATGATTGCCGAGGAGGAACGCGCCGATCACATCGATATGAACTTTGGCTGTCCCGTTCCCAAAGTCACGCGCAAAGGCGGAGGCGCTGTGCTGCCCTGGAAGCGCGATCTGTTTCGCGACATCGTCCGCGCGGCGGTGCGTGCTGCGGAGCCCTTCGGCATCCCGGTCACTGTCAAGATGCGCAAGGGTGTTGACGACAGTCATCTCACATACCTTGACGCGGGCGTCATGGCCGAGGGGGAAGGCGCAGCGGCGGTCGCTCTCCATGCGCGGACTGCCGCTGATTATTACAGCGGGCATGCCGACTGGGACTCGATCGCGCGCCTCAAAGACGCCGTTCGCACTGTCCCTGTGCTCGGCAATGGGGATATCTGGTCCGCCGAGGACGCTGTGGAGATGGTCGAGCGGACCGGATGCGATGGCGTGGTCGTTGGCCGCGGGTGCATGGGACGGCCCTGGCTTTTTGCTGATCTTCAGGCCGCCTTTGACGGCCGCTCCGATCGAGTACGCCCCGGCCTGGGTCATGTTGCTGACACGATCTACCGCCACGGCGAACTGATGGTCGACCACTTCGATGGTGATGAAGGCCGTGCGATGCGAGAAATCCGCAAGCATATGGCCTGGTATCTCAAGGGGTATCCGGTTGGTGGCGAGACTCGCCGCAATCTGGGGCTCGTCGAGTCGCTTGACCAGTTGCGCGCCTTGCTTGACTCGATGGACCTCGCGTCACCATACCCAGGCGAGGAAGCGGAAGGCCCGAGGGGGCGGCAGGGCACCGCGCGCCAGCCCGCGTGTCCAGAAGGGTGGCTTGACACCCGCGAGATCACGCCAGACCTCGAGCGCCGCTTGCAGGAGGCGGAATTGTCAGTCTCGGGCGGCTAGCATCGAGACGTGACTGATGCGACGCCCGGATACAGCCTCGCGGATGTCCAGCGCTTTGTTCCAGAGCCGCCCAAGCAGGCGGCGCGCACTCCATTTGAGCGTGATCGAGCGCGCATTGTGCATTCGAGTGCCCTTCGACGCCTTGGCGCAAAGACTCAGGTGCTCGGTGCGGGCAGCGGGGACTTTGTGCGAACGCGCCTCACGCACTCTCTTGAAGTGGCGCAAGTGGGCCGCGGGCTTGGAAAGGCGCTCGGTTGCGACCCCGACGTTGTGGACGCGGCGTGCCTCGCTCACGATCTCGGCCACCCGCCCTTTGGACACAATGGGGAGCGCGCTCTCGACGAAGCCGCTCGCGATATCGGTGGCTTCGAGGGAAATGCACAGACGCTGCGCCTGCTCACTCGGCTCGAGCCAAAGTCCGTGCATCCCGAGACGGGCGCCAGCGTCGGCCTCAATCTCACCCGGGCGGTGCTTGACGCGAGCGTGAAGTATCCGTGGCGAGAGAACGAAGCACCCACGAGAGCCGATGGCAGGCCCACGCGGAAGTTTGGCGTGTATGAGGACGATCTCGAGGTCTTCACGTGGCTTCGCGAGGGGGCACCGGAGCGTGCACCAAGTTTTGAAGCGCAAGTGATGGACGTCGCCGACGACATCGGCTATTCAGTGCACGATGTCGAGGATTCGATTGTCCACAACGAGGTCTCGTTGCGTGTCCTTAGTGACCCCGGCCAAGCCAATGAGGTCTTCGACCACGTTTACGAGTGGTACGGCCGGGGTGAGCGCGAGGAATTGGCCGACGCTTTGGCCCGCCTGCGTGCACAGCCATGGTGGACGGAGGAGTACGACGGTTCCCATCGCGCGCTCGCCCTGCTCAAAGACATGACGAGCCAACTCATTGGGCGGATGGCGACATCAATCGCGCAGGCGACCCAGGATGAATACGGTCCGGGGCCGTTCATGAGACACACGGGTGCACTCGTCGTCCCTCCCGAAACCGAGGCCGAGATCCTTGTGCTCAAAGGCGTGGCGGTGCATTTCCTCATGGCGCCACGGGAGCGGAAACCGGCGTACCGTGCGCAACGGCTCCGACTCGTCGAGCTCGTCCATGCCCTCGCCGACCGCGGGCCTGACGCCTTCGAGCCGCACTTCGCAGCCGCATGGCGTGACGCGGCCGATGATGCGGCTCGCTTCCGCATTGCTGTGGACCAGGTGGCATCGCTCACCGATAAGTCTGCGTACGACTGGCACCACCGTTATGTGGCGAAGCCTCGCAAGCGTTGAAGTCTAGGAGGCAGCGGCCTGTCGTGTAGCCCCGCGTGATCTCAACAGCGCCCACAGAGCGAGGACCGGCAAAACGAGAGGGACCCAACCATAAGCGGAGCCGTAGCCGGTCCACACCGTCTCATCGGGCCACCACGCCGACTCAACGTAGCCAAGCGTGCCTACGACGATGACGCCAGCGAGTTCAATGCTCGTGCCAAGAAGCGCAAACTGCTCATTGCCCTTCCACAAAGCGATAGCGATGACGAGGTAGAGCACGGCGGACACAGCGGATACAGAGTAGGCGAGAGGCGCCTCGTTGAACTTGGTGCCGATCTGATACGACGACCGACCGATGGCGGCGAGCGCCAACACCGCATACGCGAGAATCAAGGAGATGCGAGCGAGCGCGTTCACGCCGCTGCTTCAATGATCTCGGCAACCCGCCAGGCGACAACCGCAGCAGCGATCGCAACAATCATGGCGGCCACACCGTCGACGCGCGCCATCTGATCCGGCTGCAGCACCGGACGGTTGGGATCGTTCGAGGCTGCCTCTGGGTCGCCGAGCCGTGAGATGCCAAGCAGGGGCAAGAGCGCAAGAGCGGCGAGGATGTAACCGACCGTCATCACCACAGGGATATTGCCGGTCACGACCGCGCCGATGATGACAAGAACCTCAAGTGCGGTGACGGCCCAAAATGCGGAGACAACCCAGGTGAGCGGCTTGTGCATGCGGATTGCCACGAGGCTGGCGAGCCCAGCGAGGAACAGCACGGCGCTGGCGATGAGGACGCCAGGGTAGATGACGTTGAGAAACGCGTCGGTCATGACTGCTGCGACTCCGCCTTACTGAGCAAATTGGACGCGCATCGGCAGGCGAGTTGCCTCTTCGCCGTCAATCGAGATGATCCACGAGAACCGTGTCGCTTCGAGAAAGCGCATTCCGTCCACTGCGAAGGCGAAGCACGCAACCTGCTCCTCGCCATCAACGAGCGTGGGCGGTCGGCCAAGCGTGAAGTCACCACCCAAAGCAGGAATGGGCTCGGGCTTGCCATCTTCACCCATGCGCACACCTACGGGGTACGGTTTGGCGTCTTCCGTTTCGAGGCGCAGCTCGAAGCGGTGAGGCGTGTTGGTGTCCGTGAACGGCACGTGCACGACGGCGGCCACGGTGAGGCGGCGGTGCATAGCGGGAAAGCCGCGTACAAAGATCGTGTTCCATCCGGCGCCAAGCGCATAGATCTTGTTATTGACGACCTCGGCTGAATCGGCGAGGAAGGCATCGACCCTCACTAGTCACGTCCCTTCTGTTCTGTGTGACAGCCTACAGACCGGAACACAGCCCACGGTTGGTGTCCGCGCTCAGCAACAATGCAGCGGTGCGGCCGCCGTGGCGCGGAGCCTAGAGTGTGACCTGTGGCAGGCACGATCAACAGGGACGACATCGCAGCCGTCCGTGAGCGCGCGCCCATTGATCAAATTGTGGGGGAGCACGTGGCGCTCAAGCCTGCTGGCGTAGGCACCCTCAAGGGCTTGTGCCCGTTCCACGACGAGCGCACGCCCTCGTTCAACGTGCGTCCCTCTGTGGGTCGCTACCACTGCTTTGGTTGCGGCGAGGGTGGCGACGTCATTGAGTTTGTCATGAAGCTCGATGGGATGAGCTTTGTCGAGGCGGTTGAATACCTCGCCCCGCGCGCTGGCGTCACCTTGCGATATGAGGCGGGCAGCCAACGGCGTGAGGCTGCCGGCACGTCACGGACTCGCCTGCTTGAGGCTCATCGCATCGCGGCCGAGTTCTTCCAGGAGCGGCTCGGCTCGCCCGAGGCGCAGATCGGTCGAGACTTTCTCACCGAACGTGGATTTGATCGCAAGGCTGCAGAGCAGTTCGGGGTTGGTTTTGCAGCAGCGGGGTGGTCGACGTTGCTCGACCACCTGCGCGGCCGCAATTTCACGGAAGAGGAACTGCGTGCAACCGGAATGTTCTCGGAAGGCAACCGCGGCCTTTACGACCGTTTCCGTGGGCGGCTCGTGTGGCCGATCCGCGATGTGACGGGTGAGGTCATCGGCTTTGGTGCACGGCGTTTGCTCGAGGATGACCAGGGCCCCAAATATCTCAACACCCCCGAGACGCAGCTCTACAAGAAGGCGACCGTCCTCTACGGAATCGACCAGGCGAAGACGTCGATCCGCACCGAGCGCACCACGGTGGTGGTCGAGGGCTATACCGATGTGATGGCGTGTCACCTTGCAGGCGTCACCAACGCGGTGGCGACATGCGGCACTGCTTTTGGCGAGGAGCACGTCAAAGTGGTACGCCGACTCATGGGTGACACGGGATCGGCCCAGCTCAAGGTGGGTGCTGGCGGCGCGAGCGTCATCTTCACCTTTGATGGAGATGAAGCAGGGCAAAACGCGGCGCTCAAGTCGTTCTCGCTTGACCAGCAGTTCCTGGCGCAGACCTTTGTCGCCGTCGATCCCGAAGGGATGGACCCGTGCGACATCCGTCAACACCGCTCCGACGCTGCCGTCCGTGCGCTGCTCGACGCGCGTGTGCCGCTCTTTGAGTTTGTCATCCGCACGCAGCTTGCCGCCCATGATCTCGATACGCCGGAGGGCCGTGTGGCGGCTCTGAGGGCAGCGGCACCCGTCGTCGCGCGCATCCGCGACCGCGCACTCCGGCCTGAATACGGCCGTCAGCTCGCTGGCTGGCTTGGCATGGAGGTGGAGGCCGTCCTTGCCGAGGTGACCCGTGCGAGGGGAGGGCAACAGCGTCCAGGGGCGCCAGCGTCGGACGCGGCCCCGCACGTGACGCCGTCCGCTCGCATCGACAACCGCGACCCGATGGTGCGTGCGGAAGCATTGTCGCTCGGCGTCCTTTTCCAAGCATCCGACGCGGTGCGGGGCGATGCCGAGGCTCTCGCCATCACTGATGAACTGCCACCCGAGGCCTATGTCACGCCGGCCTACCGCACGATCTACGCGGCGATCAGCGCCGCAGGGGGAGTGCGAGAGTCGGGCGCGGGCTGGATTGGACAGGTCATCGCTCAGGCGCCCGAAGAGCTTGCCTCAACCATCAACGGACTGGCCGTGACGCCGCTTCCGCATGACAAGGCGGAAACTCTCGGGCTCTACGCACGGACCATCCTTGCCAAGGTGCTTGATGCTCACCTCACCCGGCGTGTGGGGGAACTGCGCGGATCGATGCAGCGCGCGGGCGAGGGCACGGAGGAGTACTGGCGGATCTTTGGAGAGATCACCGCACTTGAGACGCGGCGGCGTTCGCTACGTGCGGAATAAGGCCCAAGAAGGTGGCTCCCCCGACTGGACTCGAACCAGTAACCCTTCGATTAACAGTCGAATGCTCTGCCAATTGAGCTACGGGGGATCAGCGGGATATCTATCCTCGCGGACCGAAGAAACTGTACACGATCGCGCGCGGCGCAATGACCACGGTAGCGTGGCAACACGACAACGGCGAAGGGTGCAACATGGCTGTTGATCACCAAGGTGAATCTGCTTGGCTGTTGCTCTCCACGGTGCTCGTATTCCTCATGACACCGGCGCTCGTGCTGTTTTACGCTGGCCGGCTGCGCGCGCGGCACACGCTCTCGATGGTGATGTACGGTCTCGCCGCCGTCATCGCGGTGTCCATCACGTGGGTCTTCGTTGGATTCAGTCTCGCCTTTGGGGCTGACGCCGGGGTCGGCTTGGTCGGGAATCTCGACCACGCTGGCCTCGCGACCATCGCTGAGTCCTCGGCGGTGGTGGCAGATGTGCCACCCATCGCGTTTGCGCTCTTTCACATCGCGGTGGCGATCTTTGGGGGCGCCATCATCGTCGGTGCGGCCGCAGAGCGGATGAAGTTTGGCGCGATGCTCGCCTTCCTCGCGTTGTGGTCGGCAACCGTCGCCCCAGTTGTCGTGCACTGGACGCTTGCCCCCGATGGCTGGCTGGCGGCGTGGGGCGGGCTCGACTTCGCCGGTGGCGCCCTTGTTGGCCCATGTGCAGGGGCGTCGGCCCTCGCATTGTCGCTCGCCCTCGGACCACGGCGGGACCGAGCACAAGGGCATGTCCGCCCACACAACCTTCCTGTAGCGCTCATTGGCTTCTCCCTTTTGTGGTGCTGCTGGGTGGGCCTCAACGCAGGCGCCGCTCTGAGCGCGAACGGTGTGGCAGCGTCGGCCGCTCTCGCCACTCACGTCGCGGGAGTGGGCGGCATGGCCGGTTGGCTCATGATCGAAAAGCGCCTCGTCAACAAGGCAAGTGCAAGCGGGGCCGCGCGTGGGGCAATTGCGGGGCTCGTCGCGATCACTCCTGCGGCAGGCTTCCTTGACCCGTTCGCCTCGTTGCTTCTTGGCTTTGTGGCAGGCGGTGCCACATTCCTGGTGGTGCGCCTGATGGCTCGTGCGCGAGTCGATGACGCGCTCGATGTCTTATCGCTGCACCTCGTGGGCGGAGCGCTCGGGATGATGTTCATCGGCCTCTTTGCTCGCCTTATTGACGGAGACGAGACGCTTGGTGTTGGACTCATGAACGGGGGAGGCGGCGCTCTTCTCGGCAAACAGGCGGTTGCCGTGCTCGCCGTCGGTGCGTTCTCCTTCATCGCTTCGTGGCTCATCGCGATGGTGCTTCGGGCCGTCATTGGTCTCCGGGTGACGCCGGAGGCGGAGGAAGAAGGACTCGACCTCCACCAGCATGGGGAATCGGCATACGACGGACGGCACTAACCTTCTGTTCACGGGCCAGTAGCTCAGCCGGTTAGAGCAGCGGACTCATAATCCGTCGGTCGTGGGTTCAAGCCCCACCTGGCCCACGCACAAAATGTCCCGATTTCGCCCCAACCGCGACGACTTGTAGGCCTATATGTAAGCCTGTGACCCATTCCGCACGGCCGTAAACGCCAAAAAGCCCCCGCCTCCCTGCCCGGCGAACCGGTGGGAGACGGGGGCGTTTTGCGTTGTTGGGTCAGTCGGTGGACTCCAACTCGTACACCTCAACCTTGTGGGTGTTGGCGTAGGCGGTGAGGCCAAGCGCCGTGCCGACGAAGCTGTACACGGCAAGCGCCACAGCCACGTCAGCGCCCGCGACCTGGGCAGCACCAAGCACGAGGCCGACGAGCGCGAACGTTGCATACACGTACCGGCGATACTGCGCCGGGATCACATCAATGAGAATGGACATAGGGTTCCTCCTTGTAATCACTCGTGGCGCGGGCAGGATTCGAACCTGCGATCTTCGGCATATGAGGCCGACGGGGACGACCGAACTCCCCTACCGCGCTATGGCCGCGCTTCGCCCCAGGGGGCGCACTGGTGGACATCCCCCGGCACGGCGGCAGGGGCCAGGTTGAACCCTTGATGTGGAGGCATCCAGGGTTCAGGCTTGATTAGTCGAAATACTCGTGCTCGAGCGGGTCACGCGGCGGTGGCTCATCGCCGCGTCGCAATGTCGCTTTCGCTTTCTTGCGGATACGGCGGCGTATGTCACGGGTGAACCATGCGTGATGCTTGTCACTGGTCCAATACTTGTGGCGGCTCCCACCCAGTTTCCACGGCAGGTCTTTGTCGGTGCGACTCATCTGGCGCTCCGAATCGTCGTCCTCGCTTTGACATACGATCGGCGCATCGGCGCATGACACGCCGCGCACTCCATCGTGCCGTAGCGCGTCTGTGGAGTGACTTTGCCCTTGGCGACCGGCACGAACTCTGTATGCCCACAGTTGACGCAGCACTCAACTGGGTTGCCTTGCGCGTCGAATGACCAAAGGTTGAGGTTGGGGTGCCCCTTGATTTCGGGGCGGTAGGCATCCGCAACCTGCTCCGTGAGCACGACGTCGCGACGGCCATACTTGGTCATGACGCGCCACGCCTTTTCGTCTCCGCGCAGGCAGTCAAGCCATAGCGACTCGCCCTGGTGCTGGACCTTGCCCCCGAGCCCCACCGCTTCGGCGGCCTCTTGCAGGCTGTTGTAGTCGAATCCCATTGTGCGAATCGTCTTGATGAGATCCAGTGACGCGAACGGCAACGGCTGCCTTAGTCCCAGGCGCTTGAACTCGCCGCGCACCCGGGGAATGTCGAAGCGGTCGCCGTTGTAGGTGCTCACGATGTCGGCCTTGTCGAGCAAGTCACGCAAGCTCTCCATCATTCCCGCGTACCCAGGCGTGTCCTCGGGCTTTAGGAACATCACATCTTCGTGCGCGATGGACTCTGACAGCACCCTGCTTTCGTGATACCACTTGGCGGCCCAGAACATTGTCGATGAGCGGATCAGTTGCTTGCCCTTGCCCATCCACCCACCACGCACTTTGGGTCCAAACGATGCATAGATGGCGTGCCGCGTTTCAATGTCGAATGTCAGCACCTTCGCAGGCGTCTGCATTTTGTGTGCAGTCGCCCGCAGGTCATCCGCGAGGCCCACAGGGACAATCCCCGCGCAGGTGTTTGGCGAGCCTGTCGTATTTCACTGACAACCCGTTTGCGGCACACACGTCGCTCAACTTGCGCATGTTCCAGCCGCCGAGGTGTCCGCGTGCTTTCTCGGCGACCTCAGCAAAGGCCGCACGGTCGTCGTCAGACTGACCTTCGAGCCAGTCGCGCACCGCGCAACGGCTACGTGGGTCCGGCGGCGGTCCTGCTGCCAGTGATGCCTTGAGCCCCATGTTGAACCTCCAGTTTCAATGGGCCTATGAGCCAAGCAACGCCCCGGCGCCACCGCCGAGGATTGTCCCCGCGCCTGCCGCGATCCATACGGCGCGTTCGAGGAAGCGCAGTCGCCGCTCGTAGTCGGCGTGTTTGGCGTCGTGGATCGCCTCTGCGTGTGTGCGCGTCTCGCGGTCGAGCCTGAGTTCGGCGGTGAGGGTTTGCACGTCGCCTCGAAGCGCTGTGATTTCGTTCTTCAAGGCGCCCTCAACTTTCGCCAGCTCGGTCGTCAACTGCTCCACGGTCGTCGGCGCGGCCATGACGGGTTACACCGTGATTCCGAAGCCAGCGAGTTTGCCAATGGTGACCGGGCCGACGATGCCGTCAACCGTGATTCCGACGCGGCGCTGGAACTCTCGCACCCATGCGTCGGTTTGGTCGCCGTAGATGTTGTCCACTGCGATCAGCACGCCGCGCTTGACGCTGACCGACTTTGCGTAGGCGGGGAATGTCTTGCGTAGGCCGGCTTGGAGGCGACCGACGCGCGGACCCGCGGAACCTTTGCGCAACGGCAGGGCGTCAGTGCCGGTCGTGGCAGGCTTCGGGGCTTTAGTGTCACGCGCCACCTGATACTCGAAATGCCACGGCTCACCTTTGACGATGCCGCCGATCCAGCCATAGGCGGCACCGTGACTGCGGACCCATGTGCGTGCCGGTTCTGGCAGGTCGAGTGCAAGACCGGATTCGTGGCGTGACGTGCCAGGCACGCCGACAGGTCCAGCGGCCGACACGCGCACATACCGGGTGCCGCGCCAGCGACGCACATCACCGTAAGGGCCAGAGCCGGTCGCTTGAGGCTTGTACCGCGCCAAGAAAAGGTTGATCTGAGCCTGGGGGTCGCGGCCAGCGTCGGTGACACCGCCTGGACATCCGGCAGCGATCATGCGTGCGTATGAGTCGGCGGCGACGGCTTCAAGCCAGCGAGTGCCGGTGATGATCTTGCGGGCCATGATGATTCCTCCAATGAAAAAGCCCCGCACGGTGGCGGGGCTGAGTTCGGTCAGGCTTACAGTGCGGTCGCTCCGAATAGGGCGATCTTCTCTTCGGGGGTCAGTCCGGCAGCAGATTCGATCTTCTCCAACCCGGATGCGCGGGCTTCTGCAATCGCAATCGCGTCCGGGTCCGGCTGGGGATCGGGGGCAGGGTCCGGGGTGTTGCCCTCAGCCAGCCACTCTTGATACGCCCGCCAGTCGCGGTTGTCATCACTGTCAGGGATGAAGGCCCCATCGGTGAGGCGGACAACGCCGCCCTGCATCTCCTGATACTCGTTTGCAGTCATCACAACTCCGCATCGAAAGCGATGTATGAGTCCGTCGAGTTGGCAAGCAGGTCGTATGGACGAAACTGTGTCAACCCCGTTGATGTGGCCCGAACTTGGTGGGCGTTTGAGCCACTCCCCGAACCGAGCGTCAGGTCGCTCACGGTGTGAAGGTTCACGGCGTCAGTAAGACGCAAGCTGTTGAATGTGAGCGTGGGCGCGCCAATACGCATCCGCGTCAGCAGGGGGACCACGACGCGGGCACCCGTAGTGCTGAATGCGTACCCGAGCCCGAAACGGTCAGTCGTTGACCCGGCCTGGAAGCGCTGATAGTACCGTTGACACAACGCCAACTCTTCACCAAGCGGGCGAGGCGTGAAGGGTGTGGCGACCGCGCCACGCTCTAGTTTGACCTTGCCCACCACGGTGCCCGGGCCGAACACTGCGGTCACGTCGTTGGTGCCGTCAAGGGCGACCGTGACTGGCGACGTCGCCAGGGTCGGCTCGGAGTCGTTAGAGTTGTAGAGCGCGGCCTGAGACGTTCCCGGCCATGAAAGCGTGTAGGTGTCGGCGGGGAAGTCGGTCGCCTCTAGTTCCGTCTCCAGAGTCGCGCCCGATGGGATGGTGACAGTGCGCACGCCGCCCGAATCCGACCACGTGAACGAGCCCGTAGTCCCCGCGCGCCAGCGGTCGAGGAAGTAAGCGCCCGCCGTGACGCTCGCGCCGGACGTTGCCCCCCGCTGATTCACCCGGAAGCCACCGTTGACGAGGAGGTTCGGGTGGATCGCCTGGCCTCCCTGACGGCCGATGATGACCGCCTGACCAACAGGCGAAATCTCCATCCGCACAACGTCATTGACGTCAAGGTCAGCGACCAACGTCGTCGGCGTGATGTTGAGCGGGTCCGTCTCGCCTGCAACACGCACCCGCAGCGGTGACGTTTGTGTGACAACCGCCCACACAAGACGCGACCCACGCGGCGGTGCTTTCGGTGTGAACGCGGCCACAAGATCAGTCACTGATGACCTCCCGCAATGTCAACTCCGACAGCCCCGACGCGGACAACTCCACAGTCCGTGACGTGATGATGTGACGGCCACTCACACCGTTAGCCGAGTCCTCAAACTCAACGGCGTCGTTGAACCACACCGGCAACGTGAGGCCGGTAACCGTTGCAGCCCCAGCGACCGACATATGCTCCGTCAGCCGTCGCGCCGCATACGCTTCCAACGTTCCCAAGTCGGCGGCATCAACATCTTCAACATCGGCCCACACCTCGCCGCGATGCACTGTTGACAGTGGAGAGTTCGGGTCGTCATTGCGCGCCACGGCAGTGAGTGGGTCCTCGTCATGTTCCGCGCGTGCCCGAACCGGCACCACGTTGGGGACGTTCAAGTCCCGCGCGTGTGGGTAGGTCGGCACAATGACGCGCGTTTCACCGTCGAAGCGCCAAGCAATCGGACGGGTGCTGGCGCGCGTGGACGGTTCAAGGCGGTACTGGCCGCGACTGTCCGAAAACAGGGAGAAGAAGCCTCCCGCGATCGCAAGGTCATTGATGATGCGCAGACGTGACGTGTGCGGCTCCCACACGCGGTCTACGGCAAGCACCGCATCGGAGTCGCTGATCGCACCGACCGGTTCACCCGCACCGGTAATCAGATCTCGCACAGCCTGAGCGATGTTCGTGCCGGCCGCGAGCGAGTACGTGTGCGGGATGCCTTGCCGCGCAAGGATTGTTTCGCGCGACAGCAGCGGAATCTTCGCCGTCGCACCAGTGGGGGCGTGCGTCCATTCCGACACGTGAGGCACCCACACGCCCATGCCGATCTGCACGGGCTCGCCACCATCGAGCGGATGCACGGCCAACGTGATACGGATGCGTGCCGTCAACCAGTCAACGTCTTGGCCGTCACGCAAATACAGGATGTCTCCGCGACCCTTCACCGACTGGTTCGCAGTCCAGGTCAGTCGGCCGCCGGGACGTGCGCCCGTCAGCAGGCCAAGGACCGCGCCAGTTCGGTCGAGCAGTTCATACGTCCACTCTTGGCGGCGATGCCCGGTCAACACGCTCACGCCGCGACCTCATCAATGGTGAACGCAACATCGCCAAGGATCACCCATGACGACACGCCCGTGACAGGCGAGATTGAGCCGTGCTCGATGCGCAGGCCAGTGGAGTCGCGCCAACCAACAATCGTGCCCGCCTGCGCCGCCTCAGCAAAATCATCGAAGCTCGACGTGAGGCCGACCACCGTCGCGCCTTGCACTTGCAGACGATCCGTCAGGGCGTCGCCAACGAGCAGTGTGGGGCGGTTCGTGTGCGCGAGTTGCACCAATGCACGTTCACGACCAGCCTCACGCCCGAACTGTTGACCACCAAGAAGCCGCGCCGAGCCGGACATGCCAGGCCCGAACGTCACATACGAATACTGTGTGTCCACCGTGAGGGTGACGGGTGTGTTCGTCGCGGCAGCACCAATGGCTGAGTAGCCGATGATGCGGTACTCAGACTCGCCCACAATGTGAGCCATCGGGTCATACGTCAGGGTGTTCGGCTCGAGGCCCGTGAAGATCGTCACCCACTCACCACCGCCGATGCGACGCTGAATGTCTATTGCCGCCACCTCATCGGTGACATCCTCGACAGTGCCGTCCGCCTCAGTCTGAATGTAGGCGCGGCCCGTCTCCTCATCGAATGTGACCGTCGCCGTCACTGCGGCAGGGGGCAGGTACTCAACATCGAACGGAGCGGTGTCAGCAAGTGACCACAAGCCCGCCGAGTCCTGCACCTCCACCGCGACGGTGTACGACGCACCGTCGGCGACCAGCGTCGTGAAAGTCACAGAGTCAGTCGCACCAGCGCCGGAGATCGTCTCGATCACGCCGCCACCGTTGGACAACGTTGCACGCCACGCCGCCTGCGTTGCTGACGCCGCCGAAAAGAACGCCCACTCCGCTGTCACTGTTGCAGACGTGACTGTTGCACCAGGAGCGCTCAACGTGACCGTGGGGCGCGTTGACATCGCGACCGTCGCGGTTGCTGACCACGGCGAAGCGCCCGTACCGTCCGAACCGCCAGTCGTGGCCGCACCCCACGTGCGCACCTGCCACTCAACCGAATCGCCCGACGCATACGTCCCACCCGTCAATGTCCACGAGGACGTGGCAGATGTGACAGCCGTGACCGTTGTCCACGAGCCGCCCGACTTGCGGTGGCGGACCTGAAACTTCGTTTGCGCCGTCGTGTCCACAGGGTTATGGGTCCACGCCAACGTCGCACCCTCGCCCGCATCGGCGGCAACACCATTAGGCGACAAGCCAGTAGGTGCGTTCGGCGCGGTGAGAAGCTGGACCACACCCGACGCGACATAGCCCGAGTACAACGTGGCGCCAACAGTGGACTTGGCGCGCACCTCATACTGGTGTGTCTGAGCCGCGTTAGGGGACGTGTGCGTGTACGTGCCAAGCCCCGAGCTGACTGTTGCGAGCAGTGTCCGAGCGCCCCCATTAGGCTTGTCGTACACCTCAAACTGAACGTTCATGCCAGACGACTGGCCCTCAGTGAACGTCACAACAATGTCAGTGCCAGACTTCGCCGCCGACACACTCGTGGGCGCGGCAGGTGTCGTCTGCACGGCGCTCGACGCCGCAGACGTCGTAGAAGCCGTCGTGTTGACCGCGACCACCCGATACTGGTAGCGACGATTCGCAACAGTGGTGTTGTCCGTGTACGACGACGCCGAACCTGACACGCCGTCAGCAATCGTCACCCACGAGCCGCCAGCGTTGTCCCACCGCTGAACGCGCTGAGACAAGTACGGAGCTGACGTGCCGGTGCCACCCGTTGAGTTGTTCGTCCACGCCACCGTGTGCTGTGTATTGCTGACACGTGTCGCCGTCACACTCGTAGGTGCGGCAGGCGCTGAATACGGGCGAGCCGGGACAGAATAGTCCGACGTTGCCGAAAGCGTGGTTCCCCAATACTCAACCCCCGACCACACCGCCGTCACACTGAGGGGGGTGGCCGCGCCATATGCGCGAGACACAACGATGAAGCTCTCCCACACCGGAGTCGCGGAGTAGGCACCGTTCAACGCGAGCGTTCCCGAGCGCGACCAGTTGCCGCTCACTGCAAGGCTGTTCGACCCGTCAACCACATTGTTCGACGTGAGCCAGAGTTCCCCGCGAACCGTATAAGAAGCGTCGGAGATCGAGGTAACCGAAATAATGAGGTCAAAATACGACGTGCCACCGTTGGCCGTATTGCTGCGAGTAACATGCGCCATATCAGACCGCCCCTCCCTGCTGACCAGCAAGCGTCAAAGTGGAAGCCAACTCATCAAGCGACAAACGCGCACCCGTCCTCACCGCACGAGCCACACCATCCACAACCTGGGCAATCTGATAGTCAGAAAGCGAGGCAGTGAGAGGGGATGAGTCGGAGCGGGAGGCGACAGGGGCTACCACGCCGACACCGCCACCAGTCGCATAGCCGCGCACGACCGCACGCCGCAAGTCCTCAATCGCGCCATGACCGCCCGCCGCAGCGACCTCACGCGCCGTCCAAACGTGCTCACCGTTCGACAGCCACGCAGGAATCGAGTCAGACGTGCCAGTGCCGGGGCCGAAAACAGGGCCACCATCAGCGAACGTGCTGCCGCCTGTCGTGTTGTAGCCGGAAACGGTGTAGCGGGTGGAGCCTTGCGACTTCTTCACCTCAGCGTTGAGCGCCCGCACCTGATCGAGCGCTGTCTGCAAACCGGGCGTCTCAAACTTCGTGTGAATCACCGACGGAATGAGGTTCATCTGATCCGCAAGCGCCGCCGCCTCCTCGGACGTGAGGCCCATTTGCGTGGCGGCGTCAATGAATGCCTGCCGACCCTCGTTCATGCGGTCGTTGAGTTCACCCGTGGTGACGCCAGCGGCAACACCCGAATCGATCCAGTCCCACGTCGCGTCGGCGATGTCCGCGAGCGCGTCGCGGTTCTCGCGGCCCATCTTCGTGTTCTCATCGAGAGTCTGATTGACCTCAATCAGGACGCCGTTCTCGTCATACAGTGCGACGGTCGCAACGTTTACCGCTTCGGCGTACTTGGTGAGGGCGTCCCATTCATCAAGTGCAACCCCCGACGCCTGGCGCGCAAGGTCGATCTGCTCCTTCAACGCCTCGTTATAGAGCTCTACAGCAGTGCGCGCCTCATCGGTGACAGCCACCACTTCCTCGGTTGCGTCGGCCGACTTGAGTTGGGCTTCCTTGGCGTCGTTGAAGGCGCCAACGGCCTTGTTGACCTCATCGTTCTGCTTGCCGATCGCATCTGAGACAATGTTGACCAGCGTTGAGTACTTAGGCAGAGCGCGAGACAACTCACTCTGCGTCTCGAGCGAATCAATGTTGGCCCGCCGGTACGCATCGATCTGCGCGGTTACTCGCGCCTGAGCCTCAGCGTTCCCCAGCGCCGCATCGGTCAAGTCTTCGAGGTTCACACCGAGTTTCTTCGCGGCGTCCACAGCCCCAGACGAGACAAGCGAGTTGTACACGATTTGGCGCGAGTTCTCAGTGAGCGCACCGGTCGCCTTATCGAGCGAGTCAACGAGCGCTTGATTCGCCTTCTGAGACTTCGATGTGCCAAGCGTGTACAGGCTGAATGCGGCCGTGGCAACGGCGAGAACGGCGCTGATCGCACCAAACGCCGTCGATGCCACCCTGATAGCCGTGGCCGCGCGCGGCGCAATAATCGACAACTGTTGGAACGCGGTGTACGTCGCAACAATGCGCGGGGTCAAGACGAGGAACGTGCCGGACAACAAAGCGCCGACTGCAACAATCGCCCCGAACGCAACGGCCGTCGTCTTGACCCAATCGGGCAGGCCCTGCACCGCACGCATCACGTCGGCAAGGTTGTTCATCCACTCGACCAGCAGCCCGCCGCCATCAGGGTCAATGAGAGGTGTAGCGAACTCCGACGCGAGATCGCGCCACGCGGCCTTCACGCGGTCCATCGCGCCAACAAACGTGCTCTTCACGCCGGCAGCCGCACCACCAAAACGCTCCTGCATACCAGCGGCCAAAGCGTCGAGAGCGGCCTGCGCGTCAATAGTGCCCGCCGTAATCGCCTCACGAATCTCAGCACCCGTCATGTTCATCTGCGAGCCAATAAGGGTGGCCGCGTCAATGCCTCGGTTGCCGAACTCGCGCAAATCCGTCGCAGTGATCTTCGAGGTCGCCGAAATCTGCGACATGATGCGCACAACCTCGGAAAGGTCATAGTTCGAACCACCGAATGCAGCCACGGCATTCTGCGCCGCATCCAAATACGGAATGACCTTCTTTGTCTCAATACCAAAGCCGAGCATCTGCTGTTGAGCGCGAATGAATACGTCCTTCGCAAACGGACTCGTGCGAGCAAACTCGTCCAGCTTGTCCATTTGCGCATTCGCGGCCTGCGCATCACCCAGCAGCGTGCCAAGCGCCGCACGCGACTGCTGCTGCAAAGTGTTGTAAGCGATGCCCGTTTTGAGCGCCGCCGCACCAACAGCCGTGATCGCCGTACCCAAGCCGAGCATTGCCTGGCCGGCCGTGGTCCACGCCTGCCCATTGACCTGCGCAGACTGCACCATGCGGCCAAGGACGGTATCGATCTTTTGACCGTTGCGATCCGCCGCACCAAGCGCCTTGTCCGACGCCGACGCAGCCTCCGCCATCGCACGCTTGAAATCAGACACCTCAGCGCGAAGGCGAACAACAATCGTCCGGTCAGCCATTGCGTCACCTCCGAATCGCGGTCTACGGTGAGCGCATGGAAGCGCTAGTGGTTCTATTGCTGTTGCTCGTGGTCGGCGGTTTTGTGTTCGCCGGGGTGCTCGGCTTTGGCCTATTCACACTCGGCGAGAAATCGCGCAAGAAAGCCACTGCGCGTGCGCACGAGTTCTTTGGCGACTTTGATGGGCGGGATCTCGTGCAGTTCCGCGTCAACATGGAGACGCCGGACGCGCAAACGATGATCGCCGGGGCGCACGAGCGCGGCTACACACTGACCTCGCGCACGGACCTAACCCCTGCTGGCGGTGCGTCCGACCTCGTTTTTGAGCGCCGCGCCTAGCCGTCAATGCGCACAAACATGCGCTGACCGGGAGGCGGCTCGCTTCCTTTCGCGTATGCCTCGCGGTGAGCCCGCTCATACTGTTCAAGCGCGTAATCCATGCGCGTCTCCACGCGAAAGCGCCCCACAGCGTCCATGCCGGTTGTCAGCCAATCTGGATAACCGGTCTCGGTGATGTGCCGCTCGAGCAGCAGCAGGCCCTCCATGAGGCCACGGTCACGCTCGCGCGATGGGGGAAGCCCCAAGTATTCGCTCGGTCGGATCGACCAGGAGCGAGCCGCGTTCAACGACAGCACTAGGCCGGGTCGGTCCCAGAGCTGTCGAGCGATAAAAAACGGTCTACCTCCGGCGTGAGGCGATTCACCTTGTCAAGTGCAGAGTTGAGCAAGCCGATCCACGAATCACCGTGGGGTGTCTGTGCGAGCAATTCGAGCTCGACCTCCGTCATTGCAGGCTCAACGACCTCGCCATCATCGCTCAACTTGCGCTCACGGGTAGCAGTCGCGCCTTCAACACGCTCGATCGCATAGGAGAGCCCCTTGAAGCCGAGTGCAACCAATGCCTCGCGCGTGTCCTCGACGTATTTTGCGACCGCTCGATCGTGCGCGTCCTGCTGGGCTTGAGTGGCGCCCCTGCCTAATGGCCGGGGCTCCTTCGGCATCGGAACGTCATGGTTCAACTGGCGGCGAATCTCAGGGCTGAATGGCCCAAGTGTCACCGTGATACGCGACGCATCACGACGGCCCTTCGCGTCATCCCACCGCGCCTTGAGTGCCTTCGCGTCAACACCGGACAACTCCTTGTCCTCATCCACAATGGAGGCGATCTCCACCATTTCAGCCATCGCCGCCTGATCCGAATACAGCGTGACCACCTCGCGGCGCACAGTGCCGCGACTCATGAACTCCGAAAACACGTCAGACATAACAACTCCCAATCGCACGGGTGCACAGGCTTCACGGGTGACCCCCTCGCGCCGCCACCCGTGCAGGACGACGCGAGGGGGAGTCGGGTTACGCCGCCGAACTCGACGCACCAGCGGATGACGACCCGCCCGTGCCCACGAGTTGCTTCTGCGCGGCGTAGGTGCCAATAAAGACGAGCGGCACGTCGTAGCAGATGTAGTTCTCGTCCTCATCCACCACGCGCGCGGTGTCGGTCTCGAACTCGAAATAGTCGTACTCGTCGCCAGCGACCAGCGCGCCGTCGTTGTACTCCTTCGGGCCGCGATACACGCCAAGCTTCACCTCGACGCCCTTCGTGCCAAACGCGGCAAACGCAGCGTCAGCCGACGGGTCAGGCTGCTTGGTACCCTCAACGTACTTACGGACGATGCGAAGCGTCCCAGCCGCATTGGTGCGACCGTTACGCTCACCGTTGCCCTTGACGTTGATCGTGGCGAACGCGAACCGCGACGAGTCCGCGAAATTGATGTTGAGAGGCTTCACGAGCGAGTCCGAATAATCGGTCGCTCCGGCCCACTCAGTAGTTGTGATGGCATCGACATCGGCAGGGCGGGAGGCGAAATGCACCACTCGCTCCGTGCCGTCCTTGAGGAACAGCATGGATGACTCCTTGCGTTTTTCCCCGACAGCGCGGGGCGGGGGGTGAATGGGTGGAGTGCACGGGTCCCGCCAAACGGCGGAAGATTAGGAAGCGACCGGCTGAGCGGTGTAGCGGAAGGTATCCACGACATAGGCGGGGTGCCCGGTGCCGGGAAGCATCACTTCGCGGTCAACATCGAGCGGCGTCGTCGCAATGAGCGTGAGCCGACCGCGCCAACCAGTGATCGAGGTCTTTGCGCGGTTGAGTTTCGGGCGAACCTTTTCCTGGCACCAACGCGCCTGTTCAACCGTCGCTCCGACATAGGTCACGTGGATGAAGTCGCGAATGTATGAGCGACCGTTGATGGTCAACTGCACGTCATCACGCAAACCAGGTGCACGCACGACCACGTAAGGCATCGGCGGGTTCGCGGCCGTCACCTCAGAGTCATGCTTACCGATCCCGCTCGGCACAAGCGCCATGATCGCGGCAATATGCGCGCGGCTCACAGTAAGTCCTCGAGAAGATCGCCCATTGCCTGCTCAAACTTCGGCAACTCGCGGTCAAGAGCCGCCTGCGGGTCCTCAACGCGGCCACCGCCACCACGCGACGCACCAAAGTACGCGATGTTCGCCAGCGCACCTCCGCGCTCGTGATCCGGGCCGATCTCCGCCTCATAGACACCATCGCCAGCAAACGATGTCTGATGTGTGTCATATGAGATTGACCGTGCGAGCGACTTGAAGTGCGACGATCCGCGCATCGCCGACACCATGTCATCTTTGATGTTCTGCGCGCCATGGTTGACAACAGGTGCGACGTGACGGCCGAGATGTTCAGGAACCGCACGCATGTCAGCCGCAAGAGCGCGAAGCTCGGACGTGTCCAACTCCACCTTGCTCATGCCGTCACCTCTTCAATAGGGAGCCGAAGCGCGGTCTGATGCGACTTGGCTGGAATGTTCGTGACCCGCCACACTCGACCCAAGAGGCGCGGATTCAGAGGGTCGGCCGTCACTTTCACGAGCGCGCCCACAACGGGCATTGGAGCGCTCACGGGAAGGTGAAGCGTCTGTTGGCCTACAACGAACGTGTGAGCCCCAGCCTCGGGTGTTTGCGGGTAGGCGTTGTCGAAGAACTGGATCTTGCCAGGCCCCGAGTACACCTCAACCTCAGTCGGCGCGTACTTACCCGTCGTCTCGTTCAGGGTTGCGGCGCTCAGGGTGTACACCTTCACAGTGGATGTCATGTTGCGCTCAGCCGCACGACGACCGGCCAGGAGTGCAGAAATAAGGCTCATGACAACTCGCCCGTTACGGATGACCCGGCGCCAAAACGCTGACGTAGCCATGCGCGTGTGGCGGGCGGTATTTCCATTGGGTTGACAACCTCATCCTCGCCGCGCGTGAACGAGCGCTGATAGTCGTCAATGCGCTCGCTGGAGATTCCACGGTGAGGGTCGAAGCCGTCAGCGGCAGCAGCAACACCGGCCGCAACAAGCGAGCACACAAGGTTCACAATGTCAGCGGGGGCCGCATCAACACCCTGCGTGTAGGTGACTGCAACCTCAACCGGATCGTCGGAGCACCCCCAGCCGGATGTGCGAAACAGTCGCCCATCAACCAGTTTCCAATCCGTCACGGCATCACCATCCACGGTGACGGCATCGACTGATCGAATCATCCATCCGGGGAGGCGGAGGTAGCGACCCCCGCCCCCCGAGATGGTGACTGTTCCTGTGGTCGTCGTGATGGAACACCCAGCCGCATCGCGCACGCCCGCAGACGCTGACGCCAGCAAAGCAGTCGTCAAGGCAGTGTCTGACGTGCTCACCTTCCTGGCCGACAGGTCGGAGGTCGACGCAAGCGGAGTGAGTGCCATCACGCGCCTCCCTTACGCCGCGCTAGACGACGCGGCAGACGAGGACGACGCGGCAGCGGACGACGAAGCGCCAGACATGCCGAACGTTGCGACGCCCTTGGGGATGGTGACCTTCGCGCCGTAGACGTGGAGGCCACGGATGCGGTCAGCAAACGCCGACGTGTCACGCATTGCCTCAGTCTTGGTGAGCTGAGACACAAACGCGATCGACGGCGCGTAAGCCATGATCGCGGCAGGCGCATTCACGACCGGCAGGTTCTCGGTTTCAATGACGCGCGCGCCAAGGAGACGACCGAGAGTGCCGTCACGCAAACCAGCCGGATCACCCGACGTGTCAACACTCGTGAGCTTCGAGTCCGCACCAACAAGCAGTGCAGCAAACTCGGCATTCACCCACACGACGCGCTGGGCGGCAGGGACGGACAACTTGTTCAGCGCCTTCCGCAGATCGCGGATAACGTCGAAGGCGTCGTCCCCATCGGCCGGGGTGCCGGTCGAGAGGTTGGTGAGTGCACCACTGGCGGCCACCGACAGGATGTACTTGTCGGCATCGATCGCGAGGCCGCGAGCGGCAGACTGCGTGTACACATCAAGCGAACCAGCGGCCTGACGGCGATCAATATCGTCAACCAGGAAGTCGTAGTTCTTCTCCTGGTCAATGAGCACATCGACCTTTGCCACGTCGATGGAGTCGGGAGACGTGGTGCGACCAGCAGCCTTGTAGTCCTTGATGGCGATGTCCACCGCAGTGGTCACCTGGACCTGGTTACCGGTCTTTGCATCGCCCTCGAACTCGCGGTTGACGATGGCGGCGGCGGTAACAGCCTCCGCAAAGTCGAGGCGGAGTTGGGCATTCCAGATCTTGGGAACGAAGTTGTTGAAAGCCACGATGGGCTCCTTTCACAAGGGGTTACTTGCGACCCATGAGCTTGTCCAGACGGCCTTCTGCTTTGGCCTTCTGAATCTGCTCGTCGGTCATGGACTCGAGGTCGGCCTGCGTCAACTGGGACTTGCTGGCGGCATTGCGCACACCTTGGTCGGCGGACCCTGCGAACCTCGCGCCGCCTTGCGCGGCCAGGTACGGCTTCTTCGCGATCAAATCCGCGATCGCGGCGGTGATGGCGGCCTGATCGACGCTTCCGTCGTCATCCACCTCAAACTCGTCCAGGTCGAGATACAGCAACGCATCAGACGGGTCGGCCAGTTTGCTCGCCGCCAATGCGCGCACCTCGGCACGCTTGATGCGATCGTTGGCCTTTTGCAAGGCTTCCGCTTCAATCTCGCGCTTGCGTTGCTCGGCCTCGAACTGCTCCTTGCGACCCTCGGACTCGGCCTTGAGGCGCTCAAGTTCGGCTCGAGCCTCCTGCGCGTCCTTGCGGGCCTTGTTGCGCTCGGCCTTCATCGCATCAAGGGCCTTCTTGCCAGCGTCACCCAACTGCTCGGTGCCCTCGATTTGCTCGTCAGACTCCTGCGCGTCGCTCTGCTGGGCTTGCTCATCCACCGACTCGTCAGCGTTCACAGACTCGACGGCTTCCTGGGTGGTTTCAATCTCGGACATGGTGTCTCCCATTGCGGGTTACGTGCCCACCCCTTGCGGGTGAGCGAGGTCTAGCGGCGCGTGTAGCCGAGCCATCCGTGATCGCGCAGCAGCCTTTCGGCGTGCGACTGGTTGACGGCAATCTTGAAAATCGACTCCGGCATCAGACGAGGGGCAACGACGCGGCGGTAACGTTCGCCAGGCCCCCGCGACAGTGCGGACAGTTCCCGCACGCGCCGCATCTGATGACCAGCCACACCGCGCACCGTCGTGCCCTCGAGCGTGTATTTCACGGTCTTTCCGTACAGTTGCGCCGTGCGAATCCCGCCAGACTTGCGATAGGCGTTGACGAGCTGGTTCAGCGACGCCTGGGGGCGCTCCTGACCAAACTCAAGCCACGCCCGAGCGTTGGCATTGGAGCCGAGCACCTTCCGCAACCCCGCCTCGTCAAGCGAGTTGAGGTACGCCACCGGGCTCGTTGTGAGATCACCTGAGATGTTCTCGGCAGTCGGAATGTGCACACAGTCGCAGTCGGGGTGGCGTTCGAAGCCCGCGTTCTTGCGGAACCACTTGCCAGCCAAGATGACGCATCGGCCACACGAAGGCGGGGTGAGCATCCGCACGTAGCCGCCAATCGGACGTGCGTACATTGCCGCGCCCTCGACGCCCCTAGCGGTGTCTGACAGCAATGTCCCCATCGCCAGCGACAGCCACTTGCCGCCACGGTCCAGCGCCTCAGACGTTGACGCCCCGGACGCGACAGCAGACTTGGCGTGCGTCACCGCGCCATAAAGCAGCGACTCAGTTGGCATGCCGTCACCGGCTGTGCCAACCCACTGCCTGCCCGAAATCTCCCAACGCGGCGTGTCTGCGCGCCCTTGCCCTGTCGCGGCGAGCGCAGTCGGCACCGACTCCGACGCGATGCGCACCACGCGTTCTTGCGCCGTGTTCGCCACCGCAATCAACTGCGGAGCGACACCCGTGAACGACGCATCGAAGTCCTCGCCCATGCGCTTCCAGATGCGACCAACAGCCGATACCGCGGCTGCACGCTCCTGACGCCGCTTACGCTCCAGGTCTCGAACAGCCGCAGGCACCGACTGTGCCAGCATGGTTACGCCTCGACGGATTCAGACTCGTCCGACGCGTCCTTGTCAGACAGCGACCGCAAATACGGATCGGTGGCCTCATCCCGCGCCTCCTGCACAATGGCGGTGATCTCCGGCTCCGTGTAATCGAAGTAGCGGCGCAACACCTCAGCGAGCGGCATACCAATCTGCCGCGCCTTGATCGCCGCGTCCGCCTGCTGCACCGGCGAGTGAGTCGCCGCGTCCTTCCACAACGTCATCGCCGAACGAGCCGCGAGCGCCACATCCCGATTGCCGCGCACCCGCGCAAGCAACTCAAAGAGCCTGCGCACTGGCTGGCGGTAATGCTTCTGCGCGTACCCAACCTTCGACACGAGCGGCGCGTCAAGGCCGGCCAGCGTCTCGCCGTTGATGTTGCCCATTTCGCCGTGAATCAGGTAGATCGGCGTTGACGACTGTGTTGCGATGTGACGGATCGCAATGTTGATGACATCGGTGAACACGTCGAGTTGTGACGGCGCCCATTGATCGATCTTCGTGGCCTGTCCAGTGAGCCACAGCATGCGGCCACGCTTGAGCGCTTCCTGATCGACAGGAAGTTCGCCGACCACCTCACCCTTCTCGTTGAGCTTCGGCATCTTCGGCGGTTCCTGGCCGAGCACCACGCGTGCAGGCATCGAGGCGTAATCGGCGGCGACGAACAGGTACGCCCACAGCAAGTTGACCGCATCCTGCATCGCAATAGTGCCGTCAATGTCCGAGATCGGCTCGCCGCCAAGCATCGGGCGGTTGGCGAACTCGGCGACCGGCACGGTGCCAATCGGGTTACGCAAAGGCCATGTGGCATCCGTGCCCTGACGCGCTTCCCACCCGTAGTCATCCGTCATCGACGGCGGGAGGACTAGACGCTTTTCTCCATCCGGCGTGTTTGCCCGGTTGTAAACCTCGGGCCGCTCCCACTTCCACACGTAATCCGCGGTATAGAGCGTCAAATACTCGTGATCGCCATCCGACCAACACTTGATCGCGGCGGCGTACTCTCCAGTTTCAAGGTCGAAATCCACCAACATCTGCGACGGCGACTCCCACGACAAACGCGGACTGCCGTCACTGTCGCCCCACACCAGCGCAAACGAACGCTTCGAAATCGTGGACGTGAGAAAACCCTGAGCCATAAGTTCAGGGCCAGCGCACACCTCGAAATCGCGCCACAGTTTCCGCTCCACGTCCGACACGCTCGCGTCGCCGTCCAAACGGATGCCTCGCAACTCAAGACGCTCAGCGGGAGCAGATCCCACCACGCCACACCAGTTGTCCGAGAAGTTTGCGTAGCGCGCCTTGTGAACGCTCGACCACTCGTCCGATGCGTAAGCGAGTGGCTGCTTACCAAGGAAATAGTCACCCTGGCGCTCCACGTCGCGAACACGACTAATGAGTCGCTGGCGCAACTTTTGTGCATATGCGAGTGCGGCTGTGGCGTCGGTGTCCATTGACCCTCCTCACTCACATCACGTAGGCGTAATTCGTCTCAGTCCAGCCCTCGGCGAGAGCGTCAGAAGCGGCTTCGTAGGCCAACACGTCGGCCATGAGCGCGTCGATCTTTTGGTGTTCGGATGGCTTGCCGAGCAGGTATGCGTCAGCGAAGCCAGACAGTGTTTTGGCGACCTTGCGGGCGTTCAATGCGTGGGCACGAGTGGTCGGACAGTCGTCATGCGTCGTCACCCGTTCGCGCGAATCCTCCAGATACCGCGACAAAGCCGGGAACATGCGGGTGGCCTTGTTCGTCGGCCACAGAATCACCCGCGCCTCGCCGAACTCTTCCGCCCACGCATCAGCCTGCGTCTCCCACATATGCGGGTCCACATACAGGCGCTTCACCTTGTATCTGCCGAAAATCTCCGTCATCGCCGACGCAACCTCAGCGCGTGGAACTCGACCCTCGGGCCACTGCGCCGGATTCCATAGCGTCGGCCGCTTGTCCGGCCCATACGTCGGAGTGAACCGGTGGCGACCCTTCGTGACCGCCCGCAACGCCGTCCAGTCACCTGTGCTCGAGCCGTCAAAGCCAAGCGAAATCTCTGCGCCATCCGGCACGCCAACATCCAGGCGCGTGGCATCCCACAGCGCCTCCGGCATAAACGAGCCAAGCCCCTGCACGAGCCGGTTGCCAAAGAAGCGCTCAGCCTGCGTCGGGTCCGTCTCCACCAGCTCGGCAGCCTCAGCATCAATCGCTTTCGGATCGACCCACGGCGAGTCTGCGTACACGTAGGCGTGAAGCTTGGCCCGGTCACGCTTGTTGCCGTATGACAAGTCGGCGGGAGGCTTGCGGTAGTACCGGAAGATGTCTTTAGCATTCGACTCGAACGCCTGCTGCGCGGCCGAGTTCTCCATCGGGTCCCACGGGTTCGTCAGCTCGATCGTTCGACCCTGCATCGCCGCCACACCACGGCGCATCGTCTGCCAAGTGTCAAGCACCTTATTTGCGGCGGAGTACAGGCCCGACTCGTCACCGAGCGCGCCCGTCAGCGGTTGACCAAGCTTCGACTTCGCGGCAGACGAAAGTGGGACAATCTTGCCGCGATTGGGCAGACGGATAAAGCCCTCCCGCACATGCACAAACTCATGCAATGGGCCGTTGTGAATCATCGTCTGCAACGGCTCATACACGTTCTGCGTCTGCGACTCGGCGAACGCCAAGAGACCAAGCAGCGACTTGCCGCGCGGGACGCCCATCGCCTCGCCAGGCAGGTACTCATACTCCCAGCCACACGAGCACCAATGGTCGGCGCACCTGTACACCTCGCCACCAGTCGCCCACCCAGCAAACAGCGACGGGCCAACGGCCTCATTGAGAAGCATCGCCGCGCCCCACGGCGACTTACCGCACTTCTGTGGGCCAACCACGATAGAGCGGCGATACTGGAAAGGCGCCACCAACCGCTCAGGATCGGCGACCGCATCAGGGCGCACCCGATAGTGATTGACGGTGCAAAACAACTGCCAGCCATTGAGCGCAAGGCCCTGACCTTCGTAAACACCCGACGGCACCGAGCAGTGCGCCTCAATCCAGTCTGCGACTAAGAAGCCGATGGTGTGGAGTGGATTGAAATCCAACTCCAGGTCATCGGCCATCGCCAGCGACCTTGAGGCGGTCACGCGACGATGCACGCGCCGACTTCGACTCGCGACGGTCAGCCAACTCGTCGGCAGGAATTACAAACCCTGAGCGCGCGAGAGCGTCGGGCGTGAGCAGAATCTCGCCAGCAAGTCCACGGATCTGAGCCAGAATGCCGACCGGGTACTCTTCCAACTCAGACCACGCAAGAAGCGAGCAATACAGCGCCACGGTGGGAATGACGAACGACCATTGCGGGGTAGCCCAAAGGCTCGCCTGCGGAGTGCGCCAGACCGCCTCCCAATGGCTCAGCTCCGACCCGTGCAGTACAGGCCGAGGAAACGCGGGAATCTCGCCGTCGTAGCCATTCGCCGGCAAGGGGCTGAACTTGAGGCCCTTGCGATCCGACGCGCCAGACGTGGGAGACGGGGGAGGGCCAGAACGCGCGCGGGCGCCACCACTTGCCATGATCGATTCCTCCTTGCCGCGTTGCGCGGACGATCCAGTGCGTTGCGCACTGGGGGGGTGGGCTTGGAAACCTTGAACCCTTCACGGGTTTTCCACTGCTCCCCGGCGGTCATGTCGCAAGGGGCAAAGGGGGCACACCCCCCCAAATCGGACATTTGCCGATGGTCACTCGCGAAGATTCCATCCGCCCGGCGAAGTTCGCGCAGTGTATGAGTCGTGACAGGGCTTGCACTCGCCGCGACCATATGTGGGGTCGTTCGGGTTGAGGCCAGCGGCCTCTAGGTCCCGGCGCTCCACGGGGTAGTGGTTGGCTACCGTTGCACGCATTGCGCAAAGCCCGTCGTGTTTGCCGCACTCACCCATGCACTGGCATAGGGGGTGGGCGGCTAGCACCCCATCACGGAAGGCCTGGTGACCCCGTGTCCCATAGGGATTTCCGTTAGGGCGCCTGGCGCGCTCAGCTTCTCGCTGGTGCAATGCGCAGCGCCCACCGCCTTCGACCAGGGATGGGCACCCTGGGTGGGTGCATACCCTGTACCGGGCGGCCATTTCGTCTTAGCCCTCGTAACGTCCCGGCTCGGGGAACTTGCCTCGGATGTACTCACCGACCGCGCCGCTGGTGAAGCGTTCGTCTGAGGTGCTGATCCATGCGCGTGTCTTGTGTCCGGCGTCGGCCTTGGCGTTGCCGACCTTGCGACCACCAATGCCTGCGAGGTTGCCGTAGATCGACTGCTCACACAGCAACGTACCGGCCTTCTCTGCGTTGCGGGCGATGAGAAGCGCCTCACGCATGGTCGCAGTGTCGGTGACCGGCAGCGGCATGTGGCATCCGTCGTAGATGGTTGGTTCAGGGTGGCCGTTCGCTTCAAGCCAGGCGAGGGTGGCACGCAACGCTTTGGTGTACGCCGACTCACCCTCAGCCTTCTCGAACGTCTCGATGCGGGCGAGCATGGGGCCACCGTTGACGACCTCGACGGTTTTGGCGGGACGCATCGCGAACATGTCGTCATGCCAGATGATGAAGCCTTCGGGGATTGCTTTGCAGGCGGCGCGAATGTTGGCGCGGTAGTTGCCGTTGCGTTGACCGGGGATCTGCTCCACGGCGATGTGCTCAACCTCATCGGACACCCATGCTGGCTTGTGGCCGACGATGACGACACGACCGTGGGGGACGTGCTTGTCGATGGACCGCAACGCATAACGCAGCTCGGCATGGTCGCCCGCACCTTCACGGCCAACGGGGATGACGATGGTGGGAAGGCTCACGGGTGGCTCCTCACGGCAAGTGATTCGTACATGGGGGCAAGACGGCGCACTGTCTCAGCGCCGTCGTGGAAGCGTTCATAGTGGGCGTGACCGGTCTCAGCCCAGGTCGCACGGTCCTGGTCATCGAGCAGCACAGCGAGGGCGTCGGCGATCGTGTCGGCGGTGGTCTCAATGAATGGCAGTTGGCCGAACTCGGCGCGCATTCGGGTGAGCGTGGACGGGGCACCACCGGCGATGACTGGCAGGCCGAGCGCCCACGCTTCGATTGCGTTGACGCCATAGCCGAGCTCGGTTTGGTCATACAGCGCGTCGCAGGTCGCTTTGATCGCCAAGCATTCGGCGTTCGTTTTGCCTTCGATGAGGACAGGCTCAACACCAACAAGTCGGCAGGCGGTCAGGAATGCCTCGGTGCTTTTGATGGCGCGGTTTGTGGGGGCGTGAGCGACACGCAGGAGGCGCCCGCCAGTGACGCGGCGCTTGGGCAGCATGTCGCGGCTGATCGGGTGGGGAAGCCATGTCAGGCTCGGCTCGAGGTCGAGCAGGTCAAGGGTTGCGGCCACACCAACACCGCCGTTGTCTGCGATGTAGCGCCTGAACAGGTCGACGTTGCGGCGGAACACTGTGCCGTGCAGGTGCATCACGAACGGCTTGTCACCAAGAATGCGACGAGGCTTTGCGTTCTCGTGGAGGTGCACCACATCCGCATGAGGCCATTCGTCGGCCAACTGCGACCATGCGAGGTCGTGCGGGTAGTCGAGATAGTTGGTCAGGCGCACTGCCGACCTGACTGTGATCGTGTGGTGGCTGGCGAACGCCTTGGCGATCGCGTAGGAACTCCCAGCAAGGTCGGAGCCCTGGCGCACTGAGAGGACGTACATGAAGCCTCCCGATGCGCCAATCTCGCCTGTCTCCGCGCGGTTCACGAATGCCAAATGGCTCAGGCTGAATGCCCGGATGTGTTGGTGGTCGCGGCGTGCAAGGCGAGGGGTTTGGGCATGAAAAAAGCCCCGACCGGAAGGCTGGGGCTAATTTCTGATGCGTGTTTCTACGCTACAAACAGGATGACATGCACCCTTTGACCAGTCAAGTCTTGTGTGGGCGTGTCGTGACTAGGCGGCGATGTCAATTTTCGCGAGGTCTACAGCGTCAATGAACCTGAACATTTGCGGGTCGCGGATGACAGGCACGAGCCGACCACGGTTGATCCACGAGTCGATGGTGGCGCGTGGCACATGACCGCCAAGCAGTTTGAGTGCGGGACCAAGTTCGGCCCTGGTCATGAGCCGAGATGCGAACGCGCGAGCCAACTGTTCACGGACGCTCGCAAGATCAGCCGTTGACCCGCAGTTGTCGCAGGCGGCGTTGTGCTTGCCGGGTGTGAGCCACAAATCGCCACCACAGGCGGTGAGGCATCGGCCAACGAATCGCGGGGGCGGTGGCTTCATCACGAGACGGCGGGTGCGGTCGAGGAACTGGTTTGCGATGTCGGCGTATTCCTTGCCGATGCGTTCGTTAGGGTCGGCCGTCCAGTGCCCGTGGCGTTCTGCGATGAGTTCGATGACCGCTTCGAGGGTGGTGGGCACTCGTTTCACGTCGGCTGTCTCCATTGTCAGCTCGACGGCGTACCAGTTGGCGGCTTCGTCAAGTTCGAACAGTAGATCTGATGCGGCGAGGTTGATGGGTGGCCGTGATGCGGGTGGCATACGAACGTTGGCGCCTTGGCTTGGCATTGGTTCAAGGTGGGCGCGGATTGTGGGGATGAGTTTTGCGAGGGTGCGCCAAGTGTCGGCTGCTTCGAGCGCGAGGGCGGTGTCCATCAGTCGTCCTCCAGGTGTGTTGGCAGTTGGAAGCCGATTGGTCGTGGTTCGACGTGATCGACGCTTGAGCCGAGTTCGCTGTATTCGGCGGGTGGTTCCGTGGTGGGCTTTGGTTCGCGTGTCACCTTGAGGGTGACGGTGAGGTTGATTTTCATTGCGCCTGCCCCTGCTCTTCGATGCGGTCGCTGAGTTCTGTCAACAAACGTTCACCAAACGGGGTGATGGTCACTACTGACGACCTGGCAAGCATGTCTCGTGCTTCCCTCAACGCTTGGGCCGCAACCTGGGCGTCGTGGTGGGCCAGCCAGCGGTCGAAATCTTCGCCACGCTGCGCTTCGAGTGCGAGTTCCTGGACGTCGTCCGTGCTGATCCACGGACGGTACTCGCCGCCATTCACAACGTATTCCCGTACTTCCTCCGTCGTCGGTGTGTAGTCAGTCATTGGGTGCCTCCTCGTGGCGCATGTTCAGCCACTGCCGTAGGGACTCAACCTCGGCGGCGGTTAGGACGACGTGCTGGCCGGAGGTGCCGTTGGACACTGCAAACTCGACCGCGCCGTCGTCGCCGTGGCTCAACACGCGCAGGCCACCCTGGGCGTAGTCGTAGGCATCCCAGGTGGCGAGTTCGCCAGTTGCTTTGAGCCGCCACTGGTTGATGATCCGCTTGCTCACGACCCCACCTTCTCAATCAGGCGGGCGGCGTACTCTTGCCCCAACCCAAAGGGATTCACGGGCGCGCCATCGTCCCCCGTGACGAGATCGGCCCGCACCTCGTCCGCGAGTTGCTTACGAATCAGCGGGAACATGGCAGAGAGGGCGGCTTGGGCGTCGCGCCGGTATTCAACCCGCACGCCACGGTCCAGGCTCTCCCATGTGATGCCGGGTTCCGGGCGGCGCTCGTACATCGCCTTCGCACTAGCCTCTACGATCTGCGCGGTCGTGACGTCAGTCATCACCCCTCACCGCCTTCGGGTTCCTCGGTGAGGTGCTTGATGAGTCGCTTAGCGGAATCCAGCCCCGCCTCGGTGAGTCGGATATGGAACTCCCCCGATTCGTCCTGGGAGAGTCCGAAAAGGCCGTCAAGCGCTCCAACCAGGATGCCGTTGAGAACACCGTCTACCTCTTGGCAGTGGGTGCAGGCCCACATGGCACGCTCACCTTCATCGTCCTCGGTGAGATATACGCGCAGTCTCTGCCCGTCGCCCATGTCGTAATCGCCAGGCTCAACTATCTCGTCGCCATCTTCGGTACGCATCACTCGTCCTCCATCCGGGCCGTCAAGCCCTTGTCCTTGATTGGTTCAGATCCAGGTGTGGACCTTGCCGCCCTCAGTGCGGCCTTGGCTGCTTCGGCGGCTTTCCGTGCGGCGTCAGGGTCAACGGATTGACGTTCGGCATCCTCGGCGGCGCGTTCAGCAGCTCGGGCATTCTCGGCGGCTCGACGTGACGCGGCTTTGGTTTCCTTCGCGCGTTCAGCCTCAAGTGCTTTCCATGCGGCCTTGTACCGCTTGCATTGGTTGCAGGGCGAGTCGGTTCCTTGGTGGTCGGGGCATCGCCACGGCTCGAGCATGTTGTCGAGAATGTCGGGAGTAGGTGGCGGTGGTGGCTCTTGCGCGCTACTTACGTAACCTCCACCACCTACTTTCTTATCGCTATGGGTATCGGGTACGGGTACGAGCGATGCTGACCCGATAGGTGACCCGATAGAAAAACCGTCGCCCCCCCGATCGGGTACCCGATCGCCCCCCCGATAGGTTTCTTCCTCCTCGGGAGACAGTGGAGGCTCGTCCTCGCTGACTCCATTGCAGTACGGGCAGTCGGGCACAATCGTCTTTCGCTTGACGTGCCAGCGACGATGATTGCCGAGGATCCCGGCGTCAGAGTCGGCCTTACGCTTGGCCCTCTCTGAGGCGGCGTCGGGCTGGTAGATCGTCCATTCGTGGAAGATCCAACCTGTTTTCAGTTCACGCCAGAGACCAGCGGCGACGAGAGCCGCTGCGTCCTTGGGTGTGCCGCCGAGCAGGGCGAGCGCATGTCTAGGCACCTTGCCGTCTGTCATTTCGGCGGCGCACCATGAGCCTGCGGTGACCCAAAGCGCTCGGGCCCGATGTGGAGTTGCCATCCATTTCGGGTGACTGTAGAGGCGGTCGTCTACCTTGAACCAACTCATGCCGTTGGTCCGTTCTCGACGTAGCGGTAGTTGCCCCGGTGCTTGGCGTTGGCCCGGCGCTGACGTGCGCGTAGCGCTTCGAGTTTCGCGTCACCGCGGGGGATAGCTCGCCGCAGGTTCTCGTGGTTTTGGAGTTCCCGCAGGTGAGCGGGATTCACACACGCCTTGTTGTTGCACACGTGATCCGTGACGAGATGCGCGGAAGTCCAACGGCCGTGCTCGAGGAAGAAAGCAACGCGGTGTGCGAGGTGTAGTTTGCCGTCGAACCAAATGACGCCGTAGCCGCGGTTGTTGCGCGAACCATGCCAAACGACACAGCCGGAAGAGTCGAGTTGTGAATACTTCGCCATCCGCTCAATGACGGATTCGATGGGCGAGAGGGTAGACTTCATGTCAGCCCCTTTTCTGCTAGTACCAGAACTGCGGGTCAGGCCCTCGGTGGTGTTAGTCGCACCTCGGGGGCCGTTTCTATTTTCCCACGTTGAGCACTGAAAAGCGAATAGATTGCGCATGCAAATAGTCGCGTGAATATGGGCCATCACTCACCCCCGAGTAGCGTGGTGAAATCGGCTCCGGTCATGGTCACGTACCATTCACCAGCGTTTGTGGTGCCGCGTTTCTTGTGCCACACGACACCCACTGCGGCGTCGTCGTTGCCGCGTTCAATCTCGGCTTCGTTGACCCATTCGGCGAGTGCGAGCTTGGTGTGGTCCTTGACCTCGATGACGACACGTGATCCGCCACGGGTGCGCACGCCGGTGATGTCGCCGCGATCTTTTGACCCGTTCTTGGCGCGTCGTTCAATGCGGTCGTCATTGAGCGTGGCGCGTAGGTACTCGGCTACGGATGCTTCGGCCCGCGCTCCGGCTGCCTTTCTGGATGCGTAGTTGCGGGTCATACCTCTACCGGCCTTCCGCATTTGCAGAACAAAGAACCGTCAATGTTTGTGGTGTACGCCTCATGCTCGTGTTGTTGGTATGGGTCAAGTTCCCAGAAGTTCATGGGGGGCGGCATCTCTACTTGAGCAACCGCCTCGCCATTCCCTCGCGCATCTCCACATTCACAGCCGTCAAAGTTGCACGGGAGTCGGCCGTCGCTGGTTGCGAACGTTCGGTGGGCGTGGCCCATGAACATGTGGCCGCATATGCACATCTCTCGGTCGTTGCAGCCCTTTCCGCCGTGGTCGTCGTGGCATCGCGGGCAGATCCAGGCTTGCGTCTCAATCCCGCTCACGACGCGATCACCTGCCAGCAGGAGACGCCGAGCACGAAAGCGGCGGCGGCAAGGACGGCAAGGTGATACCAGGCCATGTCGCGGCGCTTGTGCCGTGGCTCCAACGGCGGCCAGTATTCGAGGCCGAGAATGACGACGGCTTCATAGGCGGTCATCGGTCGCCCCCGTTCTCGCGCAGGTGGGCGGCGATGGCCTTGGCGATCACTTGTGCTTTGTGTTCGTGCAGGTTGGGCTTTTCGCCGAGGTATGAGCCCATCTCGCTGCATCCGCAGTGGCATTCCACGTAGTAGGAGTTGCGGGCCTTTGTGCCATGAGCGTCCAGCAGTGGTTCGATGATCTGAGCGAGCGCCTCCGCCTTCACCTCAGCGGTGGGTGTGAGGTGGAAGCCTGCTGCGATGAGGTCGGTTGCCACGTAGTCCCATACCGGAATCCCGTGCACGCGCCGTTTCTGATGGTCGTGGTACGACTCAAAGATCGCCTTCGCCAACACATCCCGCTCTTCCTGGGCGCTCAAAACGGGGGCTCCGATTCGTTCACGGGTGACGACGCCCACGGATCGTTATCGGGCGTGGTCACTGGTACGGATTTCACTTGCCCGGACCCGCTCATCACGGTCGTCGTTCGCGTCACTTTGGCCGTGGCGTACTTGAGCGACGGGCCGATCTCGTCAACCTGCAACTCCATCGATGTGCGCTTCTCGCCGTCTTTCTCCCACGGCTTTGACACGAGCCGCCCGGTCACGATGACCCGCATGCCTTTGGTGAGCGATTCGGCCACGTTCTCAGCGGCCTCACGCCACAAAGAGCAGCGCACGAACAGTGTTTCCCCGTCCTTCCATTCGTTCGCCTGCTTGTCGAAGAACTTGGGTGTCGAAGCAACAGTGAAGTTGGCGACGGCCGCACCAGACTGGGTGAAGCGCAGTTCGGGGTCGCCCGTCAGGTTGCCGACGATCGTCAGGGTGGTGTCGTTAGCCATTAGTTCTCCTTCATTACGGGCTTGATGCGCCAGGTGATCTCGGTGTCTCTGCGCCGGTATGACAGGCGCCAGTGACGGAAGCCGTTGCGCGCGAGGTAGCGACTGCCCGACTGTTGGGTGGTGCGCGTCTCCCGCTCGGACGGGCAGGCGGTGATGACTTTCGCCGTGAGTGGGTTATCCATTTCGATGAGGCGTTGCGCGATTCGCTGACCTGGTGTTGCCAACGGAATTGGTTTCAACTCCACGCCGCGCGCCTTCGCCACATGCTCGGGAATGAGCAGGCCAGCCTCAGCTTTGGCGATGACCTCTCTGAGCCCGTCGTATGGGTTGCGGCGCACGACCTTGTGCGAGCCGTTCATGTTTGACGGGATGGCGACATGGCGGCGGGTCATGCGGCCACCGCCTTATTGAGCGTGCGGCACGTGAAGCACAGGCCGTCCCAGCATTGGTCGCCGCAACCGCGACACCTACTGATGCGCTTGTCCTCCTTGGTGAAGGACTGCATGAGCGGTGAAGGCTTCTTGCGAGGCGCCTCGGGTGTGACGGTGCGGGCCAACATTCGGTTGCGGTGCTCACGGAACAGCATGTGAAGGTTTGCGACCATGTAGGCGGGGGTCGGTTCGTCCAGTTGGCTCACGCTTCCTCCTCCAATTCGCGCCACAGAATCTCGACGGGGATCGCACATTCGCCGTCCACGGTGGCGAGCAGGTCACGAAGCACTTGGGCTTTGATTGCGGGTGCTGCGGCAGCAACCAGGTCCACCAGCTCGGCGCGCACGTTGTACTTGGTGAATTCGGGCAGCGCTTCCCATGTGACGGGCGGATTTGAGCGCTTCCACGCCTTCACAGCGGCGGCTTCCACGGCTTCGGTGAGGTCGAGGGCGCTCATGCGAGGACCCCCAGCAGTTCCAGTCGCCGCTCGACAGAGCCGACGATGGCCACAGCGACGCGAGCGCAGTCAGCACACAAGGTCTCGGGCGATGCGACACCACAATCCGCGCACCTCACGCCGCCACCTGCTCTCCGGTGATGGCCTCAACAACCGTGCCGATGAGGTCGCGGGCGGCAGGCGGGGTGACAGCGTTGCCGCTGAGTTTGACCTGCTCGCGACGATTGCCGACCATGATGTAGTCGGCCGGGAACGCCATCGCCTGCTTGATTTCGGACGGCTCCAACATGCGGAAGTACACGTCTGCGATGTCCACCGTGCCGCCCCGGAGAAGGGCTTGATGGCCTGCCGTTGTGATGGTGCGCCCCGGCTCGGTCGTGGGCGTGGTCATCTCCGCACCGCCACCGTTCATCCGATGCAGCAGTCCGTGGCGCGGCTCCGTGGTGACTGTCGCCACTGGCTCGCTGGCAGGCTTCACGGCATCGTCGCGGGAGTAGTACGACATCACTAGCGCGTGGTGATTGCCGCCAGCGCTGACCGTCGAAAGCGGGTCGCTCGCGGGCCTGCCAATCGAGCCGCCACCACGCATCTCTGACACCAGCGGCGGGAATGCGATGCCCGTCTCATTGCGGGTTGTCTGCGCACGCATTGCATCTGCGGCACTGAATGGCTGCTTGCCCTCGCGACCCTCGACCGGGATCATCGTCGGGTGCAACGCGAGGCCCTTGGACTCACGGGTGTGCATCGCCTTCACCGGTTCCGACGTAGGCCACGCCCGGTAATACCCGTTCGGGTCGCCAAACGCACGGTGCTTCGGATCTGCGGCGTCATACGTGTTGCCGCCATGTTCCACCATCAGGGGCGTCCAGTACCGTTCGATACCGGCCTGAATCCGGCGCATCGTTTTCTCTGCGAGCGGCTTGTCACGGTCACCGATACGAACACCAGGGTTCGACCAGTCGATGAACGACGCCGCTGGAAGCCACGCCGGTTCGACAATCTGCCCACGGCACGAGTGCTTGGGGCACCTGTAGACGTACTGCGAGCGGTACTTGCCGACGACGGCGCGCGGATTCTTGAAGGTCTGCATCGAGTTCACGACCTCGCCGCACGACGGGCAAAACGCGCGGGGGCGTTGCATGTGCTCAAAGTCAGGCGCGCGTTCACCTTCACGCCAGAACGCGATATACACGCGGTCCCGTGACTGCGGTGCCGGCAGCCCATACTTTTGGGCGTGCATGGAGTTGAGCGATATCAGCTTGTGCTTGTACCCCATGTTGCCCATCGCGCCAAGCCAGTTGCGGAACTGTGAACCGGTCGAGCCGCGTGGTGATGACCAGTGCACCACCTCCACGACGTTCTCTACGAGCACGGCGCGGTAGTCGTGCACCTCAGCGAAGCGCACGACATCCCACATCGTTGCTCGCGAGCGTTCAGCCGCCGCGTCGGGCAGCACGTCACCAAACAGGTCGGGTTGTTTCAGCCCGGCGACACGGCCCTTCGCCTTCGAATGGTTGGTGCATTCCGGCGACGCCCAAAGCACATCGGTGGTCGGCACGTAGCGCGGGTCGGTCTGTGAGATGTCGGCCTGCAAGTGGTCGGTGTCTGGATGGTTCGCGTTGTGCGTCTCAATAGCGCGGTCCCAATGGTTCGCGGCCAGGCGGACACTCACGCCAGGGACAGCGACCGCACCAGTGGATGAGCCGCCAGCACCACAAAACAAGTCAGTAAGGGTGAGGTTCGCCATCATCGACCGTCCTGAATCGCGGTGACGACGGCGGCGGTGAGTGCACCCGCGCCCATGCCAAGGCCGAGCGGAATCATGATCGCTGCGATGAGCCAGCACCAACCGTGGCGGCGGGGCGCTGCGTGACGTGGGGCGTGGCGGGTCATGCGAGCGTCCCCTGCTCAGGAGCCGGGTCCGGGGTTTCCTCAAGGACCCGCAACTCAGCGAGCACCGCGTCAGCTTCCACGGCGGTGAGATTGTCCGTGCGGGCGTCGCCACGTTCCGTGACCCGCGAAAGCATCGCCTTCGCCGCGACCGCAGACAGGCCAAGCGCCTTCACACCAGCCTTGATGTGCTCAACCTGTTCGGCGGACGCCAACACCTCGACCGGCTCAACGCCCACCGGTTCGGCCTCGACCGGCTCAACGTCCGTGACGGTCGCCACACCAAGCGCCTCGGTCACGGTCTGGACCGCTGACTCCGGGCGGGAGTCCATCATTTCGTCCGGCACATACGCGACGCCATACAGCGCTTCGGGACAAGCGATACGGGCGCATGCGGTGATCGCACGCCATTTCAGCATCGTGCCCGGCTGCTTCTTCCAGTTGTCGTTGCCGGTCAGTCCCATCTTCGCGGCACGGTCAATGGTCCATTCCTCACGGAACTCGAACTCAGGGTCATCGACACGCCAAATGCTTGCGACCGCTCTCGTGTCGTCACCGGTGACCCGCAAGCGGTGCCCGGCCTTGCGGACGTTCGCTGTAATCAGCTCAGCTGATGCGGTGGGTTTGCCTTTGATGACCGAGATCCGGTACAGCGCCTCAGCGGGCGACAGCCCCATTGATGCGCCGAGGTTCGCGGCGATCATCACGTCGGCGGGCTTGCCCCGGTACGCGTCGGGCAGGATCGCGGCTGACGATGCGGCGCGAGCCCATTCCATTTGTGCGGCCAAACCGTTGTCGGCGTGGACGGTGAGGTCAGTTGACATTGGTCACTCCTTCGATCAGGGCATCCCAAGCGCGGGATGACCATGTGGGAATGTCGGTGGGGATGACCCCCTCGGGGATGCCGGAAGGCCACACACCAGCGGACATGCAGTCGGCGTAGCGCTGGTACGCTTCCAGGCACATCGCTTCACCCTGGGCGGCGTCGCGTTCGCTCAACTGGTACACGGCGACGTGGTGCGGGGCTTCGTTGCGCACAGCAATGAGGAACGGCAGGGGTGCCACGAGCGCACCAGCGGAGAGTGCGCCACGGCGGTAGTGCATCAGTTGTGCGTGATACCCGTACTCGCCGATGGACTTGTTGAAGCCGTCAAGGGAACGAGTGGTTTTGATGTCGATGACGACCGGCCCGGCGCTCGATTGCGCCAGGTAGTCGATGCGACCCTTGCAGGGCGTGACCCCCTCATGCCATGTGAGGCTCACCTCCGCCGCGCCGGGCATTCCCAGCAGTTCAGCGGCGGCAGGGTGGCCCAGGACCGCCTCAGCCATTGCCTCAGCGGTCGCATACTCGGCGGCGTTGGCGGCGACCATCCCGCGCGCCTCAATCTCGGCACGCTGGACCTTCGCGCTCTCCGTCTGCCACGACTCACATGGGCGCGTGAACTCGCGCTTCGTGCCCGCGTACGGCGTCTCGGTCCTCACGACCTCGATCCCAGCGCCAGCCTCCAAGATCAGCGCGTGGACGATGGTCCCCAGGCGCATCGCGTCAGACGGCTCGGACGGGTGGTCCATCTTGTAGCGGTAGTCAGCGGGGGAGCGCAGCAGGTCCGCGATGCCTGTTCCACTGAGCGCCGAGATCGCCCTGTAATCCGCTTCGGTGAGGTCGCTCATCGCACGACCTCCAAGTTGGGCACCGCGTACACGGGCAGGCGGCGGTTGCTGTTGCGGTTGCGGGCGTCGAGTGACCGTGCCACCCGCCCCGTGTCGATGAGTGCCCCACGCTTGACAAGGCCGGACACCACAGCACCGATGCGGTGAGGGTTCACAGGCCGATCAAGTGCAGCTCTCACGGTTGCGGCGGTCACTTGGCCGTCACGCTTTGCTGCTTGTCGGATTGCCGCACAGATCGCGTCACGGTCCAACTCGGCGAGGGTGCTTGGGTCGTCGGCCAGCAGGTCAAGCAGGCTGTAGTCGGCGGTGGTCATGGCTCCTCCAAGCCCTCGCGGTCAGATTGGGTAGATGCGGATTTGGGCAGGGTCCATGCGCGGGATCGCGTGTGTGTCGCAACGCACAAATGGCGTCTCGCGGATGTGCTTTGCGCGAAGCAGCTCCGCCCAGTCACAGTGCGCGGGGCACAGCAGGCCGTTGCATCCGCACGGGATGAGGAACCGCGCCACAGCGGGGCTCGCGCACCTGAAACACGCGGCGTCGTCGTCAAGGACCGCTTCGAGCGCCTGGTCGTACAGGGGTGTCACGGTGCGGGAAGTCATCGTCCGACCCGCCGATCCGCCACAAACGTGTGGCCGTTCACGACGTTGTGCAGGAGCGCGGCGTTACGAGCCGCATGCTCATCGCCACCAAAGTCGAGGAACACGTCGCCCGTATAGACAACGAAGCGGCGAACGATAGACCGGCTCACCGCCACCTGCGCCGGAATGTCCGAGTGCAGGATGCGACGCTCCGGCCGCTTGTACGGCGCGCTCACGAGTCGGCCCCCTCATAGGCGTCGGCCACAAAGTCCTTCACCAGCAGCGCCGTAATGGATGCCATGACGAGTGCGAGAGACACCTGAGTCACGAAGCCCTCATGTGAGGCGAGGCGGTACACAGTGACAGCCATGAGGACGACAGCGCCGCCAGCAATCACCCACGCGGTCGCAATGCGGTAGGGGCGGGTCATCGTGCGCCAGCCTTCGCAACCTGTGAGGCCAAGCGGCGCGCCTCCTCGGCAACGAGCTCGGGCGTCCAATCCCTGTAAGTGAATGCCCTCGGCAACGAGCTCGGGCGCTCGTAGCCGGGCCACCGGTCGCCATAGTGGAGGCAGTCGAAGCCGATCCACCCATCAACGGAACCGTAGGTCAATCCGCCGTGAACAGCGACATCAATGTCTTCGTGGAAGTAGTCCAGGCCGTGCCACGGGTGCCCCTCCGGGACCCGGACGTACCCATTCACGGCATCGAATACAGGCGCCTTGCAGGTCGCCCACTCGATGCCCTCATGGACGCCGCCATCGACCAGCGTCATTCCGTTAGGGTGTGCGGTCATCGTGCACCGCCCGAGCGTGCAAGGCCGACACCGGCAGACCACGCCGCGAACGCAAACAACACAGCGGCCAAAAGGTTCAGACCAGGACGACCAGCAAACGACAAAGCCATGCACGCAAGCCCCGACAGCAGGAGCGCGTGGGTGGCAACACGGAGGCGGGTCATGACTGCACGTCCGCGTGAGCGCGCATCCAGCGATCAAGTTCGGCGCGCTCAATTCGGATGCGACCGCCGTTCGCCCCCACACGCTGCGCAATGAGCGGGACGGGGTACGCCGGATCGTTGATCGCGGCACGAATGGTCGTCTGACCAAGGCCGGTGTAGTCGGCGGCATCTTCCACCGACATCCACCCTGGGGTGGCGGTCGTGGCAGACTGAGCATTAGCGCTCATTGATTCCTCCAAATCGATGAGTAGCGAGGCCCGGCGCGCTGGTCTTGGCGGATTTGACGCGCCGGGCCGTCCTTGGTGTTAGGGGGACTCCGCGAGCGCGAAGAGTTGGGAAGGCTTCATGCCGAGCGCCCGCGCCACGGCACATGCCTGCAAAAAGGAAAACGACCCCACGCCCGCAAGTCGCAGGCGAAGGGTCGCTGGGGAGATGTTGGCAGCGTTCGCGAGGTCACGAACGCCAAACCCAGACGACTGCATGGCCGTCCGGATGACTGGCGCGAGCTGTGGTTCGCGTCGGGCTGGGTGCTCCATGTGCTCCATGTAACTCTCCAAATAGAGAACTGTCAAGTGTTATCAGGCGGTGTGTTGCAGGCGCGGCTAAGATGTCCTTATGGGACGAGCACGAGTGATACCGGGCGCTGAGGGTGTTGCGCTCGGGCGGGCCATGCAAGGCAGGCGTGATGAACTTTCGCTCACGCAGGCGCAAGTGGCCGAGCGGGTGGGATGCCCACGCGCCACTTATGCGAAATACGAGTCGGGCGATTCGGTGCCGAGCATGGAGCGCATCGCCGCCATTGCCGACGCACTGGATCTCAGCATCTCCGAGTTGGTCCAACTCGCAGGCCTCTAGGTCGAACCCATCGCGCCCTCCCTCCCCTTGGCATCACCATAGGGGAGGGGTCTGACGTGGCCTAAGGGGACGATCCCTCAATGAGTTTCACAAACTGGTCCATGGCGAGGGCTTTTTCGTTTGCGCCCAAGTGCGAGTAGCGCTCGGTCATTGCGGCAGTGTTGTGCCCGAGTATCGCCTGGATGATGCGCGGCTCAACGCCAGCCGCGCGCAACAGCGTGCCGGTGGTATGGCGGGCGTCGTGCAAACGCACTCGCGGCACACGGGCTGCCCTGAGTGCAGTCGCCCACATCTTCGCGTCTTTGCTTGCGTCACGCGGACGCCCCTCACTGTCTGAGATGACGAATGCCCACGGATCTGAGTCGATTTGGCGTAGGCGCGCTTCTAGCGCAAGAGCAAGGGGCTGCACGATTGGCACGATACGCACTCCTCGCTCAGACTTTGGCTCCGTGAGCCACATGCGCCCACTGATGTGATGTGACGCAAGCGACTGCGCGGGTGGCGTGTCAAGGGCTTGCAGTTGCCACGCGATGCGGAGTTCGAGGGCGTCGAGGTCTACGCATTGGCGAGTAAGTCCCAGCGCCTCGCCTTGCCGGAGCCCTGCCAGGAGTGCAAGCCCCCACCGCGCCGCGTCGAGTGGCCCTTGCGCACTGGCCCAGTTGAGGACTGCTCGGGCTTGATCGAGGGTGAGGGTGGCGGCTTCATAGAATGCGGCCTCTGGCGCTTCTGCCAACTTTGCTACGTTGCGGCTAACGTGACCCTTGTTCTCGGCGGCCTTGAGCGCGCCTTTGAGGATGTTCTGCGCCTGGATGGCGGTGGTGGGTGAAACGCCGCTCTCGATCATCGCGGCAGTCATGCGCTCGACGTGAGCTGGGGAGAGTTTGTCGATGCGGAAGCGCCCGACGTGTGGATCGATGTACCGGCGTAGGTAGCCGCGATAGGTGGATGCGGTACGTGGTCGCAGTTTGCCATTAGCGGCGCGTAACTCAATCCACTCTGCGAGCCACGCCCCCACCTTTGGTGCCTCGGTGCGAATGTCGCCCTTCATGTCCAGTTCGCGGCGTGCTTCCTTCTGGGCGTTTTCCACGGCCTTCTTGGATTTGCGGACGATCTGTTTGCGTCGGCGTCGGCCGTCGGGGTGGGGCGGTAGTTCGACTACTCCTACGTAGTAGCCGTCGGCTCGCTTGTAGATGGAGCCGGAGCCTTTGGCGCGGCGCTTCTTGTCCGTCATGGACGCACCCTTCGTTGGGCGGGCATGGTGGCCCACGGTACGGGGGGTGACGGTCGTCCTCGTGAACTCCCGTCACCGCCTTGGTGACTCGGCTCACAGTGTCCTCCAACCCATGTAGGCCTATTTGTAAGCCTATCTTGTGGTAGGTACTGTTATCAAGTGTTACGCCGAGAATGTCAGATACCAGGTGGTTTGCCCTTGCAGTGCGTGCAATCTGCCCATTCGCGACGGACTCATAATCCGTCGGTCGTGGGTTCAAGCCCCACCTGGCCCACGATGCGCTAACAGGGCATTTATGCCGTGGAGAGCAACAACTCCGCCACGATCGCAGGCACTGCCTCGGCCACATCGAGGGCAGCGATCGGCCCACCACCTGAGGCGGCCTCGGCCGCGCGCGCGTGTACCCAGGCCGCGGCGGCGCCAGCGTCGTGCGCGCTGAGTCCCGCCGCGAGGAGTGCTCCGGCGACACCCGCCAACACATCGCCCGTTCCTGCAGTGGCGAGCCACGAGGGCGCGTCGGGAAGTTCGGTGACAGAGCCGCCCGGAGCCGCAATGACGGTTCGTGTGCCCTTGAGCAGCACCGTCGCCCGGGCTGTTTCAGCCAAGAGACGTGCATGCCCCATGCGGTCGCGTGCCACGTCGTCGAGCGACACATCGTGTCGAATCGCCGCCAGCGCCGCGACGAGTTCGCGCTCATGCGGGGTGAGCAGCACCTGATGCGGCTGGCTCGATCGCGAGCCGGCGGCGCGGGCCCGCACGCATGCGTTCAGTGCCCCCGCATCAACAATGAGCGGTACGCCGCAAGCAAGCACGGCGCCAATGACGGTGTCCTGCCCGGGATGGTCAGCGACCCCCGGTCCCACGACCCATGCCGACGCTCGTGGAAGGACCTCCGCAGCGTCGGCTGGATCGTAGACAACGGCCTCCGGGCGGTAGTGGAGCACAAGGTCTTGGGCGCGGCGCGGCCCCACGTACCGCACCAAGCCAGCTCCCGCACGGATCGCGCCGGACACGCACAGCGCGGCGGCGCCTGGGTAGGCCTCAGAGCCAGCAACCATGCCGGCGACCCCGCGGCTGTATTTGTCATCGTTTGCGCCGGGCCGCGGCCATATAGAGGCGACCCATGCTCGATCGACTGCGTCCATACTCCTAGCCTGGCACGCTCGCCTCGTGAGAGCCACGACCGCGCACCGACCGCGCGCAGCCGTGGAACAATGGCGCCCATGGCTATGCGAGAGATCCGGGTGATTGGCGACCCCGTGTTGCGCACCCCCTGCGAGCCCATCACCGAGATCGATGACCGGGTCCGCACCCTCATCGATGATCTGTTGGAGACCGTGGACTACGACGGACGAGCCGGTCTGGCGGGCAACCAGATCGGCGTTGGACTGCGCGCATTCTCATGGAACATCGACGGCGACATCGGCTACATCATCAACCCTGAGATCGTCGAGAATGCGTCCGAGTTTCAAGAGCTCGGCGATGAGGGTTGTCTTTCGGTTCCTGGCCTCTGGTACCCGTGCGAACGCCCGCTGTACGCCAAAGCGGTTGGTACCGATCTCGACGGCAATGAGGTGATTGTCGAAGGTGAGGACATCTGGGCTCGCCTCATCAATCACGAGGTCGATCACCTCAACGGCAAGCTCTACATTGACCGGCTCACCAAAGAGGCCCGCCGAGAGGCAATGCGCGAGTTGCGCGCCCAGATCGACGCGTAACCACCTGGCCTTGCGAAACGGCGATCTAGCGCCGCTCGGTAGCGTCCTCGAGGCTTACACCGACGTCGGCGATGACGACTCGCCCGGCTGCATGGGAGGCGGGGGCAGTCACCAAGCACATCTTGGGAGCGGTGAAGGTGACGGTGACGTCTGCCTCCACGTGGTGAGAGTCGGCGGCGCCTGAATCCGCATCGAGACCGCTTGGCAAGTCCACTGCGACCACGAGCGCCTCATCGGGGATCGCTGAGACAAGACGATCAGCAGGCGAGCGCAGCCCTGGCCGCGCACCGAGCCCCACAATCCCGTCGATCACCACGTCTGCGGCGATCACGACTTCCGTTGCCGCGAGGAGGTCCCCGTCTGACTCCGCAAAGGTGACGATCCCGCCCGCGGAGCGGAGAATGTCGGCGCTGCTCTCGTGAAGACGTCCACCGACGGCGATCGCCACCACATTCGCGCCCTCAACCGCGAGCAGAGCACCTGCGAGGAGTGCATCGCCCCCGTTATTGCCCGAGCCTGCGAGAATTGCGACACGGGCGCCGCGGACGCCGTGATGAGTGTCCGCCAAGGTCGCGGCGATCTCATCGGCCACCGCGCGCGCTGCGCGAGCCATGAGAGTGGCCTCAGGCACGGTCTCCATGGTCCGGCGTTCGAGTTCGCGAATCTGCGCGACTGTTCGAGGGGCTATATGGAGGCCCCGCGGCTCGTCGATCGCCTCATGTGTCACCTCTTCACTCTGCCACGAACGCGGCACCAGTGCAGGGCTCGCGTCCGGGCGCCATTGAGCGGTCGTGCGCCCCGCGAAACACGGATTGCGCCGCCACACCGTCACCGTGCTGGCGCTTTGGCAATTCGTGAGGCACCATAGAGGCACGCCCGGAGAGCCGGATTCCTGGAACAGGTCGTTGGGGAAGACGCACCTGAACCGAAGGAGGGGTCATGGCCGCCATCACCCGTGGTGTTCTTTTCGTGCACTCAGCCACCCGAGCAATGTGCCCGCATATCGAATGGGCTGCGCAGTCCGTGCTGGGCTCGCGCGCGTCTTTTGAGTGGACCGATCAGCCTGCGGGCGCAAACCTGTTCCGTGCCGAGGTGGCATGGCAGGGTCACCAGGGCACTGGTGCACGTCTCGCTTCCGCTTTACGTGGCTGGGAACACGTGCGTTACGAGGTGACCGAAGACCCGTCCTTCGGTTGCGACGGTGCGCGCTGGTCACACACGCCGTCCCTCGGCATCTTCCACGCCGTCACCGACGTCCACGGCAACATCGTGGTCCCTGAGGACCGGATTCGTGCAGTGCTTGAGGCAGGTGGCACGGCCGCCGACTTCAAGCGCGCCATGGATCTCGCGCTCGGAACGGCCTGGGATGAGGAACTCGAACCCTTCCGCTATGCGGGCGCTGGCGCACCTGTGCGCTGGCTGCATCGCGTCGGTTAGCAGCGCAATGGCACTCGAACCCATCGCCGTCCTCACGCTCCAAGCGCTTGAGGAGTCAATGTGGGTTTCCGAGAGCCGATTCGACCCCACCTACATGGATGCGGTCCTGCACCCCGAGTTCACTGAGATAGGCCGCTCAGGCCGCCTCTTCACGCGCGACGATGTCCTCTCGATGCCTGCGGTGGACATCCGTGTCGAGATTCCGTTGCGAGACCTCGAGATTGTCGAGATCGCGCCTCACGTGGTGCTGACTCGCTATACGACGGTTCCCCTCGACTCGCCTCATGGCACTGCGCATCGAAGTTCCATGTGGCTGCTCGAGGACGAGCGATGGCTCTTGCGGTTCCACCAGGGCACGCCAGCAGAACTAGAGCTCTAGCTCCGTCACGCGGCCGACGCTGCCTTAAGCAGTCGTGAAGAGCAACGCTGCGTTGTGGCCACCGAAGCCAAACGCATTGTTGATTGCAGCAAGGTCGCCAGATCCCGGCAGCGCGCGGGGAGTGTCGCGCACCAAGTCCACCTGAAGTTCGGGGTCCGGGCTTGTCACGTTGATGGTTGGGGGAGCGATGCGCTGATGGAGTGCGAGGATCGTGAACACCGATTCGAGTGCGCCCGCGCCACCGAGGAGGTGGCCGGTCATCGACTTCGTCGCGCTCAACAGCACATCGTCGGCGTGTGCTCCCATGACGGAACGGATTCCACGCGCTTCCACCATGTCACCGGCTGGGGTGGAGGTGGCGTGAGCGTTGACGTGAACGATGTCGGACGGGGTGAGCCCTGCACGCTCGATCGCGATGCGCATCGCGCGCTGCTGGCCCGCCCCCTCTGGGTCGGGCGCCGCAATGTGGTGAGCGTCTGAGGTGAGACCAAGGCCCGTGAGGCGCGCGTAGATCTTTGCCCCACGTGCGCGTGCGTGCTCCTCGGACTCAAGAACGACGATTCCAGCGCCTTCACCGAGGACAAAGCCATCGCGCGTCGTGTCATAAGGACGCGACGCGCTTGCCGGGTCGTCATTGCGCTTTGACAGCGCCTGCATCGCCGCGAAAGCGGAAATCGGCAACGGATGGATGGCTGCTTCGGTACCACCGGCAACCACGATGTCGGCGCGTCCGGACTCGATCATCTCGAACGCCATGCCAATCGCCTCTGCACCCGAGGCGCAGGCGGAGACGGGTGCATGCGCACCTGCCTTGGCACCAAGCTCCAATTCGACGTAAGCCGTGGGGGAGTTTGGCATCAGCATGGGCACGGTGAGGGGCAGAACGCGTTCAGCGCCCCGCTCCTTCACCGTGTCCCACGCAGTGAGAAGTGTCCACACACCACCAATGCCGCTCGACACCACAGTGCCGAGACGCTCGGGGTCAACTTCAGGTGAGCCAGCGTCGGCCCATGCCTCGCGAGTCGCGATAATCGCAAATTGCGCCGATGGGTCCATCCGCTTGATCTCGGGTCGCTTCAGCACCTCTTCGGGGCTGACGGCGATCTGGCCTGCGAACGTCACGGGAAGCCCGTAGCGCTCCGCCCAGTCGTTCTCAAGGGTGCGCACGCCGGAGCGTCCCGCGAGTGCCGCCTCCCAGGTGGAGCGCACATCCCCGCCAAGCGGGGTCGTGGCGCCGAGGCCGGTGACGACAACTGCCATGGTGTTCCTCCGAGATCGGTGGTCGAGTGGCTGGGCCGAGACGGCCCGGGTGAACTTAGGCCTGAGCCTTCGCGATGTACGAGACGGCGTCACCAACGGTGACGAGGTTCTTCACTTCCTCGTCGGGGATGCGAACGTCAAACTTCTCTTCGGCGAGGGTGACAATCGTCATCATCGACAGCGAGTCGATGTCGAGGTCGTCGGTGAAGGACTTGTCGAGCTGCACGTCGCCGGTGTCAATGCCGGTCTCGTCGGCAACGATCTCGGCGAGGCCTGCGAGGATGTCCTGCTCAGAGTGGGCCATCGGTTTCTCTCCTTGGGTTGGGCAGTGCCGGTTGGCACCCGTTTCATGTCGACGACTACCGAGGGTAGCGCCGGACGGTGGTGTTTTACGGAAGAACGATCACTTGTGCTGCATAGACAAGTCCAGCACCAAAACCGATCTGAAGCGCGATGTCTCCCGACTTCACAGCCCCGTCACGGTACAGCCGTTCGGTTGCCAGCGGAATTGACGCCGCCGACGTGTTGCCAGAATCGGCAATGTCCTTGGCCACCACGACGGAGTCAGGCAGGCCGATCTGCTTCACCATCTGCTCAATGATGCGGATGTTCGCTTGGTGGGGAATGAACGCATCGATGTCCGCAGGGGTAAGGCCAGCCTTCTCGATTGCCTCGAGCGCGATCGGTGCCATCTTGAACGACGCCCACTTGAAGACGCTCGGGCCCTCTTGGCGCAGCGTCGGGAAGGGCAGTGTCGGGTCATTCTTGATGTCGAGCCAGGTGTTGGACTCGGCGACGAGGTGGGCCCCCGAACCATCGGAGCCCGCCACAGTGGGGCCGATGCCGGGGAAGTCCGAGGGGCCGACGACGACGGCACCAGCACCATCGCCGAGAAGGAAAGAGATCGAGCGGTCGGTCGGATCGACAAAGTCGGACAGCTTCTCGGCGCCGATGACAAGCACATACGTGGCCGCACCCGAGCGGACCATCGCGTCGGCCTGGCCGATGCCGTAGCAATAGCCGGCGCATGCGGCACGAATGTCGTGGGCGGGCACAGTGAGGCCGAGGCGGTCGGCAATGACGGGGGCCGCCGCGCCAGCAAGGTGCGGATAGGAAATCGTCGACAAGAGCACTGCGTCGATGCTGCTCGCGTCTATGCCGGCGTTCGCGATCGCTTCGCGTGCGGCGCTCTCTGCAAGGTCGAGGACCGACGTGCTCTCTTCGGCGCGAACGCGGGTCACGATGCCTGTGCGGGAGCGAATCCACTCATCCGAGGACTCGATAGGCCCGGCGACGTCGTCATTGGTGACAAAGCGCTCGCCGCGGGCGACACCGAGCCCATGAATGCGGGAGTATTCGGCGCCCCTTTGAATCTGGATGGTGGGGCTCATGCGACGCTCCTTGCGAGGTCCCGCGCGGGCTCAAGGTCTGCTGGTGAGGTGAGGGCGACCGCGGGAACGCCCTTCATTGCACGCTTGGCGAGTCCGGTGAGGACTCCGCCCGGTGCGAGCTCGATGATCCCAGTCACGCCCATGGACAGCATCGTCTCCATGCACAGATCCCAACGAACGGGACGGGCCACCTGCGCGACAAGGCTTTCAATGGCGGCATCGGCCGACGCCACGGCAGCGCCATCGTAATTAGACAGCAGGGTGATGGTGGGCTCGTGACGGGCAACCGTTGCCGCGGCCTCGGCGAGGACGGGCACGGCGGGTGCCATGTAGTCGGTGTGGAAGGCGCCGGCCACCTGGAGTTGGATCACGCGGGCACGCGCGGGCGGCGCCTCGACAAGACGTGCGACAGCTGCTGCCGAACCTGCGGCGACCACTTGGCCGCCGCCGTTCATGTTCGCTGGCGTCAAGCCAAGGTCAGCGAGCACCGAGGCGACCTCGTCGCTGTCGCCGCCAAGGATCGCCGCCATCGATGTGGGCTCGGCCGCTGCCGCGGCCTCTGCCATCGCGACGCCGCGTGCACGAACAAGCGCGACGGCGTCGGCGGCAGAAAGAACGCCCGCCACCGAGGCGGCGCCAAACTCGCCGACAGAGTGCCCTGCGGCCACCGCAGGTGTGACGTCAAGAGCGGCGTAGGCGGCCATAGCGGATGCGACGAGCAGCGGTTGCGCAATCGCGGTGTCGCGAATGGTGTCGGCGTCGGCATTGGTGCCAAAGTCGATGAGGTCGATTCCAGCGGCATCCGAGAACTGCTCAAGCGCTTCACGCGCGGCCGGGATCTCGATCCACGACGTCAGCATTCCTGGTGCCTGGGCTCCCTGTCCGGGGCTCACAACGGCAAGCATGGATACAGCCTGCCTCATGTTGTGATGATCCGTGGCACCGGGCGACACGGACTTGGGCGCAGTACCTTGTAGGGATTCTACAAAAATGCGCGGCCGGCGTCCCGGAGCCTACCGAGCGCAAAGGCCATCTCAAGGACATGTGCATCACGGGTCGCCAGCACATCCCAGCCGGTGATCTCGGTGACCTTCTTGAGGCGATATCGCACGGTATTGGCGTGGACGAACATGGTCCGTGCTGACAGTTCCAGTGAGCGCCCGCAGTCAAGGAAGGTCGCCACCGTCTCTTGTAGAGAACCTCCAGCCCGAACGATCGGGTCGTACGCGATCGAAATGAGGCGGTCACGTGCATGCGTGTCGCCGACGAGCACGCGCTCCGGGAGCAGATCATCCGCCATCACGGGGCGTGGAGCGAGTGACCACGCAGGTGCCGCGACCACACCAGCAAACGCGGCACGAGTCGCTCTCGCCACCTCAAGGAGCGTGACGGCCGGGGGGCCGGTGACGACGGGACCTGATCCGAAGTGAGGGAGGATCCCCGCGACAAGCTCGTTGATCTCTGCATCGGTGCGGGCGATGACGATGAGGTCTTCGCCGTGAATGCCCACCATCGCGCGAGGCGCCTCTCTGCGAAGAGAGCGACGCAGCTCGGCCGACTCGGTTTCACCGAGCGGTCCCTGAGTTCGGCCCACCATGACGAGCGTCGGCCCCGGCTTCCATCCGAGGGCGGCCGCCCGCGAGGGCAAGTCGTCATCCACTTCGCCACGCACAAGGGCGTCAACCACGAGCGCCTCGAGACGCGCATCCCACGCCCCACGCGACTCTGCAGCACGCGCGTAGATCTCTGCGGCCGAGAATGCGACCTCGCGCGAGTACCGAAGGATTGCCTCGCGAAGGTGAGCCTCGCCGCCCGTCGCGGCAAGATCGTCGGTGTGCTCCTCGACCACCTTGACCACCGTTCGCACGATGGACAGGGTGTGTTGAAGTGAGATTGAGCGGGTCAGTTCGGGCGGCGCGGCGGCGAACATCTCCATTGCGCCGCGATAGCCGGTGGCTGGCGCTGCGTACCACGTGACAAATGAGGTGATGCCGGCCTGCGCGACCGTTCCCACCCACGATCGCTCCTGGGCAGGCAGCTCGCCGAACCAGGCGTATTGGGAGTCGAGTTCTCGCAGTGCAGCGGTGGCGAGTTTGCCCGTGCTTGCCCGAAGTTTTCGGAGCGTCTCGTGGCGGACCTCCGCTGGTGCGACCATGACGCAAGCATAGGGGGCGTTTGTCTCATGCCAACAAGACGGTGCCCCCCATTTGGGGGGCACTAGCCGCTCAATGACGCATGAGAGCGGTCACACGGGCGACAAAGGACGTTGCATTTAGTGGACTCTCACGATTGAGAACCGGGTCAATCGGTGATGGCATGTGCGAATTCGCGAAAAACGTCGGGGAAAGCACGATGGGCGTGTCGCGGGGCACAGCCCCACCACACGCCCATCTCGGGGTGCTGACGACGGCTTACGAATCGCCACCGGCGTTGCCAGACGTGCCCTTGCGGACATCGTGGAGTTCGTAACGTTCAATAGCAGCGGCCGTCGTTCCGGCCGGAATTTCGCCGCGCCGTTCGAGCTGTTGCAACACCCGCACCGCAGTCGACGGACCATCGATATGGAAGTAGCGCCGCGCGGCCGCACGCGTGTCGGAGAACCCAAAACCGTCCGCGCCGAGCGTCGAATACTCTCCGGGCACCCACGCACGCACCTGGTCGGGCACGAGGTGGTCGTAGTCCGTCGTCGCGACAAACGGCCCCGGCGCGCCCTGCAGGCGCTGGGTAATGAACGGCATGCGCTGCGGGCGCTCGGGGTAGAGGAATGCCTCCTCCTCGCACGCGAGTGCATCACGCCGCAATTCCGTCCACGAGGTGACAGACCACACGGCTGCGCGGACGTTCCAATGAGCGGCGAGGAGCTCCTGGGCCTCAAGTGCCCACGGCACGGCAACCCCGGATGCGAGGATCTGAGCCTTTGGCCCTTCACCCGCTGGTGCTGGCGCGAGCTTGTAGATCCCCTTGAGGATGCCTTCGACATCAACATTCTCGGGCTCGCTGGGCTGAGTGATCGGCTCGTTGTACACCGTGAGGTAGTACATGACGTTCTTATCGCGGCCGTCCTCGGGGCCATACATTCGAGCAAGACCGTCCTTGATGATGTGACGGATCTCGTAGCCAAACGCAGGGTCATACGTGACGATCGCACGGTTCGTTGCGGCGATGAGTGGCGAGTGACCGTCAGCGTGCTGCAAGCCCTCACCAGTGAGCGTCGTTCGGCCCGCCGTCGCCCCGATGATGAAGCCACGGGTCAACTGATCGCCAGCGGCCCAGAACTGGTCACCCGTGCGCTGGAAACCGAACATCGAGTAGAAGATGTAGAACGGCACGAGCGGTTGACCCTGTGTCGCATATGACGTGCCAACAGCTTGGAACGCAGCGGCGGAACCGGCCTCATTGATGCCGGTGTGCATAATCTGGCCAGCTTCCGACTCCTTGTACGAGAGCATGAGATCGCGGTCAACCGGCAGGTAGTTCTGGCCCTGTGTATTGAAGATCTTCGCGCTCGGGAAGATCGAGTCGAGACCGAAGGTCCGTGCCTCGTCGGGAATGATCGGCACTACTCGCTTGCCAAACTCGGGATCCTTGATGAGGTCCTTGAGGAGGCGCACCAACGCCTGAGTGGTCGCAATCTGCTGCTTGCCCGATCCCTTCGCAAGCAACTCGTAATGCTTGTCGTCAGGCAATTGCAGCGGCGGAGCGACATCGCGACGCTCAGGCACAAAACCGCCGAGCTCACGGCGGCGCTCGAGCATGTACTGCACGGCCGGGTCGTCCATACCGGGGTGGTAGTACGGCGGGTTGTACGGGTCCGCGTCGAGTTGCTCATCGGTAAAGGGGATGTCGAAGGTGTCCCGCAGGATCTTGAGATCCGCCGACGCCAGCTTCTTCATCTGATGCGTCGAGTTGCGCGCGGCGAAGTTTGTGCCAAGACCATAACCCTTGATGGTCTTCGCCAAGATGACGGTTGGCTTTCCGTTGGCCTCAGTTGTCGCCTTGAGATAGGCCGCGTAGAGCTTGCGGTAATCGTGACCACCACGCTTGAGTGCCCAAATCTCGTCATCCGACATATCGGCCACGAGTTCCTTGGCTCTCGGGTCGCCACCAAAGAACTGGTCGCGAATGAACGCGCCCGACTCGGCGCGGAACGTCTGGAAGTCACCGTCGGGAACGGTGTTCATCAGGTTGACGAGAGCACCATCGGTGTCGCGTGCGAGCAACTTGTCCCAGCCGCGACCCCACACCACCTTGATGACGTTCCAGCCAGCGCCCCGGAAGAATGCCTCGAGCTCCTGAATGATCTTGCCGTTACCGCGCACCGGGCCGTCGAGACGCTGCAGGTTGCAGTTGACAACAAAGGTGAGGTTGTCGAGGCGCTGATGCGCGGCGAGCTGGAGCATGCCGCGCGACTCGGGCTCGTCCATCTCGCCATCGCCAAGGAAGGCCCATACGTGCTGCTGGGACGTGTCCTTGATGCCGCGCAAGTGGAGATAGCGATTCGTCCACGCTTGGTAGATGGCCGACGCCGGACCAAGGCCCATCGACACCGTGGGAAACTCCCACACGTCGGGCATGAGACGGGGGTGCGGGTACGAGGAAAGACCGCGCCCGGGACCGGACTTCTCTTGGCGGAAGGAGTCGAGGTCTGACTCGGTGAAGCGTCCTTCGACATAGCCGCGGGCGTAGACGCCAGGAGCGGCGTGACCCTGGAAATACACCTGGTCTCCGCCGCCGGGGTGGTCCTTGCCGCGGAAGAAGTGGTTGAGTCCCACTTCGTACAGCGTCGCCACCGATGCATAAGACGAAATGTGACCGCCGACGCTCTTGTGAGGGGCCTGCGCTCGCGTCACCATGACGGCCGCGTTCCAGCGGATCCATCCGCGATACCGGCGTTCGATCTCTTCGTCACCCGGGAACTCGGGCTCTTCTTCGGCATGGATGGTGTTGATGTATGGAGTGGTGAGGCGCATCGGGACCATCAACTGCTTGGCGGCAGCGTGGTCGACCACGCGGTCCACGATGTATTCGGCCCGTGTTTCGCCTCGGGCGTCAATGAGATCGTCAAGCGACTCAAGCCACTCGTGAGTCTCGTCCGGATCCTTATCGATCACGCCGTGCTGTGCCACAGGGGACCTTTCGTCGGGGCGCGAGGGTGGCGCGCCGTTTTCCGTGAGGTGCGAGGCTGGGAAGCCGCTTACCTCACCATTCTTGTCACATCACAGACCAATGTCACGCCAGGGTCCCGGGTGCAGGGGTGCGTCCGTGCGTGCGGTTGGGGATCATACGGCGCTCATGCCGTTGCACCGCGCGCCGCCGGGCCCGTACTGTGGGACGAACGAGCACGTAGCCGCGTGCTCACGAACGAAAGGGGCGCGCGACCGTGGCCACGAAAGAGGGCTCGGAGACTGTCGACACGTCGGTGGTGTCACGTCTGAGCTTGACCACAGGGATGGTCGTGCAGGAGTTCGGGTACGACAACGACGTCTGTGAGACGTTGCGTGAGGCGATCGAGGAGATCACCGGCGAGGATCTCGTCGATGAGGATTTCGGTGATGTCACCGACGCCGCGATTGTCTGGTTCCGTGACGGAGATGACGACCTCGCGGACATGCTCGTTGACGTTCAGTCGCTCCTTGACACTGGTTGTCAGGTTGTCTTGCTCACGCCCAAGGCAGGGCGCGTTGGCCACGTGCATCCTCGCGAAGTGGAAGAAGCGTCGTCCCTCGCGGGCTTGCACGCCACGTCCACCTTTGTCGTCGACGGTACGTGGGCGGGCACTGTGCTCGTCGAGAAGGGGCGGTCCAAGTGACCCATCCCCTCGTGGGGCAGCCCGCACCTGATTTCACCCTTGTTGATCAGGACGGCATATCGGTTGCGCTGTCGGATCTGCGCGGCACCGAGGTTCTCCTCGTCTTCGTGCCGTGGGCCTTTTCGCCTGTGTGCACGTACGAGATCGAACAGTTGCGCGACGCGGACGACATCAACGAGGCTGAGGCCCGCGTGCTCATCATCAATTGCGATTCGACCTTCGTCAATCAAGAGTGGGCGTATCAGAACAAGTTCATGGGCACGTTGCTGAGCGACTTCTGGCCCCACGGTGAAGTGGCCCGCGCTTATGACGTCTTTGACGCGGAGACGGGCCGTGCACGCCGAGGAACATTCCACGTCACGACCGACGGGATCATCGACTGGGTCCTTGAAACCCCCACAGGCGACGCGCGTGATCTTTCCGAGTACCGCAAGGTCCTCGGGCTCGTGTGACGCGTCCCCGCCAGCCCCAAAGTTACGGAACAATGGGGCGCGGGCCCTTAGCTCAGTTGGTTAGAGCACTGCGCTTACACCGCAGGTGTCGTCGGTTCGAGTCCGGCAGGGCCCACCATCTCGCCGCGTGCGTTCGCGCGCGGCCTGCGGGCTCGTGGGCCAGATAGCGCCGACTAGACTCATGCGGGTAGGTCCACCAGCAGTTCACCATGCGACGTGATCGCACGCCCGGGGTAAAACGCGAGGGAGCAATGACAAGCATCGCCGACGCCGTGGCGTGGCTTGACGAGCGCTTCCCGCCCCGTCTTGCCGAAGGCTGGGACACCCCAGGTCTTGCAGTCGGAGATCCCGCGCGGCCCCTGACTCACGTGATGTTCGCCGTGGACCCGACGCTCGACGTCGCCCGTGAGGCGGTTGCGGCGGGTGCCCAGCTGCTCGTCACTCACCATCCGCTCATGCTTCGCGGTGTCACGTCGGTAGCCGCGACCACCGCAGCAGGTGCCGTTGTCCATACGCTCATCGAAGGTGGTTGCGCGCTCCTTGCCGCTCATACGAACGCCGATGCTGCACGCACCGGCACCAATGACGCGCTCGCGACCGCGCTCGGGCTCATTGTGGACGGGCCTTTGGTGCCTGACGCCCTCGACCCGAGCGTCGGCTCCGGCCGTGTTGGCACCGTCGCCCCTCAGACGCTCGCCGATTTTGCGGCTGTGGTCGCGCGTGCCTTGCCGCCCACGGCGGGGGGCGTCGTGTACGCGGGGGTCGCAAGCGGTGAGGTGAAGCGAGTGGCGGTTGTCGGTGGCTCTGGGGGGAGTTTCATCGACGATGCTGTGGAGGCAGGCGTCGACGTGTTTGTCACGGCCGACATGCGTCACCACCCCGCAACCGATGCGCGGGAAGCGGCGCGGCTGCGCGGTGGCAAGCCGTATCTCATCAACGTCTCGCATGCAGCATCGGAGTCACTGTGGCTTGCCGCTACAGCCGCCGAGCTCGCGGCCGACCTTGGGGTCGCCGCGACGGTGAGTACCCTGAATACAGACCCGTGGACTGGCCACGTGCCATCCACTCACTAGAGGAGAGCACCGTGGCCCAGGCCCCAGCGGCGGACCAGGTGAGATTGCTCACCGTCCAAGATCTTGACACTCGTGTTCAGCAAGCGCGCCATCGCCTTGAGACACTCCCCGCACGCAGTGAGCTCGCCGCGCTTGACGCCACTGCGGCTGATCTTCGGGCAGCACGCATCGAGGCGGAGACCGCGGTGAGCGATGTCAAGCGCGAGGTCACCAAGGCAGAAGACGACGTCCAGTCGGTGCGTGCCCGCGCCGAGCGTGACAACGCGCGCCTCCTCGACGGCGGCATGACTCCTCGCGAGCTGCAGGGGCTGCAAAGCGAACTTGAGGTGCTCGCAAAGCGTCAGGGCGACCTCGAAGACGTGGAACTCGATGCGATGCAGCGCCTTGAAGATGCCGAGAAGACCCTTGCAGATGTGAGTGGCCGACTCATCGAGGTTGAGGCATCGCGCACCGAGGTGGCAACCCGCCTTGACCACGAGGCGGCGGCAATTGAGGCCGAGGTGGCATCCGTGCTCGCGGAGCGCGCTGCAGTGGCTGACACCATCGATGTCGACCTCATCAAGCTGTACGAGAAACTGCGGGAACAACGGGGAGGCGTGGGTGCCGCCGCCTTACTACGCGGCGCATGCCAGGGCTGTCACATGAATCTCAATCCGGGCGACCTCAGCGCGATTGAGTCCCGCCCTGCCGATGACGTGGTCCGTTGCGAAGAGTGTGGGCGCATTCTGGTGCGTGGGGCCGGAACGTAATGGTGGAGTCTCACCACGCCCAAGAAGAAGACGCGACAGCATCGCTCGTTCTCGATGACACGCCACGGCCCGATCCGACGAAGCCCTCATCGCTCTTTTACGTCGGCGGCAGTGATCTCATCGAGCCGTTGACACTGGTGTTTGTGCGTCATGGCGTCACCGATATGACCCTCTCTCACGCGCTTTCGGGTTCTGGCGTGCCGGGACCGCCACTTAATGCAGGTGGCCGGGTGCAGGCGGCAAAAGCGGCCGACGCCGTTTACAACATCGGCCGCCGCGCTTGGGATCGTCTTGTCCCAGTCACACGGGTCATTGCATCGCCGATGGTCCGTACCCAGGAGACCGGCGCTGCCCTTGGCCGCCGCCTCGGCGTGCATGTCGAAACCGAGGAGCGGCTGCGCGAGATTGACTTCGGCAAGTGGGAGGGCCTCACGGGCGAAGAGGTGGCCTTGCGGGAAGGGGATGCAATTCATCAGTGGCGCTACGGCACCATCGCGGCGCCCGCAGGCGAGTCGCTTCCGCATGTGGGTGAGCGGCTCGACGCCGCGATGCGTGATTTTGCAGCCGAGCACGCCCGCCTTGCCGTTGAGGAGAGCGATGTCGAGCGCTCATGGGCCTGCGTGTCTCATGCGGTAGCGATCAAATGCGCGATCGGTGTGTCGATGCGAATGCACGTAGGCGCGTGGGGAGCGATTTGGCCTCAACCCGCATCGATGACCATTCTCCAGTTGCGCGTCACTCGCGACGGAGACATTGCAGAGCGCCACATCTTGTGCGTGGGCGCACCCACCGATTGAGCCAAGGAGTGCTTCGATGACGTACGCCGCGACACCTCTCGTTGTCTGGAAAGAGCCGCGCAAGGCCTCGGCATTGCGCGTGGTGGGCCGTGCCGCAATCGGTGGGGCGTGGATATACGTCACACGAATTGTCGATTGGGTTCCCCTCCGCCTCATCCTCTTCGCCTTTGCAGCGATTGCCTTTGTTCACGCTTTGCTCGCCATTGCGAACCTCATCCGCAATCGGGGAGTGCTCCTCAGGCTGCGTGATGACGGCACACTTGAATGGCCGCGCTCCATCCAGGAAGTCGTGATGGCCCGCAAGGTCGACCGCGTCGACGGTCCCGTGGTCCAGGTCAAGACCGAGGCCGATCACCCGGGCATCTCCCGTGCCGATCCGCGCGTCACTCTCATCGGCTCGGAGATGAAGATCGGATTCTTGCCGTTGCACGGAACGAGCGTGGACGACTTCATTGCTCACGCGAACGCCGTGCTCGCACCGCATCGGATCACCTTTGAGCGTGCCCCTGATCTTGTGCCGATGATTGACGCGGAAGCAGAAGAAGCGGACGCGACTGCCGACCGCGAAGAGGATTAGCCACCGATCACGAGGCTCAACTCGTGAGGACCATCTTTTGCGCGTATGAGCGACACGTCGACGAGTGCGTCTCCGATCAGTGCGGCTGCGGCGTCGGCGACGTCCTGAGGACTCTCTGGCGGACTCTCGCTAGCGGTGAGGTGCGCCGCGAGGATTCCGCGCGTGTGCTTGGCCATATGGCTGACGACGGTGCGAACGCCGTCGGTGTCGCGCATCACCCGCACCGTCACCCATTGCGCATCGGACGGCATCCACACAGCGGAGTACGCCGATGACCGGCAATCGACGACCACCTTGTCCTGGGCAAGGGGGTCGAGCGCCTCACCCAGGTGTGCCTTCCAGAACGTGGCGAGGGCTCCAAGGCGTGGCATCCGCGTCGCCATTGACAAGCGATAGGCAGGGATGGTGTCGGTGGGGGACAACGCGCCCCATAACGCCGAGATGATGCGTACGCGCTGCGATGCCCGCACGAGCATGGGCTGCGGCCAGGAGGCCATTCGTGCTGCGTCATACAGGACGCCAGTGTAGACCGTGGCCGCACGCGCGGCCGGGTTGAGCCATAGCGTCGTGTTCCGTTCAACCTCCGGGCGAAGCGACGCGCCGACACCCAACGTCGCGAGCGCCCCACGTGTGCCGCTCAACCGCACGAGAGCGTCGCCAACGCGACGCCGACCGTCAGAAAGTTCGGGGTGAGTGAGATCTGCAAGCGCGACCGGTGCACCGGAAGCAGGGGCCGCCTTCGACTCTGAGGGCGGGAGCAGAATCAGCATGCTTGCCAGGGTAGTCACTCCCGGTGCGGCCGTCGATGCACGGCGCAACGACCGCCGTGCGGGTACCCTGATCAAGCGGATGAGGTGGCCAGGCGGTCGCGTTGCCGGGCAACCGGCACCGAGGAACGTCCGGGCTCCACAGGGCAGGGTGGTGGCTAACGGCCACCCACGGCGACGTGCGGGAAAGTGCCACAGAAAGCAAACCGCCGTCGGCTTCGGCCGGCGGTAAGGGTGAAAGGGTGAGGTAAAAGCTCACCGCGTCGGTGGTGACACCGGCGGCACGGTAAACCCCACCCGGAGCAAGGCCAGACAGGATGCGTTTGAGGGTAGCCCGCTCGAGCATCCGGGTAGGCCGCTTGAGCCGTGAGGCAACTCACGGCCTAGATGGATGGCCGCCCCTCGTGCTACGGCGCGAGCGACAGAACCCGGCGTATCGGCCACCTCATCCGCCCAGCCGTCACGCCCTCACACACCTGGGGGTGCGATCCGATACACAAGTCCCGCCGCGTCGTCTGTCACGTAGAGCGCGCCGTCCGGGCCCGGGATGGCGGCTACCGCACGGCCCCAGCGTGAACCGTCCTCGAGTTGAAAGCCAGTGACCACCATCTCGAGGGTCCCGAGCGCCTCGGTGCCCTCATCCCACGCGGCGAACGCGATGTATGGCATGCGAGGTGGAGTGCGGTTCCACGATCCGTGCGCACCGACGAGCGCGCCGTCGCCCCACTGTTCCGCAAGTGGCGTGCCCGTGGTGAACGCGAGGCCGAGTGGAGCTGAATGGGCGGGCAAGCCAAGCTGGACGGGTGGAAGCGAATTGCAGTCGAGTTGCTCCTGGGTGGGGTTGAACTCGGGATCTGCGACGTAAGGAAGGTTGCGGAGGTCCTCCCGGCCACGCGTGTCGGGAATGCAGTACGGCCACCCAAGATCGATTCCAGGCGACACCCGGGTCACTTGATCCACCGGATTCTCGTTGACAAACTCCGTCACAACGTCACCGTAGAGTCCGCTGCCATCGTCAAACGGGTATGGCTGGTTATCGGACTGGTTGACCGCGGTGAACAAGGTGCCGTCAGGGGCAAATGCGAGGCCAAAGCCATTGCGGACGCCCGTTGCGATGACACGGGGGTTCGAACCGTCGATCCGCACCTCGGCGATGACCGCTCGTTCTGGCTGAGCCAATCGGTCGGCGGGATCGCGGTTGCTTGATGAGCCGAGGCTGTAAGCGATGAGGTCACCGTCAACTGCCACGCCTTTTGCACCGTGACCACCGCCGGGCAAGTCGCTCACCACAGTCTGCGGATTGCTCACCGATCCAGAGTCGTACTGCCACGTGGTGATCGCGTGTCCCTCGCCCACGACGAGCAGCGCCTTGCCGTCAACCTGGGTGAATGCGACACCTTGAGGGAAATCGAGCCCGTCAAGCAGCGTTGTCACGGTGGGCGCCTCGTGCGCTGACGTTGGAGTGACCAGCACAATCGTGTCTTGTTTGCCGGTGGACACCACGAGCCGGCCATCGGGGGTCCACGCGGCGAGCCGTGCGCCAGGGATGTTCGCCCACACACGTGCGCTCCACCCTGCCGGGACATTGAGATGCTGCCCGCTGGCGGCACCGGGGTCGACGCCCTCCGACCATGTCAGCTCCACGGAGTCGAGGGGCCCGACGCCGGTGGGGCGCGGCGCGGATGTGGTCGCAGCAGGTGTCGCAGCAGGTGTCGCAGCGGTGACGGAGGGGGTCACCGTGCTCGCCGCAGGTGTCGAGCAACCGCCGGCGAGCGCAACGAGTGCTGTCACGGCGAGGAGCGGGAGCCACGAGTGCTGAAGCCGGCCGAGAGTCATATACCGACATTAGGACCTAGAGACCTGGCGTGCAGAGAATCACGGGTGCACCGTCGAACCGACAACACCGGGGCAGGGCATCAAGCACATGAGTGAGCGGTTCGTGGCGACTGATATCGCCATCATCGGCGGCGGGCTGGCCGGGACGTCTCTGCTCGCGCATCTGGGTGCCGTGGGCTGGACCGGTGATGTGACGATCATCGATGACGGCGAGTTTCCGCTTGAGATGCGGATGTGGTCATGGTGGTCGCAAGGGGACATGCTTCTCGACAGTGCCGCAACCGTTCACTACATGGTGGCGCGGTGTGCAAGCGACACGTGGGTCAAGACTGGCTCGCTCACGCCATTTGCCTACCGCACCATCACGGGTACGGCCCTGAATGAAGCCGCGGCGGCTCTCACCATGGGCGCGGTGCACGTCACTCGGGTTTGCGGCAAGGCAGTCGCCGTCTCGCGTGAAGCGGACTCGACCGTGTGCGTCGTCGACACTCCCCACGGCCTCGTTGAGGTGCGGGCGCCCAGAATGTACGACAGCGTCGGCATTGGATGCGCGATCGAAGCCGGGCCTTCTGTGCCACGACTCGATTTCGTGGGGTGGAGAGTTCACTCGACGGCTGCGGCGTTCACGCCAGGGGTGATGACGTTCATGGACTTTCGCACGGATCAGTCGCACGGGCTCGCATTCGTTTACGTGTTGCCAATAACCGTTCACGACGCCCTCATTGACCACACGGTCTACGTCACCGGTTGGGCGGCACCGCCGATCGACCATGAGCGCCGCATTCGTGAGTACCTTTCCGCCGTGTGCGGAGTTCGTCACGTCACGCTCGTCCAGGTCGAGGAGGGTCCGATCTCTCTCGCCCTGCCGGAAAGGCCGGCCCGCGAGGCGACGCAAATCGGCGCAGCCGCGGGCGCGGTGAAGCTCAGCACCGGATATGCCTTCGCAAGGATCCAGCGCCATTGCGCCGTGATCGCCGACGCTGTCGTTGCGGGCGAGCCGGACCCGCCACTTGCCACGTCGGGACGCCTCACGCGCGTTCTTGACCGCGTGCTTCTCGGCGTCATCCGGGCAGAGCCCCAAGCGGGTCAGATGATGCTTGAAGCGCTCGTCAGGAGACTCCATTGGAGACTGCTCCTTGCGTTCCTCGACGAGGATGTGTGCGTTCGTGACCTGCTTCGCTTGTGCTCGCGCGTCCCGCCCACCGTGTTTGTGCGCGCCATCGTGAAGTGCTTGAGGCGGAAGTTGACACCGCGTGACAGTGGGCGCCGACGCACCGAGTTGATCCCGGCGGGGGAGCGTGCTTCGAGCGATGTGGAGAGTTAGTCTCAGCCCGTGACAAACCGCCCAGGCCCACACGAGGAGCCACCTCGGTCGCGCCGGCCGATGCCCCCGTCAGTTCCGCCGCGCGATCGCCCGCGGGTGCCGCCGTCGGTCCCGCCGTCGGGACAGGGTCGCACTCCCGCGGAGCCTGTTCGCAAGTCAACTCGGCCTGCGCCCCGTGACGACGTGCGGCGGTCCGGACCTCCACGGTCAGCACCTCCACCGGCCGTGACGCCTCGCGATGAGCGCCTTCACAGAGCAATGAACGCAGGCACTCCTCCCACGCGGCCCCGGGCTGGCGCGCCCAAGCCCCGGCAGCGTCGGCGGCGTTGGCCACGGGTGCTGGGCGTCCTTGCCGCAATTACAGGAGTGCTTGTCCTTGCCTGCGGGTGGTGGGTGGAGACCCGCATTCAGCATGTGAATGCACTCAGCGGCAGGCCCGGCACCCCGGGGCAGACGTACCTCATCGTCGGGTCCGACGCGCGTGATGGGTGGCGTGACGACGGCACGACGGGCGCGCGCACGGACACGATCATGGTGTTGCATCAGCCGACAAGTGGGCCTACGGCGCTCATTTCACTGCCGCGCGACTCCTACGTCAACATCCCCGGCTACGGTGGCAACAAGATCAACGCAGCCTTCGCTTACGGTGGTCCGCAGCTGCTCGTGGAGACGGTCGAGGAGCTCACGGGGCTGACGATCGACCGCTACGTTGAGGTGGGGTTCCTCGGGGTGGAGGGCATGGTCGACGCGCTTGGCGGGGTCGAGCTGTGCTACGACTACGACGTCAATGACCCGTATAGCGAGATGGTGTGGACAGCCGGGTGTCATGAGGTGGACGGCACGGGCGCGCTCGCATTCTCCCGGATGCGATATGCCGACCCGATTGGCGACATCGGCCGCGTGCAGCGCCAGCAGCAGGTGGTTGCCGCCGTGGCGCAGGGCATCACGAGCCCGTCAACGGTGACGAACCCGCTGAAGGCACGCCGTGTTGCCTCGGCGGGACTCGACTCGTTCCGTGTGAGTGATGGCACCCACGCGTGGGACCTCGCGCGGATGGCACGCGTGTTCAAGGCCGCTCAGGGGGAGGGTGCCATCAAGGGCACCCCGCCGATTGCCACGATCGACTATCGCGTGGAGGGAGTGGGATCGACGGTGTTGCTTGACCCCGATCAAAGCCCCGCGTTCTGGGCTGCTATAGCAACCGGTACCTATGAACCAGGCACCGTCGTGGGCGGGTACTAGCCACTCGACGCAATCACTGGTGACCGTTCTGCGATATTGGCTTGGCCTTCCAGATGCGGTCGAGGTAGTCGGTGATTGACCGGTCCGAACTGAAGAAGCCAGTGCGCGCCACATTGAGCACCGCGGATCTGCTCCACGCCTCTTGGTCTGCGTAGGCCGCATCAACGCGCGCTTGTGCCCCAACGTATGAACGGAAATCAGCGAGGGCCATGAAGCGGTCCCGCTCCGTCCACGACGCGAACAGGGACGCGACAACACCGTCCTTGACGCCGTCGGTGAAGAAGCCCGAGGCGATGAGATCGAGCGCTGACTTCAGTTCCTGGTCAGACTCGTAAAAGTCCCCGGGGCGATAGCCGCTTTCCTGCAGCGCCGCGGCCTCGGGCTCGGACATGCCAAAGAGGAAGAAGTTGTCGTCGCCCACGAGTTCGCGAATTTCTACGTTTGCGCCGTCATCGGTGCCGATGGTGAGGGCGCCATTAAGAGCGAACTTCATGTTGCCCGTACCGGATGCTTCCTTGCCTGCAAGAGAGATCTGCTCGGAAAGCTCGGCCGCGGGAATGAGGACCTCGGCGAGAGTGACGTTGTAGTTCGCGGGGAAGGCGACGGTGAGGCGGCCCTCAAGAGCGGCGTCGGCGTTGATGACGCGCCCCACTGCGTTGATCAGCTCAATGGTCTCCTTAGCGCGCACATATCCAGGAGCAGCCTTCGCCCCAAAGACGAAGGTGCGCGGCGTGACCGACTCAAGTGGAATGCGTCCCGAGCGAATACCCTCGTAAAGAGACACAATGTGCAAGAGTTTGAGTGACTGACGCTTGTACTCGTGAAGACGCTTGACCATCGCATCGACCATTGCGTCCTGCGAGATGACGATGCCGTCGCGTGCGGAGAGCACAGTTGCGAGGCGGGCCTTGTTTGACCGCTTGACCTCCCGGAAGCGGCGGAGGAACTCCGCATCGTCCGCGAGCGGTTCGAGACGGTTCAGTTGTGAGAGGTCGGTGATCCACTCGTCACCAATGACTTCGGTGATGAGCCCGGACAGGCCCGGGTTTGCGAGGCGGACAAAGCGGCGCGGAGTGACACCGTTCGTCACATTGGTGAACTTCTCGGGCCACAAGTGTGCGAAGTCGACAAGCACCTTGTCTGCGAGCAATTGCGAGTGCAGTTGTGCCACACCGTTGACCTTGAATGCGGCGACCGTGGCCAGATGGGCCATCCGGATCGCACGCACGGGCTGCTCCGCGACAATGGACATCCTCCGCACGCGGAGCTCGTCACCGGGGAACTCCTTCCGGATGTCCTCAATGAACTCCTCGTTGATGCGGTAGATGATCTCGAGGTGGCGGGGCAGAAGTCTGCCGAGGAGGTCCACTGGCCACACTTCGAGTGCTTCCGGAAGCAAGGTGTGGCATGTGTAGGCGAATACCTGCTTGGTGACACGCCAGGCCTTGTTCCATGACCATCCACGCTCGTCAACGAGCAAGCGCATGAGTTCAGGCACGGCAATGACGGGGTGGGTGTCGTTGAGCTGCCACGTGATGCGCTCGGGAAGGTGCTCGAGCGGGAAGTCCGCGGGCAGGACGTTTTCAAGGAAGTCGCGCAGCGAGGCTGCGACAAAGAAGTACTGCTGCTGAAGGCGCAGTTCCTTGCCTTGCGGAGTTGAGTCCTCTGGGTAGAGCACCTTCGAGATGTTCTCAGCAAAGGTCTGCGCGCGGACCGCTTCCTCGTACTCACCCTTGTTGAAGGTGTGCAGATCGAAGGCGCTCGTCGCGGCGGCGCTCCACAAGCGCAACGTGTTGACGCGCCCATTCCGGTATCCGGGAATCATGTAGTTGTAGGGCACAGCGGTGACATGCCACTGCGGCTTCCACACCATGGCACCATCCGGGGCGCCTTCCGCAGGGCGCTCGGTGTGGCCGCCAAAGTTGACGTCAACAGCGTTTTCCGGGTGCGGGATCTCCCACGGAGAACCGAGGCGCAACCAATCGTCGGGCGATTCAAATTGCTTGCCGTCCACGAAGGTTTGACGGAAGATGCCGTACTCGTAGCGGATGCCGTACCCGATTGACGGGACGTTGAGCGTGGCGAGGGAGTCGATAAAGCATGCGGCGAGCCGTCCAAGGCCGCCGTTGCCGAGGCCCGGTTCAACTTCAGCCGCTCGAAGCTCTTCGAAATCCACGCCGAGGTTTCGCAATGCCTCAGCGGCAATCTCGTCCAGATCCGCCGCCAGCATCGCGTTCTCGAGCTGCGGGCCCAACAAGAACTCGGCCGATAAGTACGCGACCGTCTTGGCCTGATCCCGGTGCTGATTGCGCAGCGTCTCGAGCCACCGGGCCATGAGGTAGTGACGCACCGTCTTTGCCAGTGCAAGGTACTTGTCATTCACCGAGGCGCGATCGAGGTCGACGCCTTGGCTGAAGTTCAACTCGCGAAGGAACTCGCGAGTAAAGCTCTCAACGGTGTGTTCGCGGGCAGCGACGGGCAAAGGGTTGTGGCTCACAGAGATGAATGTAATCGCTTCCACTCGCCCTAACGGTCACGACTTGGATACAACTCATCCACGAGATCGCTGAAGTGCTCGATGACGACATGGCGACGCACCTTCATCGAGGCCGAGAACTCGCCTTCGGCTTCCGTCAGGGCGCGCGGAATGACGCGGAACTTGCGGATCGCCTCGATAGACGACACCCTCTCGTTTGCTCGCTTGACGAGAGTGCCAACGTGAGCGAGCACCGCAGGGTCCTGTGCCGCCTCGGCCAGTGGCATCTTGGGAAGTCCGTGCTGCTGGAGCCAGCCCGGAAGCATCTGCTCGTCGAGAGAGATGAGGGCGGCGATGTAGGCCTCTCCGTCGCCAATGACGACCACTTCCTGAATGAGTGGGTCCGGGCGGATCGTATCCTCGAGCCCAGCAGGCTGAACGTTCTTGCCGGAGTCAAGAACGATGATCTCCTTTTTGCGACCCGTGATGACAAGATGCCCGGCGTTGTCGATCGAACCGAGGTCACCCGTTGCGAACCACCCATCCTTCAGAACGTCAGCGGTCAGCTTGGGGGCGTGGCGATAGCCGGCAAAGATATTGGGGCCCTTGAGGAGCACCTCACCGTCCTCGGCAATGCGCACGGAGCAGCCTGGCAACGGTGGGCCCACCGTGGCAAGGCGGCTGCCCGTTTGCGGATTACACGTGGATGGTGCTGCCGACTCGGTGAGGCCATAGCCCTGCAGCACCGAGATCCCGATGCCGGTGTAGAACGCACCAAAGTCAGGGGAGAGGCGTGCACCTCCACACACGATGAAGCGCATCTGCCCGCCCATCGCGTCGCGAATCTTGTGGAGCACGAGCGCATCCGCGATCTTGAGCCTGATGGAGAGGGCGAGTCCAACTCGGCCTTGCTCTTTCCGGTATGCGACTCGCCTCGACACACGAGCGGCCCATCGGAAGAGCTTCTGCTTTGCGCCGCCACCTGTTCTCGCGTCGACAGTGTTATAGAAGGCTTCGAGGACACGAGGCACAGCGATGATCCAGTTGGGCCGAAATGACTTGAGGTCGTTAGCGAGAGTGGCTGGCGAGGGCGCAAAGCCGATTGTCATGCCAGAGACGAGAGACAGGACCTCGAGGTGGCGGGCAAGCACGTGGGCCAACGGCAGAAAAAGCAGAAGGCGGCTTCCCGGCTGCGTAACCTCTTGAAGGTCTGGGTACGCGGCCGCGTTCATCGCGTGCTCGACGAGGTTGCGGTGGGTTAATTCCACGCCCTTGGGATTGCCCGTGGTGCCCGACGTGTAGACGATTGACGCAATGTCGTCGAGGCATGCCTGGGCCGTCATCTCACGGAGCTCGTCGTCGCTCACATTGGCGCCAGCGGCCACCAACGCGGCCACCGCACCTTCTTCTCCGTCGATCGTCATGACGCGTGGCAGTCCGGTTGCACCGTCAAGTTGTTGGGCCATGCGCGCGGTCTCGACGATGAGTAGCGCGAGTTTGGCGTCTTCTACGATCCACTCGACTTGAGATCGGGACGACGATGGATACAAGGGGACCGTCATCGCACCCGCCGTCATGATCGCCATATCGAGCAATGCCCACTCGTATCGAGTGGCGGCCATGAGGCCAACCGTATCTCCCGGCCGCAATCCCGAGGCGGCAAGGCCTTTGGCGACGGCCTCGACGAGTGACGCGAAATCCTTGAGTGTGATGGGGGTCCAGCCGCCCTCGCGATCCTTGTGCTCGCAATAGACCCGGTCCGGGAACTCGTCCGCACGGGACCGGAGCACGGAGGCGACCGTCTCGTCAGCGGAGAGAGTCACGAGAGCCGGTGCACTGACCTCAGTGAGGGCGACATTGTCCACAGTTTGCAGTGTATGCACGCGGACGCGCCTGGCGTGGGCCGGGGGTCCCTTTCGGTGCGGGACCTCGTTGCTTTACGTGAAGCGCGCGGCCTTGGCGGACTTTTTCGCTGCCTTCTTCGCAGCGGACTTGGCTTTCGCTTCTCTCCGATCGCGCTCATGCGCGGCGGCAGCGGCGGCGCCCACAATGCCTGCGCCGTTGAACAATTCGGCGGAGACGATGGGCGTGCGAAGCGACAGGTGCGGCAAGAACAGCTCGTGCTTCTTCGATACGCCGCCACCCACGATGATGAGGTCCGGCCACAGGAGTCGCTCAATCTCCGAAAAGTAGGCCTGAAGATGCTCGGCCCATTCATCCCACTCCATCTCGTGGCGTTCACGGGCCGAATCGGCGGCATATTCCTCAGCATCCTTGCCATTGACGATGAGGTGTCCGAGTTCGACGTTTGGCACCACCTCACCGTTGACAATGATCGCTGTGCCGATGCCGGTGCCAAGGGTGCACAGGAAGACGACGCCATCGCGCCCGTTCGCCGCGCCATAGAGGTACTCTCCGTACCCCGCGGCATCGGCGTCGTTAAGCGCGTGAATCTCGCGACCAATGTGGTCGCCCATCACCTCGTTGACATTGACGCCCACCCACGATTGGTCGACGTTAGGCGCAAAGCGGACGACCCCGCCCTGAATGACGCCAGGGAAGGTGATGCCGATGGGCAGATGCTTGGCAGGTTCAAATGCCCCGACGACTTCGGCGACTGCGGCGCCTACAGCGTCCGGCGTGGCCGGCTGAGGAGTGGCAACGCGATACCTCTCAGCCGCAAAGATGCCCTTCTTGAGATTGACGGGCGCTGCCTTGATGCCGGTGCCGCCAATGTCGACTCCGAGTGCGTGTGCCTTTGTCATGGTGTGGTGAGCACCTCCGGTCCTTCGGACGTGATGACGATCGTGTGTTCGAATTGGGCGACCCATGAGCCGTCAACTGTCACAACGGTCCAACCGTCGTCCCACTCGACATTGTCTTGTGACCCCATGGCGAGCATCGGTTCGACCGTGAAGACCATGCCGGGCTCAATGACATCGGCGTGGTGTGGAGCCGCGTCGTAATGCGGGATGACGAGGCCCGTGTGAAAAGCGGGGCCGACGCCATGGCCCGTGTAGTCACGTACCGATTCATAGCCGTGGCGAGTCGCAAACTTCTCGATGACTCGACCGATGACGTTGACTTCGCGTCCCGGTTGAGCGGCCTTGATGCCGCGCATCATCGCCTCGTGTGTGACGTCGACAAGGCGACGCGCAGCGTCGGAGCCTTCACCAGCGATAAAGGAACCGCAGTTGTCACCGTGGACGCCATTCATGAACGCCGTGATGTCGACCTTCACGATGTCGCCATCCTCGACCACTGTCGAATCGGGGATGCCGTGGCAGATCACTTCATTGAGGGAGGTGCACAACGACTTTGGGAAGGGCGGACGTCCCGCCGAACCGGGGTAGCCGAGCGTTGAGGGATACGCCCCATGATCGAGCAGGAACTCGTGGCCAATGCGATCGAGCTCGTCCGTGGTGACACCGGGAACCACGTGCTTTCCCACCTCGGCGAGTGCTTGGGCGGCCAACCGGGCGCTCAGACGAATGCGTTCAATGGTGTCAGCGTCGTGAACGTCGCCGCCTTTCCACCGTGCCGCAGCCTTCTGGCCAACATAGGGAGGGCGGTCGATTGATGCGGGGACGGCGCGCACGGGGGACACCGAACCCTTCGAAATTCTCTCGCGCACAGGGCTCATACTTGGCAGTCTAGGGGGAGGAGGCGCACACGATGAATGACGCAGACAGCACGATCGAGTACTACTTCAACACGGCGACCCGCATGGTTGAGAAGGGGCGTCAGAGCTCGTGGGAGCACCTGATGGGTCCGTACGCGACCCACGAGGAAGCTCAGCGGGCGTTCGAGATTGCGCGAGACAAGTCCGCAGATTGGGATGAAGACGACGCCGCATGGCGTGACGACGACGACTGAGGACGTCAACGCTTCAGCGGTTGATCGCCGTCACTCGTCGAACGTGTGCTGGGGCGCGGGGAACGCACCCGAATTCACCTCGGCCACGTATGCCGCAGCTGCCTCGCGCATTGCCTGGCCCACGTTGCCAAACGCCTTGGAGAAACTGGGGCTCCAGTCAGTCATGCCAAGAGCATCGAGCCACACGAGCACCTGACCATCGGTGTAAGGGCCGGCGCCAATGCCGATCGTCGGGATGTCGAGGGCGGCCGTGATCTTCTCGGCAACCGGTGAGATGACCATCTCGAGCACGAGCATGCACGCGCCTGCCTCTTGCAACGCCACCGCGTCGGCGAGCATCGCGTCATACGCGCCGTCGCCGCGGCCCTGGATCCGTCGTCCTCCGAGCATGTTCTCGGACTGCGGCGTGAAGCCGAGGTGACCGACAAACGGAATCCCCGCGTCGGTGAGCGCCTTCACTTGCGCCGCGACGCGTCGGCCGCCTTCGAACTTGATGGCATTCGGCTGAGCGAGCTTCATCATGCGAATTGCGGACTCAACGGCCTGTTGAGGAGAGGACTCGTATGTGCCAAAAGGAAGATCGGCCACCACAAATGCGCGCTGGGCTGCGCGGGAGACGGCTCGCGCGAAGGGGATCATCTCATCAAGAGTCACCTCGGAGGTGTTGGCATAGCCGAGGACGTTGTCTGCGAGCGAGTCGCCCACCAACAGCACGTCGACTCCCGCTTCATCAAATGCCTTGGCCGTTGGGTAGTCGTAGGCCGTCAGCATCGTGATCTTCTCGCCGCGCGCCTTCATGTCGCGGAAGTGGTGGATGCGCACTTTCTTGCGATCGGTCATGGACTCACTCTCTCACGCACGCGGCGGGGCGACTTGCCGCTATCCCAGCTCTCGCCAACGGCTCGTCACGGGCAAGCGGCGATCCCGTCCAAAAGCGAGTGCCGTCACCTTGGGCCCGAGCGGATACTGCCGACGCTTCCACTCGGCCCGGTCAACGAGGCGCAGCACGGTATCGACAACCCCGGCGTCATATCCGCGGGCTAGCAGCTCCTCGCGGCCCTCCGCGTGTTCGACGTAGGCATCGAGAACCTCATCGAGAAGCTCATACGGCGGCAAGGAGTCCTGATCTGTTTGACCCGGGCGCAGTTCCGCGCTCGGAACCTTCTCGATTGAGTTGACGGGGATGGGGGGAATCTCGCCCAGGCGCTCGGCCTCGGCATTTCGCCACCGTGCGAGGTCCCACACGCGCGTCTTGTCGAGGTCCTTAAGCGGCGCGTAGCCGCCAATGGAACCCGCGTCATAGATCGTCGCGTAACCGGTCGCAAGCTCGGACTTGTTACCAGGCGCAACGACAAGATGACCCTCCCGGTTCGACAACGCCATCAGCACCACACCGCGCACGCGGGCCTGAAGGTTCTCCTCTGCGACACCGGTGAGAGCGAGTTGGCTTTGAAAGGCGTCAACCATTGGTGCAATGGGTTGGACACGAAAGTCCGCGCCGATGCGCTTGCAGAGATCTGCGGCGTCGTCGTAGGCATGCTGGGATGAGTAAGCAGACGGCATCGAGATGCCGACGACGTTCTCTCCGCCAATTGCGTCCGCGGCAATGGCAGCGGTGAGCGCCGAGTCGATACCGCCTGAGACACCTAAGACAATCGAGGTGAAGCCGTTCTTCCCCACGTAGTCGCGCAAGCCGGTGACGACCGCGCGATACGCCTGCTCGTCGTCGGATGCGAAGTCGACAACGGCTGCGTGCGTGGGGGCCTTGCCAGGGTTGGGCAGTGTCCACAAGAGAAGGTCGTCTTCAAAGCCGGGCGAGTTCGCAAGCCACTCGCCATCGGCCGCGACGATGAACGAGTGGCCGTCGAAGACGAGGTCATCCTGACCGCCCCACAGGTTGACGTAGGCGAGCGGCGCACCTACCTGAGCGGCGCGTCGGCGGGCGAGATCGGTGCGAATACGGCCCTTGCCCTCTTCGAAAGGCGAGCCGTTGAGAACAAGCAGCAGTTCGAGTCCCGCGTGCTCAAGTGCTGCAACGGGGCCGCCTTCTTGCCATATGTCTTCGCAAATGACGATTCCGATGCGCGCCCCGTCGACCTCAATGACGAGCGGCTCGTCGCCAGCGGCGAAGATTCGACGCTCGTCAAACACGCCGTAGTTGGGAAGGTGGTGCTTGGAGTAGCGACGCTCCACCGCTCCACCGCGGACAATCGCCGCTTGGTTGAGCGGTGCTCCAGTTGCGGACACACCAAGAGTTCCGACGACGACGGTGAGGCCGCCTAGCCCGTCGGCAGCGAGGTCGGTGGCAAGTGTGGTGAGAGCGGCATCCGCTGCGCGCTGGAAGCTTCCTCGGATAGCGAGGTCCTCGATCGGGTAGCCCGTCAGCACCATCTCGGGGAAAGCGACGATGCTGGCACCGGCGTCGGCCGCGCGCTTGGCATAGTCGCGCACGAGCGCAGCGTTTCCCGCGAGGTCGCCGACACACGGGTTGACCTGGGCAAGTGCAAGGGTAGGACGAGCCATGTCGTAAGCCTACGCAGGATGCCCCGTCCCCATCCCACCCCACGCTGCGGGACACTGACGCCCCGGTTATGGCCCGGTCAAGTCCCCTGTGGGACCACATCACCCCACATCGCGCGTCCTGACGACCTCCCGTTCGCCAGGACGCCCGAGGTCGGGCGTTGCCCCACGAGAGCCACGCAGCCACATCGCCCGCAGAGGTGATGCTCCGAATGTCACTCGCGGCGCGCTCATTGCGTCACACGATCGCAACATGAATGGGGCAGGATAGGTGCCATGGACAAGCAGCAGGAATATGTGCTCCGCAGCGTCGAGGAGCGCGATATCCGCTTTATCCGTCTGTGGTTCACGGACGTGCTCGGCATCCTCAAGTCGGTGGCGATTGCGCCTGCCGAACTGGAGAACGCCTTCAGTGAGGGAATCGGCTTTGACGGCTCCGCCGTCGAGGGCCTCACGCGGGTCTCAGAATCCGACATGCTCGCGCGCCCCGACCCCACGACGTACCAGGTCCTTCCCTGGCGTGGAGACCGTTTGGGCGCCGCCCGTATGTTCTGTGACATCCACTTGCCCGATGGCGAGCCTGCCTTGTCCGATCCCCGCCAAGTGCTGAAGCGCACTCTCGACAAAGCATCCGAACTTGGGTTCACGTTCTACACGCATCCCGAGATTGAGTTCTATCTCTTCAAGCCTCTTGAGGACGGCCAGCCGCCGCGACCCGTGGACCAGGCGGGCTACTTTGACAATGTTCCGCGCGGCACCGCCCACGAGTTCCGCCGTACGGCGATCACGACGCTCGAGGAGATGGGCATCTCGGTCGAGTTTTCGCACCACGAGGCTGGTCCGGGGCAGAACGAGATCGACCTCCGGTACGCCGACGCGCTCACCACGGCCGACAACATCATGACCTTTCGCACGGCCATCAAGGAAGTTGCCCTCGAGCAGGGCGTATTCGCATCGTTTATGCCAAAGCCGCTCGCCGATGCACCGGGCTCCGGTATGCACACGCACCTCAGCCTCTTTGAGGGTGACCGCAACGCCTTCTACGATCCGTCAGCGCCGTTGCAGCTCTCGCCTGTTGCGCGCCAGTTCATGGCTGGACTGCTCCGTTACGCACCGGAGATCACTGCCGTCACCAACCAGTACGTCAACTCCTACAAGCGTCTATGGGGAGGCGCAGAGGCCCCGAGCTACGTGTGCTGGGGCCTCAACAATCGTTCCGCGCTCGTGCGCGTCCCGATCCACAAGCCGTCAAAGGGTCAGTCGACGCGCGTTGAGTACCGTGCGATCGATGCGGCGACAAACCCCTACCTCGCTTTCTCGGTCATCTTGGCCGCAGGACTCAAGGGCATCGAGGAAGGGCTCGTGTTGCCGGAAGGCGCTGAAGACGATGTGTGGGAGCTCACCGCCGCGGAGCGCAAAGCGATGGGCTACGAGCCACTCCCATCGTCGCTCGCAGAGGCTGTCGCCGCGATGGAGAACTCGGAGCTTGTCGCAGAGACTCTTGGCGAGAATGTCTTCGACTACTTCTTGCGCAACAAGCGCGAAGAGTGGAGCGGTTACCGTGCACAGGTGACGCAATTCGAACTCGACCGCCACCTGGGGGTCTTGTAGGCCGATGACCCTGAGGCGAAGGCGCGGCAGATGACGGCACGTGAACTGTCGCCTCGGGCGCTCATGCTGCGAGCAGGGGTCGTTGATCCCGATCGTGCGCTCAGCCTCGTCGCCGAGATCGAGGAGATCACTGGCGCGCGCATCGATGACGTGCCCCGCGCGGCGTCCTTCCTGGCAGACCCCGACAGCGGGCTGCTGAGCCTGCTCCGCATCTCGGAAGCGGCGCGCGATGCTGGAATGCTCGACACGGTTCGTGCTTTAGCGGGCACGCATGCGGGAGCGACGTTCGGCATGTTGGTGGGCGCTTCGCTTGCCATTGGCGACTTCCTCGTACGCCACCCGGAGGTGTTGGCCGACGCTCCCACATGGGACCCAGAGGCGCCCGTAGACGCCGCGCACGCGCGCGAGAGCCTTCTGCGCGCGGTGGGCGCCGATCCGAGCGCGACAGCGCCTGTCGCCACTGTGGTGGGAGAAGCGGGCGTCAACGCGATGCGGGTGGCGTATCGGCGCGAGCTCACGGCAATCGCCGCTGTGGACATCGCCGCCAAGAATCCGCTTGCCGTTGAGCCTGCCGTCAGCGCGGCGCTCGCCGATCTGGCGGGCGCGGCTCTTGAGGCAGGGCTCGCGATCGCGCGCGGCGAACAACCCGATCACGCCGACGCGCGACTTGCCATCATCGCGATGGGCAAGTGCGGGGCGCGTGAGCTGAACTATGTGTCCGACGTTGATGTCATCTACGTCGCTGAGCCTGCTGACGGGGCGGATGAGGCAGCCGCGATCGCCGTCGCCACGCGCTTGGCCACCCGTACCGCAGCGTGTTGTGCCGCATCGGCCGCAGAGCCCCCGCTGTGGCAAGTTGACCCGAACTTGCGCCCAGAAGGCAAAGACGGTGTCCTCGTGCGCCGCGTCGATGGGCACCTCGCGTACTACGAGCGCTGGGCGGAGTCGTGGGAGTTCCAGGCCTTGCTCAAGGCACGTCCGGTGGCTGGAGATCCCGGCGTGGGGCAGGCGTACATCGACGCCGTGTGGCCATTTGTGTGGACTGCTGTTGAGCGCGAAGGCTTCGTGCAATCCGCACAAGCGATGCGCAAACGCGTGGAAAAGCACATCCCGCCCAAAGAGGCTGATCGAGAGATCAAGCTCGGCCCAGGCGGACTGCGTGATGTTGAGTTCACCATTCAACTGCTGCAACTCGTCCACGGCCGTTCCGATCACTCCTTGCGGGTGCGCGGAACACTCGACGCCCTGCGTGCGCTCCGTGATGGCGGCTATGTAGGCAGGGCTCAAGCAGCCGCTCTTGATCGCTCATACCGCCAACTGCGCGTGTGGGAGCACCGCCTTCAGTTGCGCAGACTGTCGAGAACTCACCTCATGCCGGCCACCGATGAAGGGAAGCGCTTCCTCGCGCGGGCCTCTGGCTTTGCGACCGCCGAATACATGACGGAGGTGTGGCACGACGTCCGCCGCGACGTGCGCGCCATGCACCTCGAGATGTTCTATCGCCCCATTCTTGGCGAGGTGGCGCGACTCAGCGCGGATGAAGCGGCACTTGACCACGAGGCGGCGCGCGCACGTCTCGCCGCTATTGGCTTCACAGATCCTGAAGGCGCTCAGCGTCACATCGCCGCGTTGACTCAAGGCCTCAAACGCTCGGCGGCCATCCAGCGCCAACTGTTGCCCGCGATGATTGGCTGGTTTGCCGAGTGCCCCGATCCCGATGCGGGCCTCCTCGCCTTCCGTCAACTGTCCGAGCAGCTGGCTGACACGCACTGGTTCCTCAAGCTGCTTCGAGACTCAGGCAACGCTGCGCAACGCCTCGCACACCTGCTCGCGACGTCTGGCTATGTGACCCGTGCGCTGCTTGCGAGTGCGAACGATGTCACATGGCTCGACAGCGATGAGGATCTCGCCCACGTGCCAGCGGAACGGCTTGATAAGGAAGCCGACGCCATCATCGATCGGGCGGATGATGAGGAGCACGTCATCACGGCCTTGCGAGGCATTCGCCGCCGTGAGGTCGCGCGTACGGCTGCCGCAAATGTGTTGGCGATTCAGGACTCGGTCGCGGTCGCGGTCTCGGTTACCGAAGCGGCCGACGTCTTGATGCGCGGTGTGTTACGGGTGGCACACGGGTCGGTTGTCCGTGAGCGCGGGCTCAACGAGCCTGCCGCTGACGTCGCGGTGATCGCAATGGGACGCTTTGGTGGAGCGGAGATGGGCTATTCGTCCGACGCCGACGTCCAGTTCATCTTTGAGCCACGGGTGGGCGCGGAGGACCCGGCGGGATTCGCTCTCGCGGTGGCAGCAAAGGTCCGCGATCTGTTGCAGCGTCCCAACCCGCAGCCGCCATTGGCGGTAGATGCAGATTTGCGCCCAGAAGGGAAGAACGGGCCACTCGTGCGCTCGCTCGATTCGACGATCGAGTACTACCGCACGTGGTCTGACCCTTGGGAAGCGCAAGCGTTGCTGCGGGCGCGCGCGGTGGCAGGCAAGAGTGATTTGTGCAGGAGATTTGAAGAGGCGATCGCGCCTGTCCGGTACCCCAAGACGCTCGATGACGCTGCACTGCGGCACATGCGTACCCTCAAGGCGCGAATGGAGAATGAGCGCTTGCCCCGTGGCACCGATCCACGCAGGCATCTGAAACTTGGGCCAGGGGGTTTGTCGGACGTCGAATGGTCGGTTCAGCTTGTGCAGTTGCGGCACGGCCATGCGCACGCGGAACTGCGAACGACGCGCACCGTCGAGGCGATCGAGGCCGCGCGCGCCCTTGGGTACCTTGACGACGCCGATGCCGGTACCCTCGTCGAGGCGTGGCGATTGGCGACTGACTTGCGCGGCGCGATCGCGCTGCGTGGCAAGAACGTCGACGGGGATGTGCTCCCTCGCGATGTGCGCGAACTTGGCGTACTGGCATCGATTCTCGGTACCGACGAGACGGGGCAAGAGCTTGAGCAGCGCTATGCGCGCACCGCTCGGCGAGCTCGTGCCGTCACCGAACGCGTGTTCTTCGGCTGGGAGCAGGGCGGGTGAACGGGCTTCGAACCGCGATCTCAGCGGCGGCGATACTTGTGGGCTCAGCGCTCATTGTCATGTGGCTCATGGCGTTCGTGGTCGTGAGAGCGGTCGAAGACGGCTCAGCGGCGCGCACGGCGGCGCACGTCGCGTTGAGAAGCCCGGCGTTGATGGATCGCATGAGCGGGGAGATCTACTCACGCGTGTCGAGCTCTCTTGATGACCTCGGGTTTGACGTAGAGGCTCTGGGCGTCGACGGTGCGGTTCGGACCGCTGCTGATCGCGTCGCGCACAGTGAACAGCTTGAGCAAGTGGTCTTTGACAACGTCGATGCCGCGAGCGACCACCTCCACAGTGAGCTCACCAATCCCCACAGAGCGCCGGGACCATTCTCGGTGGAGGTCGACGTCAACGATGCTCTTGACGCGGAACTCCGTACGGTCCCTCTCGTCGGTGACACCCTTGCCAGCGTCCGAGTGCCGCCAGTGGCGGTAGAGCTTCTGTCAGCGGAGCGTTTTGAGACGGCGCGAGACTCGTACGAGCGCCTTGAGTTCGCCAAGCGGATGTTCTTGTGGATGGGTCTCGCGTGCCTCGTCGTGGGCTTTGCTGTGTCGACTCGCAAACGTTACGTGGTGGGCAAGTTCCTCGTCGCCACGGGAGCGTTCGCCCTCGTATGCGGGCTCATGCTTGCCGTCCTCACACCCGAGCGTCTCGTGGAACTCGCGTCGGGTGATGCCACGAGTACCGAGGGGTCGATCATTTCCGCCGCGCTCAGTGATGAACAGCTGCCGCACCTGCGCACCCTGCTCCTGCTCGTCGGCTCAGGGACTGTTGTGCTTGGTGCAGCGGCCGTGGGGGGGGGGGGGGGGCGGGCCCCCGCCCCCCCCCGGCCTGCCCGCG
>JAEYOR010000052.1 GCA_023411615.1 Actinomycetes bacterium
GGCCCCGGGCGGCTGGGGGGGGGGCGCGGCCGGGGCGGGCCTGTCGCGGCTCGTGCGCGAGACGTGCGACCAAGTGGCGTCCATTCCGATCGCCGCAACAACCGAGAGCCTCAACGCATCAGTCGCCGCCTCGATCGCCCTCTACGAAGCGTCGAAGGCGGCCAAGCCCAACTGAGCGAAGCCGACGGCCACGCCATTGTCGCCCGGCCCCGGCACCACAAGATCGGCAACAGCGATCACATCGGCAAGCCCGTCGGCCATTGCGACGCCCACTCCCGCGTAGGCGATCATGCCGAGGTCGTTGAGATTGTCACCAAACGCAATCGAGTCTTCGCGGGCAATACCGAGCGCGGCAATCGCCGCCTCCACCCCAATCGCTTTGTCGACGTGACTGAGATAAATCTCGCCTGAGCCGACACCCAAGTCCGCGATTGAGGACGGAAACACCGAAACGGCAGGCCCAAGAGCGTCGGCAATCTCCGTAATCGCGACGGGGCCATCAAAGGCGGTGATCTTGCCGACGCCCACCGGGCTGAGCGTCTCGCGAACCTCAAGCGCGGCGACGATATCAACGAGGGTGGCAAGGTGTTCAAAGCCCGGCTCGGACGAGAGCGCGGCACGAGCGGCGAGGAGGTCGTACGAATCGCGCCGAGCAAAAGTGCCCTCGGCTGTCTCGAGGAGATAGTGGGTGCCCGCCTCATCAAGGAGGCGCAATGCCTCGCGGGTGAGTTCCTCGGGGAATCGGATGTCCTGAATCACCTCGTCGCCGATGACCACGTAGGCGCCAGCGCTCGCGACAACGCCGTCAAAGCCAGCGCTCATCAACTCGTCACCGAGCAAGGACACGGGACGGCCCGTGCATAAGAACACGGCGTGTCCCGCCGCTCGAGCTCCCTGGACCGCACGCACATGCGCCTCGGGAACCGTGCCGTGGGAGGCGTAGGTGCCGTCCACGTCCAAGAACACTGCTCGCCGGCGCGGAGCCAGCTCTTCGTGGGGCACTGCTACTCGTTCTCCTCGGCGCCGGCGCCGGCGTCGGCGTCAGCACTCGCCTCTGAGAGACGCGCCCATGGCTTGGACGTCACCGGCACCCGCGTCGTCTCCCGGCGCACCACGGCCGGGGGAGCGTCGTCCGGCTCGGGGACCGCACCCCAACCGTGGGTGTTGTCGATGTCATAGGCGTTGCGGACGTCGAAGGTGACACCCACTTCTTCCGTGAGCGCGGGAAGTTCGGCGGTCATCTCGGCTAGTGAGCGGCCAAGCACGGCACGCTCGTCGTCCTTGGTCGGCAACACATTCTTCACGTACGACGCTGTGGCAACAGGCATCGGGACGTCGTGACCCGCAGCTTGAGCTAGATACCAGCGGTGATCGAGGATCTCGTGGAAGATCTGCGCGGGCTCGAGTTTGCCGCGCAGTTCCCGCGGCACTGCCTTCAACGTGGGCTCAAAGATGTGGGTGAGCCAGCGGTGGGCGGCGAAGGTTTCGGTGTCGAGTTCGTCGGCGCGGTAACTGGCGTATTCGTCGGCGTGAATCGTGCGGTATTCGTCGAGATCGTTGAGCAGCCTGCGGGCCTGGTTCTCTTGTACGTCGAGCCCGGTGAGGCGCAAGAGACGACGCGAATGGTGGCCCGCATCCACGACCTTTGGGCGGATGCGCACGGCGGTGCCGTCCGAGGTCTCTTCCATGTCAATCTCATCCACGTCAAAGCCAAGCTCGTTGAGATCGCGGACGCGCTGGGAAACCTCGAACGGCACGTTCGTTTCGATGACGGCCGTGTCTGTGAGCGCGGACCACAGTTGGTTGTATCGCTCCCGCAGGCGCTCGGCAATCTGAAAGGGGTCGACGCCTTCATCGAGGTCTTCGCTTGCTTGGAGATCAAGGAGCTCGCCCGTGATGTTGGTGACCGCGATGTCGAGGTCGTAGTCGCGCTGACCATCAGAGAGTCGCGCGTGGAGGTCACCCGTCTCTGCGTCGACGAGGTACGCCGAGAACTCCGCGGCATCACGTCGAAACAGCGCGTTGGAAAGCGAGACGTCTCCCCAATAGAAACCGAGGAGGTGGAGGCGGACGAGAAGGACGGACAGCGCGTTGATGAGACGCTTGCCGGTCGCTTTGCGCAGACTCTGGCTGAAGAGGGCTCGGTACGGCAGGGAGTACGCAAGGTGCTCGGTGACAAGAGCGCCGGGCAGTTCCTCGCCCGCAGCATCGACTCGGCCTGCGACCACGGCTATCGGTCGCACGCAGGGGGCTCCGAGGCGGCGCAACTCGCTCAGCATTGAGAATTCGCGTTGCGCGATCCGGGGATCCGTCTCCTTGATAGCGAGAACTCCGTCGCCATAGCGAACAAAACGCACGACGTGCCGCGACAGACCTCGTGGAAGCGCCGCAATGCGCTCTTCGGGCCACGCGCTCAGCGGGACAGACCAGGGGAGGTTGATGAGCGATGCGTCGGCGGTACCAGTGATGCGCAGGGCCATGCGCTTAGCCTACGCGGACCGTTCCGGGACCCACACGAGCGGAGGACGGGCCCCCAAATGCAGCGAGGGGCGGCCCGGAGAACCGGACCGCCCCCCGCTGCGAAAGCGGCGTTACTTGGTGAGACGCTCACCAGTCGAGGCCGAGAAGGTGTGCTGCTCACCGACGCGGATGGTGACCCACACGGTGTCGCCCTTCTTGGGAACCTCGCGCGGGTCGATACGCACCACAATCTGCGAATCGCCAGCCGCGAAGTTGATGTCCTTGGAAGCGCCGAACTCGTTGGGCACGGTGCCGTAAATGAAGGCGTCCGAGCCGAGCTCTTCGACAACGTCCACCTCAACCGGGATGGCGCCGTCGGCGTTCGGGGCCGCGAGGTCAAGCGCCTCGGGACGGAAGCCAAGAACAACCGAGTTCTTGTCTTCAGCCTTGAGCGCGGCGAGGGCCTCACGGGTCAGCGGCACGAGGCCACGGCCAACCTGAGCGGCACCGTTGGCAACCTGGTAGGTGCCGATGTTCATTGCGGGCGAGCCGATGAAGCCAGCGACGAACACGTTGGCAGGGGTGTCGTACATGTCGCGCGGCGTGCCGACCTGCTGGAGGATGCCGTCCTTGAGCACCGCGATGCGGTCACCCATGGTGAGGGCCTCGACCTGGTCGTGCGTCACGTAAACGGTGGTGACACCAAGGCGACGCTGCAGAGCGGCGATCTGGGTACGGGTCTGGACACGGAGCTTGGCGTCGAGGTTCGACAGCGGCTCGTCCATGAGGAACACCTGGGGCTGGCGGACGATGGCACGGCCCATGGCCACACGCTGACGCTGACCACCGGAGAGAGCCTTGGGCTTGCGCTCGAGGTACTCGGTGAGGTCAAGAATCTTGGCGGCGTCTTCAACGCGCTGACGGATCTCTGCCTTGTTGACCTTGGCGATCTTGAGCGCGAAGCCCATGTTCTCCGCCACGGTCATGTGGGGGTAGAGGGCGTAGGACTGGAACACCATCGCGATGTCGCGGTCCTTGGGCTGGACGTGCGTGACGTCGCGGTCGCCCACCCAGATTGCACCCTCGTCGATGTCCTCAAGGCCTGCGAGCATGCGCAGCGACGTGGACTTTCCGCAGCCGGAGGGGCCGACGAGAACGAGGAATTCGCCATCGGCGATGTCAATGTCGAGCTTGTCGACGGCCGGGCGCTCAGTGCCCGGGTAAATACGTGTGGCCTTGTCATAGGTCACGGTAGCCATTGCTGGTCCCTTCACCGGCAGGTACGTGCCGGACGATCCGTAGTGAAGAGCGCCAATGCTGTGTCCGCACTGACACTTGACGCCGCGAGCCCGCGGCGACCCCCTTATCCTGCCACATACCACCCGGGACGTGCGGCCTGAGCAGCGAGCACAGCAGCGGGGAAGCGCCCTGTCGAACACGGTGCGCCTGTAACGTGTGGACCATGGCGGCCCGCACCCTCAAGCCTGGTGACCACTTAGGCGGTTACGTGGTGGTTCGAGCACTCGGAGCCGGGGGCTCGGGTCAGGTCTACCTTGTGCGGGATGCCGAGGGTGCGCACGCGGCTCTCAAACGAGTCGACGCGCATGAGGACCCGGTGGCGGCAGAGCGTCTTCGCCGTGAGGTCGCGGCACTGATGGCGGTGCGGCACCCCGCAGTGCCGCGCGTGCTCGATGCGGAACTCGAGGACGAGGACACCTTTGTGGTGTTCGAGTACATCGCCGGCCAAGCGCTTGCCGAGCATGTCGCCACTCATGGGCCGCTCATCGGCGAGGAACTCGCGCATATGGCAGAGCGCGTCGCCGGGGCCCTCGAAGCGGCGCACGCCGCAGGCGTCGTGCACCGGGACGTCACTCCCTCCAACGTCATGATGTCTCCCGAAGGCGCTGTGCTCATCGACTTTGGCCTGTCGCATCGGGAGGAGGACGAGCGCCTCACGCGCGAGGGGCTCGTCAGCGGTACGGCCGGCTACGTCGCTCCCGAGGTGATCGACGGCGAGGAGCCAGGTGCGGCCGCCGACCGATGGTCATGGGCCGCGACGGTGGCGTACGCGATGACGGGCAAAGCTCCTTTTGGCGTCGGCAATTCCGCAATTCGCAAGACACTTTCTGGAGGCTGGAAGTATCCCGAGGTGATGGGGGCAGAGGTACTCGCGGCGGCGTTGGACAAGGCACAGGGCGCACGTCCAGGGATGCGGGATGTGGTGGCGGCCTTGCGTGGGGCAACAATCGCGTTGCCCATGCCCGGCGCTGCAGGCACGGATGTTCTCAACACCGACGCCGACGCGGACGCTGAGGGGGACTGGGAAGGCGAGTCACCCGGGGACTGGGACGAGGAAGAACTCGACGGCGCCCAGTACGACGAAAACGGCGTGTGGATCGGCGACGAGGGCGGTGACTTTGTCCTAAAGGCCTCGTCCGACCTCATTGACATCGAGGTATCACCGCGCCGCCCCGTCCTCGTTGCCGCGTGGGCCGTCGCAACGGCTGTTGCTGCGGCGCTCGCCCCGGTCATTGCCGTCACGGTGACCCTCATTGCCACCCTCGTCGCTCGCGTCGTGTTTCGCCGCTCGGAGTCATTGCGCGTGTTGCGCGCTCGGCGCGGAGAACGCTGGCGTGGCAGCGTGCTGTACACAGTGAGCCTGCCATGGCACGTCGTTCGTGCCTTTGTCGAACTCTTGCCCTCGATCATCACGGCCGCCCTCATCGGTGGTGGTACGGCGGCATTGGGTTGGCGGCTAGTCTCGATTGGCGCTGTTGCACCAACTACCGACCAAGGCCAGGAGTGGGGCCACGCGATCACTCTTGGCATTGGCGCCCTTGCCTTTGAAGCCGCCTTGTGGTGGGGATTGTGGTCATGGGGCACCCGCGAAGGTGCCTATCGGGCGCTTGAGTCGATTGCGCCGACGCGCGGTGTGAGCGCCGCGTGGGTGAGCGTTGCCGTCATTGTCGCCGCCAGCGTCGGCGCTGCGGTGTATGTGGGAGCCGACGTGTGGTGGTGGCCCTTGCCGCCACTTACTGGGGGTTCCTGAACCGGGACCGGGGCCCCAAGGCCTATGCCGATTCGCTGGTTAGCCTTCGAACAGGCCCAGCGAGGAGGACGTCATGGTGGACACGGAGCAGGCACAGGCGCCCGCGCGCGCAGGCCGCTGGAAACTGGTGCAGCCCTGGCTCAGCCTCGTGGTGCGACTGTCGATGGCAGGCATCTTGATCGCAGCAGCGGTACCCAAGATGACGAACCCTGATGAGTCTGTCATCGCGGTGCGTGCCTATCGCCTGGTTCCAGACTCTCTCGAGGCCTTTGTCGGCGTGAGCCTGCCGTACTTCGAATTGGTGCTCGCCCTCGTCCTCATCGCGGGGGTGTTCTCCCGGTGGTCAGGCATCGCGTGGCTCGTCATGATGGCGGGCTTCACCGGTGGCGTCATCTGGGCGTGGTCAAAGGGCTACAACATTGATTGCGGTTGCTTTGGCGGCGGCGGCGACGTTGATCCCTCCGAGGTCAACTACCCGGCCCATCTGCTTGAACGCGCGGGATTCATTGCTCTCGGAGCGTTCCTCACGATCTTCCCCCGCACGCCGCTGTCGCTTGATTCTTGGATGCGTGGCGAGCCTCTCCTGCCACGGCTCACCCAGGTGGAAGAGGAGGAGTCATGACGCAAGCCCAAAAGGTCGCGGCCGCGAAGAAGGCCGCTGAAGCGCACGTCGCAGCTCAGCGTCGGCGCCATGCGGCGACGTGGGGACTTGTCGCGATCGTCGTCATCGGCTTGTTGGCCGCCCTCATTGCCTTCATCGTCCGTCAAGGAGAGGTGACGGAGGTCTCCGGTGAGGACCAATTGACTCCCACCCTCGCCAGCGAGAACAACGGCTTTGGCGTCGCGCAGTCGGGTGTGGTTGGTGAAGGCCTCGACGCACCACCCGTGCGGCTCGACGTCTACTTCGACTTCATGTGCCCGGCTTGCGCGAGTTTCGAGCACTTCGAGGCGCCTTACCTTGACGAGTTGCGCGCCAGTGGCGACGTGGTGGTCTACTACCACCCGCTCGCCAACCTTGACCGGGCGTCGGCAGGCTCTCAGTTCTCGACGAGGTCCGCATCGGCTGCTGCGTTGATCGCCGAGGAGGCGCCCGACGTTTTTGTCGCCTTTGTCGCGGAGATGTTCCTTAATCAGCCCGAACAGGGCACGACGGGGCTGAGCGACGAGCAGATGGTCGAGATTGCACTCAAGGTCGGTGTTCCCGAGGACGTCGCACAGCGAATCCCGGACCATGAGTACACGTCATGGGCCCGCGTCGCGTCCGAGCAGGCGGCGCGCGACGGCATTCCGTATACCCCCGCCGTTGTGCTCGATGGCGTGCTTCAGGATCCTCAAAGCGACCCGGACGCATTCAACTGGACGGCAAGTGAGACCGCGCTCCGTGACGAAATTCTGCGAAGGGCTGCAGAAGCGTCGTAAATTGGGCCTCCACGACGGGGAACGCACCTGACAGTCAGGACGTTGACGCGTCAAGCAAGGAGGAGCCAATGCCGTCAGTGACCGACGCTGAAACCCGCGGGGACAGCGAGTCGAGTGGACGGTGGCGGCGGACTCAGCCGTGGCTGAGCCTCGTGGTGCGATTAGCGATGGCGGGCATTTTGATCGCGGCAGCGATTCCCAAGATGCTCGACATCGATCAGTCGGTGTACGCCGTGCGTGCGTATCGGTTGCTTCCGGACGCGGTCGAACCGATCGTCGGCGTTGGCCTGCCGTACGTTGAGTTGATCCTCGCCTTCGTCCTGCTCGCGGGCATTTTCACACGTGGCGCGTCGATCGTGTGGCTCGTCATGATGGCCGGGTTCACCTTTGGGGTGATCTGGGCATGGGCCAAGGGCTACAACATTGACTGCGGTTGCTTTGGCGGTGGCGGCGACATCGACGCATCCGAAGTGAACTACCCCGCGCACCTGTGGGAGCGTGCGGGATTTGTCGCGCTGGGCACCTTCCTGCTTGTCTTTCCCCGTACGCATCTGTCGCTCGACGCGTGGATGCGTGGGGAGCCTCTCATTTCTCGATCCTGACCCCTAAGGAGTTCGACCATGGCAAGCAAGGACAAGGTGGCCGCCGCCAGGCAGGCAGCCCAGGCCCAGGTGAAGGCGCGAGAGCGCCGGGCACTCGTGGTCTGGATCGTCGTAGGTGTGGCGATTGTGGGCCTCTTTGCTGCCCTCATCGCGTACATCGTTCGCCAAGGTGAGGTGAGCGGTGACCTCGGTGCTGGTGGCGAGGGCACTCCCGCCGTCTCCACGTCAGACGGCGCGCTTCCGGTGGGCGCCAAGGGCGTTGCCGGTCAGGACCTCGATGAGAGCCGCGCCCGTCTCGACGTTTACTTCGACTTTATGTGCCCGTACTGCCGTCTCTTTGAAGAGTCCCAAGGAGCCACGCTTGAGCAGTTGCAGGCCGAGGGCGTTGTCGACGTCTACTACCACCCGGTGAACTTCCTCGACCGCTTGTCGCGTGGCTCGCAGTATTCAACTCGTGCCGGCTCTGCGGCTGCTCTTGTCGCGGATGAGCAGCCCGAGGCGTTCATTCCCTTCATGCGCTTGATGTTCGCGAACCAGCCGGCGGAGAACACGAGCGGTTTGAGCGACGACCAGATCGTGGAGATCGCCAAGGCGGCAGGCGTATCCGATGAGATCGCTAACCGCATCCCTGACTACGAGTACGCGACATGGATGCGCCAGGCGACCGAGCGCGCAAGCAAGGACGGCGTCGGCTTCACGCCTCAGCTCGCCATCAATGGCGTGCTCCAGGACCCGCAGTCGGACCCGAATGCAGTCAACTGGACGGTGGACGGCGCTCTTCGCGAGGCGCTCCTCGCCGCGCAAAAGGAAAACTCCGGGGCTCAGTAGGGCCCTCACCGTCATGTCATAGCCTCGCGTGACGAAGGTCACCCGAGGCTGTGACATGACACACACGAGGTAATCTCGTGGGGCCGAAAGGCTCACGCTGGCATGGCGCAATTGGTAGCGCACCCGACTTGTAATCGGGCGGTTGCGGGTTCGAGTCCCGCTGCCAGCTCCAGACACGCCCATGTGAAAAAGGTCACACCCTCTAGCCACGGCGTCATATTTGATGTGCCATTCAGTCTCAAGGGGCGGACGTTTGGTGTCGATCACACGATCGGCACTGAAGCCATCATCGCGTCGCCGGGACTGTCCAGAAGGGGGACGGCCCCAGGGGCGCTTGTCGAAAGGGAAGCCATCTCATGGCTAAGAAGAAGAATTCGCGCAAGGCCCTGGCTGTCGCGCTCGGCATCATGGGCGTCGCCGGGCTCTCAGTGGCCTCTGCATCGCAGCTGACCATCAACACCAACGACGACAACGTCGCCGTGGGCAGCGTCAACATCGCTGCGGCGTGTGACGACGAGGTGACGGTTGATTTCAACTTTGACCTCGCGACCGGTCAGTACACGACCGTCAGCATCACCGATATCGCGACCGGTTGCGCGGGCAAGTCGCTGACCTGGACGCTCAACACGTCCGCGGCAAGCGACCCCACCGGCACGGTTGCTTCGCTCGCGGGAACCTCGGTGACGGGCAACATCGCAGCTGTCCCGCTGACGGCTGACCTCAACTCGATCGACATCGCGATCTACTAAGCAACCGGGGCATGCCCCACACCGCTGATCGGATGCCGTGAAGCTAAGACAACTGATGGATACCGGCGAGTGGAACACTCGCCGGTATCTGTCGTTGCTTGGCACGGTGCTCATCTGGATCGTCGTCGCCATCGATGCCTGGTACCTGTGGCCCTCCCAACTGGGCGGGCACACCTCGATGGTCATCGTCTCCGGTGAGTCGATGGAACCGACGTATTTTGACGGCGACTTGGTGATCGCCCGCAAGATGGAGCCGAGCATCGGCGACGTCATCATCTACGCGCCCGAAGGCCTGGGCGGTTCGCAGATTGTCCACCGCATCATCGGCGGAAATGCCGAGGATGGCTGGCAGCTTCAAGGCGACAACAATGACTTCGTTGACCCGTTTGAACCCAAGGGCGACGAGGTCAAGGGCGTGGTGCTCGTCCACTACTCGAACTTTGGGCGCGTCACCGTGCTCTTGCTCAACCCAATGGTGTGGGCATTTGTCCTTCTCGCTGCCATCGTCCTCTTGCTGTGGTGGTCGGATGACTGCGACGACGACGACGATGACGATGACGAGTCTCGCGTCGATCAAGAAGATTCCGACGACGGACATGGTGCCGCCGTTCTCGATCCCGGCATGGCGTCGGATGCCGAATCCGAACCTGACCCTAGCGACGCAAAGCCCGCGCCCGTCGCGACCATGACGCTGTGGAAGAGGTCGACGCGCCGCGCCTCTGCCGTACTCGTCGCCGCACTCGTCGCCGCCGGCGTCATGGCCGGTCCGGCGTCGGCCTCTCACCTCGCCATCTCTGCTCCCTCTGCACCTTTCGCTACCTCTCCAGCAAAATGCGGAAACCTCAGCCTCGCCGCCACCGCCTCAGGAACAGCATCAGGCGGCAACTACACCCAAGTGAACATCACTGGTTTCACGTCGGGATGCCTTGGCAAACCTGCGACAGTGAGGCTTTACAACGCATCCGGAGCTCTTCTCGCCAGTGGATCGGTGACGTCAACCACGGGCAATACCACGTTCACCACGTCGAGTTATTCAGGTGTGGGCGTGTCAAAGGTGGTCGTGAAGATCAACGGCTGGGTGTTCCTGCCCTCATGGACCCCGCCCGCGACCGGGCCCTACACCTGCATCGAACTCACCGCATGGCCGGGCAACGCATGGGAAGCTCCGGAAACCTACGGTGTGCCAACAGGCAACACGTGCACCATTACGTACACGTACTTTGATGCATGGGGCGGGACGCCTCCGAAGCACTTCAACCTCTACTTCACGGTGAGCGGCGTCTCCACGGGCAACTGGCGGGTCAGCATCAACTTTGCCGACCCATACTTCCAGGGGCTGTTGCCGGCCTCGCTTGGAGGCAATGGGAATCCGCTCAAGGCGCCGGGTTATGCCTGCAGCCAGCTCCCGGTCTTTGTGGGACAAGCGAACCTCAAGTGGGATGCGAACACGCGGATGTCGGGCTACCTGAGGGGAAGTTCGACCGCAAACAACAGTGGCTTGTGCCCCTAGGACGTGGCCCACGTGATCGGTGCCGCCCCTTGCTCGACGAGAGACTCGTTAGCGCGCGAGAACGGCCGCGATCCGAAGAATCCACGTGAGGCGCTCAAGGGACTTGGATGGGGCGACGCGATCTGAGGGATGTCTCCCAGCAGCGGCGAGAGATTCTGTGCGTCCCGGCCCCACAGGACTGCGACAAGCGGCCCACCTCGACCAGCCAGGCAGCGGATCGCGTGCTCGGTGAATGCTTCCCATCCTTTGCCGCGATGAGATCCGGCAGCGCCCGGAGCCACCGTGAGGCACCTGTTGAGGAGCATGACGCCTTGATCTGCCCATGCACTGAGGTCCCCTGTCACCATCCGTTCACCCGTGTCAGCTGCTAGTTCGCGTGCGATATTCGCGAGTGATCGCGGCATCGGCCGCCCCCGCTGCACAGAGAACGCGAGGCCCATCGCATCGCCGGGAGTGGGGTAGGGATCCTGGCCCACGATGAGGACGCGTACATGAGCGAGCGGGCGTGTGAACGCGTTGAGGATCGCGTTGGCCTTCGGGAGGTAGGTGCGCCCTGCCGCGATCTCCTCTCGCAGAAAACTGCCGACGCTGGCAAGAATCGGTGCGACAGGCTCCAGAGCGTCGGCCCAATCAGGAGCGATCTCCTTGCGCCACCTGTCACTCATGGGGCCAGCGTAACGAGGCTCAAGAGAGGGCGCCCTCGCAAATGACATCCATGTGATTCGCGAGTAAAGTGGTCGGCATGTCAGCCGCCGTGCACGCCGCGACCACCACGGGCGCCGTTCTCGCCGAACGTGATGCCCGGATCCTTGCGTTCGAACGCCAATGGTGGCGCTTTGCCGGCTCCAAGGAGGACGCGATCCGTGCCGAGTTCGCGATGTCGGCGACGGAGTACTACCAAGTCCTCAACGCCCTCATCGACACGGAAGCCGCGCTCGCGCATGACGCGATGCTCGTCAAGCGGCTGCGCCGTATGCGCACGTCTCGTCAGCGCGGGCGTGCGAGCCGCGCGCTTGACAGCCTCCGTTAGGGGTACCGTTTCCACGTGTCACAGTTCGAACGCGACGAATTCGATGAGATCGCTGCCCAGCGCGGCCCTATCGGGGTGCACCGCAAAAAGAGTTCGCCGTGGACCACGGTCATCGCCGGCGTCTTGGTGCTCATTCTCGCGGGGGGCCTCGCTTACGGCTGGGTGGTTTACCTGTGGCGCGCCGATGGCAACGAGGGTTTGCCTCCGATGGGCGACATCGCCGCTCCCACGATCACGCAGACGCAGGTGACGGAGCCAACAGAGGCCCCGAGCACCGTGGAACCGACCCCATCGGAGACGCCGGAACCAACCCCCACTGCCACCGTCGAGCCCATCCGCTACGACACCGCGATTTCCGTTCTCAACGGCGCAGGCGTGTCGGGCCTCGCTGGACAGAATGCGGAAACTCTCGAAGGTGCCGGATACACCGCGGTGAGCGCGGGCAACCTCACGGCGAACAAGCCCGCTTCGAACGTCGTCCGTTACGCCGATCCGATCTACGAGCAGACGGCGATCGATGTGGCGGCAAAACTCGGCATCTCGACGGTGGAACGCGGAGTGACCCCAGAGGGCTCGATCACCGTTCTTCTCGTCACCAAGAACCTCGGCTAGACCCCGCACCGCACGCACCGAGCGTCATGCGGCGGTGCCTTTTGCCGCTCGCGAAATGTCGCCTCGGCCATTTGCACTCTCTGGGGGAGAGTGCCAGAATCGCATTAGCACTCGACCCACTTGAGTGCTAAGACTTCGGCGCTGACGATGAGGCGCATGACCGGCGTGACGTGAACGCCCGGGAGTGCGTCGTCCGTCGCGGGCATCGGCTGCGCCACCAACCCATCGAAAGAGGAACACACACCCATGGCAAAGATCATTGCCTTCGATGAGGAGGCCCGCCGCGGTATGGAGCGGGGCATGAATGCCCTCGCCGACGCGGTCAAGGTCACCCTCGGCCCTAAAGGCCGCAACGTGGTACTCGAGAAGAAGTGGGGCGCTCCCACCATCACCAATGATGGCGTGTCCATCGCCAAGGAGATTGAGCTCGACGAGCCTTTCGAAAAGATCGGTGCAGAGCTCGTCAAGGAAGTAGCAAAGAAGACCGACGACGTCGCAGGTGACGGCACCACCACCGCCACGGTGTTGGCTCAGGCGCTCGTGACCCAGGGTCTCAAGAACGTCGCCGCCGGCGCCAACCCGATTGCTTTGAAGAAGGGCATCGAGAAGGCCGTTGAGGCTGTCACGGCGGAGCTGCTGAAGGCGGCCAAGGAAGTGGAGACCAAGGAGCAGATCGCTGCGACCGCTGGTATCTCCGCAGGCGACTCGACCATCGGTGAGCTCATTGCTGAGGCCATGGACAAGGTGGGCAAGGAAGGCGTCATCACGGTCGAGGAGTCCTCGGCCCTGGGCCTTGAGCTTGAACTCACCGAGGGCATGCGCTTCGACAAGGGCTTCCTCTCGGCCTACTTCGTCACCGACGCTGAGCGTCAGGAGGCCGTGCTCGAGGACCCGTACGTCCTGCTCGTCGAGTCCAAGATCTCGAATGTCAAGGACCTCGTGCCGGTGCTTGAGAAGGTCATGCAGTCCGGCAAGCCGCTGCTCATCATCGCCGAGGACGTCGAGTCCGAGGCTCTCGCCACGCTCGTGGTCAACAAGATCCGCGGCACCTTCAAGGCTGTCGCTGTTAAGGCTCCCGGCTTTGGCGACCGCCGCAAGGCGATGCTGCAGGACATGGCCATCCTGACCGGTGCCACCGTCATTTCGGAGTCCGTTGGCCTCTCCCTTGAGAACACCACGCTCGACCTGCTCGGCCAGGCGCGGAAGGTGGTTGTCACCAAGGACGAGACCACGATCGTCGAGGGTGCTGGTTCGCCCGAGCAGATCGAGGGCCGCGTCAAGCAGATCCGCACCGAGATCGACAACTCGGACTCCGACTACGACCGCGAGAAGCTTCAGGAGCGTCTTGCCAAGCTCGCTGGTGGTGTGGCCGTCATCAAGGCCGGCGCCGCGACTGAGGTGGAGCTCAAGGAGCGCAAGCACCGCATCGAGGACGCCGTCCGCAACGCCAAGGCCGCTGTGGAAGAGGGCATCGTCGCCGGTGGTGGCGTCGCGCTGATCCAGGCTGGCAAGGCCGCTTTCGCCAACCTCGAGCTCGAGGGCGACGAGGCAACCGGTGCGTCGATCGTCCAGGTGGCGATCAACGCCCCGCTGCGCCAGATCGCCATCAACGCCGGCCTTGAGGGCGGCGTTGTGGTGGAGAAGGTGAAGGACCTCCCGCTCGGCCACGGCCTCAACGCCGCAACCGGTGTCTACGAGGACCTGCTTGCCGCTGGCGTCAACGACCCGGTGAAGGTGACCCGCTCCGCGCTGCAGAACGCAGCATCGATCGCGGGCCTCTTCCTCACCACCGAGGCAGTTGTCGCCGACAAGCCCGAGCCCGAGCCGGCAATGCCTGCCGGTGGTGGCGACATGGGTGGCATGGGCTTCTAAGGAATCCCCGGTCTACGGCCGTCGCGGCCGTGTCCCCTCTCGGGGCGGTCAGGCTTGATCCCCTCGAGACGACACGGCCGCGACGGCCTTTCCCGTACCTTAGGCGCGGGCTGGGTTGATCCCCTCGAGACGACACGGCCGCGACGGCCTTTCCCGTACCTTAGGCGCGGGCTGGCGGCTGGGGCTTGCGTTGTGCCGCCGTGACGCGCAGCCCCGAGGCGCGGAGACGGGTGACGAGTGTGCGCGAGTCAACGAGCTGGACGCCGGCGCGGAGAAGCTCGTCGTAGCGTTCGGCGGGGACGTCGTAATGGTCGCGATCAAATGCGCGCTCGGGGATGCCTACCTCGCGCGCGACCGCGTGAAGCTCGTCAAGAGAGGCGTCCGAGACCATGTGGCCCCACACGGTCCCGTGGCGTGGCCACAGCGGGGGATCGACAAGCACGGCCATAGGTCAGCAGAGTACGTGGTTGCGTGCGTGTGCCTGTGCGAAGCCATTCCGCGCATGACCTGGTCAACCGCGCGCAGGTAGACTGTTGTGACCCGCGCGAGCGGACTGAAATGGAGTGAGAGACGTGCCTACCGGTCGAGTGAAGTTCTATGACGCTGAGAAGGGCTTTGGCTTCATCGCGAGTGACGATGGAGGCGAAGTCTTCCTGCACGCGTCTGCCCTGCCCGAAGGCGTGACCTCGCTGCGCAACGGCACCAAGGTTGAGTTCTCGATCGTCGATGGCAGGCGCGGTCCGTCCGCGATGGCATTGACCGTCTCGGAGCCCATCGCCTCAGTGGTCGCCGCGCATCGCAAGTCCACGGATGACATGACGGTCATCGTCGAGGACCTCATCAAGATGCTCGAAAGCGTGTCCTCCTCATTGCGTCGGGGCAAGTACCCGGAGCCCGCGCGCGGGTCCAAGGTGGCATCCGTTTTGCGCGCCGTGGCTGAGCAACTGGACGGGTGAGATGGCCACTGCCACCGACGTGAACGTCGAGGAGCTTGCGCGCGAGGCGGCCATCGAGACCGCTGACGACGCCACCGCCGTGGGCCGCCTCCTGGGTACGGACACGGCCGACGCTGGGCTCACCGTTCGCTTTGCGTGTGAATTGCCGGGCTACCGGGGTTGGGTATGGAGCGTCGACCTCACAGTGGTCGACGGTGTCACCACCGTCTCCGAGTCCGCGCTGTTGCCCGGAGACGAGGCGCTGCTGGCTCCCCAATGGGTGCCGTGGTCCGATCGCATTCGTCCAGGTGACCTTGAGCCCGGCATGGTGCTTCCCTATATCGCCGATGATCCGCGCGTCGTGCCCGGCTACACCGCCACTGGTGACGTGGACCGGGACGAGATGGCGATCTTTGAATTTGGCCTCGGCCGCGCCCGCGTCCTTGCCCCAGAAGCTCGCGATGCCGTCGCCGAGCGGTGGTACCGCGGCTCGCATGGCCCCAATGCGGCGTCGGCCGTCGCGTCGTCCGCACCATGCTCCACATGCGCTTTCTTTGTTCCGATGACGGGCTCCATGCGCATGCTGTTTGGTGCGTGCACCAACGAGTGGTCGCCGTCCGACGGCCGCGTGGTGAGTGTTGACCATGGGTGCGGCGCGCACTCGGAAACGGAAGCGGAACGGCGCATGTCCGAGTGGCCGGCGCCTGAGCCACTCGTCGATACCGACGGTGTGAGTGGCTTTGATTTGAACGAGCCGGACGTGGTGACCGACGCGTCCGACACCGTGATCGCAGAGCCCCAGGCAGTTGAGCCCGAGGTGACGGAGTCTCAGCCAGCCGAGCCCGAGGCAGTTGAAGCGCAAGCAGACGAGCCGGAGGCAGCTGAGGAGCGCGCGACTGAGTAAGGCAGCTGCGCCCCGCCGAACCGTGGTGCGCGATCTCGCTCTCTCGGTCTATTTGCCAACCTTCATTTCGGAGATCGGCATCGGCGCCACCCTGCCATTGTTTGCCCTCTCCGCCCTGTCGATCGGGGAACCCGCGACTGTTGCATCGCTCGCTGTGGCGCTGTACTCCGGCGGTCGCATGATTGGCTCGGCGTGGGGTGGCGCACTGGCGAGCAATCGGGGGCCCATCCCCGCGAGTTTCCTCTCCTATGGCGTGCTCGCCATCGGCGCGATCATGTGCGCGCTTGCGGATACCGTGCTCGTCCTCTCCCTTGGTGTGACGTTGCTCGGCATCGGCCACGCGGGCGTTCATGTCGCGCGTCAAGCGCATGTCGATACTCTCGCTCCCGCTCATGCTCGGGCCCGCGCACTCACCACGATGGCCGGCGTGTGGCGCATCGCAAACTTCATTGGACCATTCGCGGGAGCGGGCCTCATCCACCGCTACGGCCTTGAGTCCGGCTATGTGTTCGCGGCAGTGACCGTGGTCATCGGCGTCATCGTTCTTGTTGTCACCGCGCCTCGTCACCTTCGTATCGCCAAGGCGGATCGCCAGCGATTCACCATGCGTGCCGTGCTCGCGCCGCAAATGAAGGTGCTGTCAACCTTGGGGGTGGGAGTTCTGCTCTTAGGTGCCGTCCGGCAAGCACGCGTGGCGGTGATCCCACTATGGGCAGAAAGCGTGGGCCTCAGCGACTCAGCAATCTCTGTGGTCTTTGGCATCGCGACGGCCGTTGACATGGCGCTGTTCATTCCGGCGGGATACGTGATGGACAGGTGGGGTCGGGTATGGACCGCCGTGCCGTCCGCGCTGTTTCTTGGGGCGGGCGCCGCTGCCCTGCCATTCACGCACGGGTTCTTGCAGGTGGCGGCCGCCTCGTTCCTCGTCGGCTTTGGCAACGGCTGGGGCTCAGGGGTGGTGATGACCCTTGGCGCCGACGCCGCGCCTGAGCAGGGCCGTGCGGTGTTCCTTGGTGCATGGTCGATCTTGCAGGACGTGGGGGGTGCCTTGGGTCCGGCCGTCCTTGCTGCGGGGGCAGCGATCGCTTTGCCCGTGGGCTTCTTTGCGGTGGGTGGCGTGGGCGCTGCCGCAGCAGGCACTCTGTACCGCTTTGTGCCGCGCAGTCACGGACGCGCCGAGCCGGCATTGCCCGCGTCGTAACCGATTGTTACGGGGGGGCGGCGCCGCCGTGCGCGATGACCCAATCGACGCATGCGAGGAGCGCTTCAACATCGGCGAACTCGACTGCAGGGAACACGCCAATGCGCAATTGATTGCGGCCGAGTTTGCGGTAGGGGAACACGTCGACAATCCCGTTGGTGCGCAGCGTCGCGATCAGTGCCGTGGCGTCAATGCTGTCGTCGAGGTCAATGGTGGCGACGACAGGCGAGCGGTGCGCCGGGTCCGCAACAAACGGCGAGGCGAAGTCGCGCGACTCGGCCCACGCATAAATCGCACTCGACGAGGCGGCCGAACGGGCCGCCATCGCCGCGAGACCGCCCTCCTCAAGCATCCATTCAAGCTGGGCCCGCATCATGAGCAGCGGCGACAGGGCAGGAGTATTGAGAGTCTGCTCCGCACGCGAATTCGTCACGGCCTCCGCCAATGACAGTGACGGCGGAATGTAGCGACCGCTCTGGGCGACCGACTCAATACGAGCAATCGCCCGAGGCGAGGCGAGCGCAAACCACAAGCCACCGTCGGATGCGAAGGACTTTTGCGGGGCAAAGTAATAGAAGTCGACGTGCGTGGGGTCGATCTCAATCCCGCCCGCCGCGGACGTGCCGTCAACCACCATGAGAGCGTCGCCAGCACCCTCAACCCTACGCACCGGAGCCGTTGCGCCTGTGGACGTCTCATTGTGAGGCCAGGCGTACGTGTCGACGCCATCCTGAAACTCCGGTCGCGAGATGGTGCCAGCGGGTGCGGTGCGGATGGTCGGTTCACCAAGATGCGGAGCTGCGGCCACGCTCGCGCCAAACTTCGAACCAAACTCGCCAAAGGCGCACAGTTGAGCGGTGTGCTCAATGAGTCCAAATGCCGCCGCGTCCCACACAAAGGTGGAACCGCCGTTGGACAGCAGCACTTCATAACCCTCGGGCAGCGCGTACAACTCGGCAAGCATGCGGCGCACGTCACCAACGAGCCCTCGCACCGGAGCTTGGCGGTGTGAGGTGCCGAGCACCGTGGGGTTCGCAGCGACGATCGCCTGCACTTGCGCGTCCCGAACCTTTGACGGGCCAGAACCAAACCGTCCGTCCTTTGGAAGCAAGTGTGCGGGAATCGTGTGCTCTACCGTCATGCCCACAATCTAGTGCGCACAGAGGGTGGCATGATGTCGTGCGTGATGCTCCTGACTCCCGCACTGCAGCGGTTCGATTGGGGCTCGGCCGACGCCATTCCGGACTTGCTTGGTCTGGAGCCAGATGGTGAGCCATATGCGGAGGCATGGTGGGGGGCTCACCCGGTGGCGCCATCCACCACGGCCGCCGGGCCACTTGACGAGGTGATCGCCGCTGATCCTGTCTCCACCTTGGGAGCATCGTGCGAGCGAACCCACGGTCGCTTGCCCTACCTTCTCAAGGTCCTCGCCATCGCACGGCCGTTGTCAATTCAGGTTCACCCCACTCTTGAGCGCGCGCGCGAGGGCTTTGCGCTCGAGCAGGCCGCAGGCATCGCAATCAACGATCCGCACCGTACATATAAAGACGCGTCGCACAAGCCGGAGATGTTGCTGGCATTGAGCGACGTGACAGTGCTTTCCGGCTTCCGGGAGGCCGACGCGGTAGCGGCGGATCTGCGCGCCATCGGCGGGGAGGACGCCCAAGCGCTCGCTCAGCTCATCGACGAGCACGGGATCCACGGTTACGTGGACGCGGTGCTCACCGAGAGCCATCCCGACGCCGTTGCCCACCTCAGCCAGGCACGTGACGGGATTTCAGCGTCGGCCACTGTCGCGCGCGGGGCACTGTCCATTCACCCGGACGATCCGGGCGCACTCGTCGCGCTCGCGATGAACGCCGTGACACTTCAACCAGGTGAGACGCTGTTTACGCCGTCGGGCGTGGTGCACTGCTACATCAGCGGGCTGTGCGTGGAGCTGATGGCGAACTCCGACAATGTGGTGCGCGCAGGCTTCACCCACAAGCCGGTCAACGCGGATCTGCTCCGCGAGCTCGCCTTGCTCGAGCACACCGAGCCGCTCGTGCCGCGCACCCGAGTCGATGGAGCAGCGCGCGTGCTCTCGACCGATGCAGACGAATTCGAACTCACGGTGGTGGAGAACGGCCACGCGACGTGCGCCGGTGGTCCGCGCATCGTCGTCGCCCTGGATGGCGTGACGCGCGTGTCGACGGCAGGTGAAGACCTCGCCCTTGAAGCAGGTGCAGCAGCCTTCATTCCTGCTGCTGACGGCGCCGCTGCCCTCGATGTCACAGGCCTGGCCGTCGTCGCGTCGGTGTCATCTCGCTCGCACTAGTCTTGCGTCATGAGCATGCGCGTGTCGGTATTCGGGACGGGCTACCTCGGCGCCACACACGCTGCCGGGATGGCGGAACTCGGGCACGAGGTCATCGGGGTGGACGTCGATGCCGCCAAAGTCGAGCGCCTGTCTCGAGGAGAAGTGCCGTTCTTCGAGCCAGGTCTGCCAGAACTTCTCAGCAAGCACGTCGCGTCGGGTCGCCTTCGCTTCACGACCGACGCCCGGGAAGCCGCCGACGCTGACATCCACTTCATCGGGGTGGGGACGCCTCAGCGTTCGGGCGAGTACGCGGCGGACCTTACCTTTGTCAACGCGGTCATTGACACTCTCGCGCCGCTCATCGCGAAACCAGCCGTCATCCTCGGTAAGTCGACGGTGCCCGTTGGCACCGCCGCGCGTCTGGCTGAACGCGTGCGAGAACTGGCGCCGGCGGGCGATGATGCGCAGCTTGGCTGGAACCCCGAGTTCTTGCGTGAGGGCTTCGCGGTGGAGGACACATTGCGGCCCGACCGCCTCGTCCTCGGCATCGACAAGGAGCGCCCGGGCCGTATCGAAGAGGTGGCCCGAGCGCTCTATCGCGATATCATCGACCGCCCCACCCCATTCCTTGTCACCGACCTCGCGACAGCGGAACTCGTCAAGGTGTCCGCCAACGCGTTCCTCGCGACCAAGATCTCCTTTATCAATGCGATCGCGGAGGTGTGCGAGGCGACGGGCGCGGACGTGGTGGAACTCGCGGATGCGATTGGCTACGACGAGCGCATCGGCCGCAAGTTCTTGGGAGCTGGTCTCGGTTTTGGTGGCGGGTGCCTGCCTAAAGACATCAGGGCATTCATGGCACGCGCAGGCGAGCTAGGGGTGGATCAGGCGTTGACGTTCTTGCGTGAGGTCGACACCGTCAACATGCGCAGGCGTGACCACGTGGTTCAACTGACGTCGCGCGAACTCGGTGGTGTGCTGCCGGGCAAGCGGGTGGCCGTGCTCGGTGCCGCGTTTAAGCCCAACAGCGATGACGTGCGCGACTCGCCCGCGCTCGATGTTGCCGGAAAGCTGCACCTCAGCGGTGCGACGGTTCAGGTCTACGACCCTCAGGCGATGGCCAATGCCGCGCGCCTTTGGCCCACTCTCACGTATGCCGCGTCGATGAACGAGGCGCTCGTGGATGCCGACGCGGTGGTTGTCGCCACCGAGTGGGACGAGTTCAAGAAGAGCGATCCGGTCGCCGTGAGAAGTCTCGTCCGTGGCAACCTGGTCATTGACGCGCGCAATTGCCTCGACCCTGGAGCGTGGCGCGCGGCCGGATGGACCTACCGGGGAATGGGACGGCACAGCCAGTGACAGACCTCATCGACACCACAGAGATGTATTTGCGCACCATCTATGAACTGATTGAGGATGGAGTGCCGCCGTTGCGCGCGCGTATTGCCGAGCAGCTCGGTCACTCCGGTCCCACCGTTTCGCAGACGATTGCGCGAATGGAGCGCGACGGGCTCGTCATTGTCGACACCGATCGCACGTTGCGACTCACGCCGGCCGGGGAGGAGACAGCAGTCCGCGTCATGCGCAAGCACCGCTTGGCCGAGCGGCTCCTCACCGACATCATCGGCCTTGATTTGCCTCACGTCCACGATGAGGCGTGCCGCTGGGAACACGTGATGAGCGAGCGCGTCGAAAAGCGTGTGTTGGAGCTGCTGGGCGAGCCCGCAGTTTCGCCATACGGCAATCGCATCCCCGGTCTTGCGGAGTTGGGAATCAATTCCGCCGACGCTCCTGGAGCGGGTTCGCGCGAACTCTCCGTGTTCGAGGCTGTGGAAAACGGCGTGATCAGCGCCACACTCGTGCGCATCGGAGAGAATCCTCAGACCCTTGCCGACTTCCTCACTATTGCCGTTGAAATTGGGCTTCTACCAGGGGCAGCAGTAACACTCGGGAACCACGGAGAGAGCATCACCGTCACCACAGAACGTGGCAGCGTAGAAATTCCTGGGGACGCTGCGCGGCATCTGTTCGTTGAGCAGGGGTCCAAGTAGGCTTTCGATCAGGTACCGTAGACCAGTCGAGTTGAGAGGGAAGAACCTCGTGGGACGTCCACGACGGCGGTGAGCCACAGGGGGTGGCGCGAACATCGGTCGTGTGGTCCAAATGCGCAAGCTGCGCGGAAGGAACGGGAATTTGAGGTACGGCTACATGCGCGCCAAGACGCGCGCGATGGCGGTGTCAGCAGGCGCTGCACTGGTTGTTGTTCCCCTATCGGGAGCGGCCGCCGTCGCGATCACCGGCAAGTCGCCGGCGACTCCGAACGCAGAACAGGTTGCTCTTCAGGGCGTCGAGTTCGCGAACCAAGTTGAGCAAATTGGCGCACCTGTCGCTGCCAACGCATCATCGGAATACTCCGTTGAGATTCCATCCCTCACCGTGACGGTCGACCCGCCGCCTGCCCCGGCAGCGCAATCGGTTCGCCGCTCTTCGGCTCGCCCGGTTGCCAACAGCGCCGATGTTGCGCAGGCGATCGCTGGCTCCTCCATCGTGGCCGAGGCCGCTAAGTACGTCGGTTACCCCTACGTCGCCGGTGGCTCGGATCCCTCTGTGGGCTTTGACTGCTCCGGCTTTGTCAGCTACGTATACGCACAGTTCGGTATTTCCTTGCCGCGTTCGTCCGGTGCCTACTACAGCGTTGGCACCCGTGTGGACAGCCCGCAGCCTGGCGACATCATTGTGACGCCTGGGCACGTGGGCATCTACGCTGGTCCTAACCTGCAGATTGACGCGCCGACCTCCGGCAAAACCATTCAGTTCCGTGGCATCTGGCAGTCGAACCCGGTTTACATTCGCGTGAGCTAACGCGAGCAGTTAGGGCGAGGTGTGGCATGAGAATGTCAAACGTCCCGCGACTCGGTCGCACAGTCAGCGAGATTGGTCTCGGTTGCTGGCAACTGGGCGGCGATTGGGGCGACGTCAACGAGCAACGTTCCCACGAGATCCTCACGGCAGCAGCCGATGCGGGGGTCACCTTCTTTGACACGGCCGACGTCTATGGCGACGGCCGCTCAGAGAAGGCAGTGGGCGCGTTCCTCGCCTCGCGTGCCGACCGCGACGCCTTCACCGTGGCGACCAAGATGGGCCGACGCGCCAACCCGCATGTCGCGGAGGCTTACACCCTCGACGCGTTCCGGGCGTGGACCGACAGGTCACGCGAGAACCTCGGCGTTGACACTCTCGACATCATTCAGCTTCACTGCCCTCCCACCGAAGTGCTCTTTGATCCTTCGACGTATGACGCTTTGCGCGTGCTCGTTGACGAAGGCAGGGTGCGCGCATGGGGCGTATCTGTTGAGAAGGTGGACGAGGCACTGCGGGTGCTCGGCGAGGAAGGTCTCGCATCGATCCAGATCATCGTCAACGTGTTCCGCCGCAAGCCGCTTGAGCGCGTCATCAGCGAAGCAAATGACGCCGGCGTCGCGACGATCGCCCGTGTGCCCCTCGCGTCGGGCCTGCTGTCTGGCCGCTACGACGAGAACACGACCTTCGCCGCCGACGACCACCGGTCCTTCAACCGCCACGGCGAGGCCTTCGACGTTGGCGAGACGTTCTCCGGTGTGCCGTACGAGGTGGGAGTCAAAGCGGCGCGTGAGGTTGCGGCATTGACCCCTGAGGGCTGGACCACTGCGCAGTTCGCGCTGAGGTGGCTCACCCAGTCCGGCGTCACCACCACCATTCCGGGGGCACGGACGCCGGACCAGGCGCGTGCAAACGCCGCCGTGGGTGACTTGCCGATGCTCGATGAGCCGACGATGGCCCAGCTCGCGCATATCTACAACGACTCGATCCGCGAGCACGTACACGCAAAGTGGTAGTGGACGCAGTCCCTGTCCTGTGGGCTTTCGCGTAGTCGTGCACGCGGCACCCTCACAGAGTGCGCTTTGTGGCCGATGAGGCGAGAAACGACACACAACGAAACGGCAAACCCGCTGTAAGGCGGGGACGCAAAGCCACGGGACCCGCTGGGTCAGCCGGGTTACCGAATTAAAGGAATGCCCGTGAAGCGCATAGTGCGGCGCGAGGCCGCTCATCACGTCACTCCGATGATGACGGAGACTCAGCGATGACTGACGCGCGTGAGATCAGTGGCGAGAAGTACCGAATGTGGACGCGCCCCGACGGAGTGGTCGAGATTGAATGGACTCCACACGTGCCCTCAACACTCGATGACGCGGTTGCCGTCATCGAAGCGATGAGAGAACTCACTGGCGGCCGAGCGGCGCCACTGTTGGTCCACACCACCGACGCGGGTCCGCAAAGCCGCGAGGCGCGCATGGAGTTTGTCCGCAGACAAGAAGTCGTCTCCGCCGTTGCGCTTGTTGTGGGCAATCCACTGAGTCGCATGATGGCGAATTTCTTCATCAATGTGAGCAAGCCCGAGGTCCCAATTCGGCTCTTTGAGGACGATGAGTCCGCGTTGACCTGGCTCAGGGGCTACGTGACGTGAACGACACCAACTGCGGCGGGACGAGTTCCGATCACGAGAAGCGCCTCGAGGACATCATCGATGTGATCCAGGACCTGGCGGCGTTACGTTTTGACGCGCGCGCGCACGTGGGGCTGGCGGGTGACCACATCGACGCGGTCGCGGCTGGAGTCAACTCGCTAGGGGAGGAGCTCCAGGCGTCCTATGAAGAACTTGAGTCGCGCGTGGCGGAGCGTACGGCGGAGCTTGCCGTTGCCACTGAGGAGCTGAGGCGTCAAGCCTCGCGCGACTACTTAACCGGTCTTGCCAACCGCGTTGCGCTGTGGGCGCATATGGAGCACGTGCTGAGCCGGGCGGATGATTTGCCGTCGCGAATCGCCGTGCTGTTCCTCGACCTCGACGATTTCAAACGGGTCAACGACACGTACGGGCATGCGGCGGGTGACGACTTGCTCGTCACGGCGGCCCAGCGCATCGTTGCGGAACTTGGCCCCCATGACTTGGCCGCTCGCGTGGGTGGCGACGAGTTTGTTGTGGTCCTCGGTGACGTCGAGTCCGAGCTCGCGGCGCTTGCTGTTGCCCGCCGCATCGGCAAACGCCTCAGCGCAGACGTTGACTACGAGGGTCACACGTACGCCACGACGAGCAGTGTTGGCGTCGCAATAGTGGCGCCTCATCTTGCGGGGGCGGATGCCATCTTGGCCGCAGCGGATTCCGCGATGTATGAGGCGAAACGGGCCGGACGTGGCCGATGCGTCCTCTACCGCGAGCGTCGTCCAGCCTCTGCTGGCACCGTGGCTCCTTGACCACCGTGCGCCTGCGGTGCGCGGCGACGCGGCGCGATTCGATAGGCTCGATCCTCGTGAAGCGCCTGTAGCTCAGGGGATAGAGCACCGCTCTCCTAAAGCGGGTGTCGACAGTTCGAATCTGTCCAGGCGCACTGTTGCTGCTGTTTGCCGTGACACCAGGGATGATGCCTTGTCGTCCGGTCCGATCTGCGGCAGTTGACGAAGTGCAGAACCGGGGCCACAATCACCATCAACGATGCGCGTCGGCTGTGCAAGTCGGCGCGCATTGTTATTGGCTGGGCCTGCGTCATCCCTGGCAGGTGCCGCCCCGCAAGAGATCGCGGCGTGGCAGCCCCCGCGCCCCCTGGGGCCTGGTTACCGTGAGGGAGTGGCCGACTACATTTCGCGCGCCCTTGTGGCGGATGCACTGACCGAGTGGCGCGCTCTTTTGCGCGCGCGCTCGAGCGTGTCGCCGTTGCGCGATCTCGCCACCACGGACAGTCCGATCATTGACCTGGCGGGCTCTCACCCCTCCGGCCTCGCGCCACTATTTGCGGGCCGCGCCACGTTGCTGTCGACGCTCTTGCGGGACCCCGAGGTGTTTGCCGCCGCCTCCCACAGCGGCCGTCTCATCATCGATGCGGCGGAACACATCGTCGCGACCACGGGTGCGTGGACGGCAGCGCTCGTCGTGGGCACAGTGGCATACGACGGAGTCGAACAGCCGCTGTTGCTACGCCCCGTCACCTTGGAGCGCGCCCGCGACAACGACGTGAGCATCACCCTTCGCCACGAGGTTGTCGTCAACCCAGTGGTGGCAGCGGCCGTGCGGGAAGGGGGCGGCCCTGCTGACCTCGCTGGCCGTGCTGCGCGCACCCTCGAGGGGCGCGAGTTTGATCCTCGCCCACTTTGGAATGAAGTCCGCGAGCTCACCGATGCGCTCCCTGGCGTGGAAGTCCACGAGAAGTTGTTGCTCGGCGCGTTTGATGATGTCGAACAGCGCTTGCTCGATGACCTTGATGACCTCGACGCTGTCATCGGCGCCTCCGATGTGGTGGCGGCAATCGCTGGCGATGCGGACGCGGCGACGATTTTGGCAGAGCCACTGCCGCGATGGGGGCTCGGCGACCGGGATCCCTTTGGCGAGCGCGGCATCGGCGATCTGGACGACGAGGCTTTCCGTGCCATTGACCTCGTCGCTCTCGGCCGGTCGGTGTCAATTGACGCGCCTCCCGGGGTGGATGCCTCCGCGATCGTGGCCGCGATTGCGGCCGACGCTGCAGCGTCGGGCCGGACGGCCGCCGTGGTGGGCGGCTCGGACGAGACGCTTGCCGCAGTCGAGGCCGCCCTGGCCAGTGCGGGCGCGGCGGACGCTGCTATCACCGGTATCACCGAACATTGGCATGCCGACGCACGGGCACGGCTCTTGTCCTCCCTCACCCTTGACACCCCGCCTGTTGACGAAGATGAGTTTCGCCTTGTTGGTGAGGGACTCTTGCGGGCACGCAGCGAGGTCGCCTCTCGTTATGAGGCCCTGCACCGCCCGCGCCGCCCGTGGGGAGCGTCCGCGTTCGATGCCGTTCAGGCGATCGTGCGGCTCACGGCGAGCGAGCCGCCACCGGGCCACGCCTTGCGCCTCAGCCACGAGGCCGGGGCCTCCGTAGCCGAGCATGGCCTCGCGCATGTGGCGGCCGCGATCGTCGCACGCCTGCATGGCATCGACGTGGACGTGCCGTCGCAGGTCGCGGACCGGGCGCCCGAGCCGGTGATGCCCCGCACGTGGTGGTCGCAAGTCGCGCAGTCCGCTGAGCATGGCGCTGCGCTGGATGAGGCCTTGGCCGTGGCGGTTCGGCTCCTGCCGTCTGTGAGGTCCGACGCTCGGGCGGCGGCAACCGAGACAGGCCTCGACGAGGCGACCACCTTGGACGCGTGGCGTGAGCAGGTTCAGCTTTTCCTCGACGTCCAGGTCACCCTCGACACCTTCTCGCCCGCCGTCTACCACCGGTCCCTTGCGGACTTGGTCGAGGCGACGGCGCCGAGAGCGTCGGCCACGGAGTCAACGATGGATCGGTCAACGCGGCGCGCTTTGGTGCGGCGGGCGGGCGAACTTCTCCGCCCGGGCCGCGACAAAGCGGAACTTCACGCCCGTCTCGCTGCTGCCGCGGGGGAGGCAGAACGCTGGCGCGATCGGTGCTCGGCCGGCGGCTGGCCCGTGGTGCCGGATGACTTTGGGCCCTATGCGGCGCGCATGGCGCGCCTCGATGAGGCCTGGGACGTGCTCGCTCCGGTGCTGCCCAGCGCCGCTGGTCTCGATGAGCCGGGTGCCATGCCCCTTGGTGAACTGACCCGAGCTCTTGAGGACCTCACGCAGGCGATTCCCGGAGGCATTGATCGCGCTCCCGTCTCGCCCGCGAGCATCGACCTCGACGATGAGGGCTTCACGGAACTGCTTGAGAGCCTTCGCGAACGGCAGGCCACTCCTGAGCAGATTCGCATCGATCTCGAGTTCGCGTGGTGGGCAGCGGCCTTTGATGCGATCATCGCCGCGGAGCCGCGACTCATCGAGACGGGCGCTCTTGGGGCGGCGGTTGAGCGCTACCTCGAACTCGACAGCGCTTTTGGTGAGATGCGCACGGCACCGCTCATGCGCGCGGTGGCGGAACACCGCCGTCAAGCGATTGCGCGCCATCCCGATGATGCTCGCGATCTCTTTGCCTCCCTCATGGAGGGTGCCGAGATTTCAGTACGCGATATGCGCCGTGACTTTGGCGCTGTTGTGGCGGCGTTGCGACCGGTAGTCATCGCCCGCGCGGATCAAGTGCCGCACATGCTGCCAGCCGCGCGCTGCATCGACGTGTTGGTGCTTGTGGGCGTGGAGTCGTTGGCGATCGCCGAGATCATTCCAGCACTTGGCCGCGCTGCACAGGTTGTCCTTGTCGCCGACGGTCGCAGCGCCACCCGCTCGGCTGTTGCCGACATTGCCCGACTCCTGCCCCGAGTGCCGCTGCGTGGGCTGCCCCAGCGTCGTGACCCCCGCGTCGGCGCGGCGTTGCAGAGCCTTGGCTACGAACGCACCGTCTCCGTGGTGCCGCCGCCCGGAGAGGTGGGAGAGGGCGATCTCGAGGCGACCGTGCTGGATGCGGTGGCGCAGCCTGTGGCGGGTCATCACGTGGTCGAGTCGACCCGCGCTGAGGTGCTTGCCGTCGCCGAGCGTGTTGCCAACGCCGTGGGGACGTTGCCGCGCCGCAGCGTCATTGTCGTCGCGGGAAACGGCCTCCATGCGGCACGGATTGTGGATGCGTTGAGCGAGCGCGATATTGCCGTGGGCGACGGGGTGCGCGTTGTTGAATGCGGCGATGCCGCGGGCCTCAGCGCGGATGAGGTGATCATCTCGCTCGGCTTTGCACGCGATCACCGTGGCGTGCTTCCGGCGGAACTGGGCATTCTTGGCACACCCGTGGGTGGTGCTGCCTTGGCACAAGCGTTGGTTGCGTCGCGCACGTCCGTTGCGGTGGTGACCGCGCTGAGCGCACACCAGTTGCGTGGTCTCGCGAGCGCGTCCGTCGAAGGAAATGGCGCCGACGCTCTTGCCGCCTTGATCGAGGCCGCGGCGGGCCCGCCTGTGCCACCAGAACGCGCCACTCCGGGTCCTGCCGACTGGCTGCTTTCTGACGTTGCCCGCTTGTTGCGGGCGCGCGGGTGTGCGGTGCGGCTGCGCTATGGAGTTGGCGATCAGGCGATTCCGCTCGTGGTGGGCGGTCCTCATGATCGCGGCTACCGCGTGGCCGTGGTGACCGATGAGCCGGCCGACGGGCCGGTTGCGTCGCTCCGTGACCGAGTGCGCTGGCAGTACCGACGCCTCGAGGCGCTCGGCTGGACGGTCGTGTCCCTATGGACCGTGGACGTGTTTGTGGATCCCGTCGGCGCGGCCGACGCCGTCATGGCGGCACTCGAGGACGGTATGGGCGCTGCGGAGGATGTCAGTGAGGACGTCGCTGCGGATGTCGACGAGGATGTCGCGGAGGCAGATCACGACGCGAACGTTGCCGATGTTCCGGAAGATGACGCGGAAGATCTCGCGGAAGTAGATGCGGAAGTTGACGCCGAAGCGGAAGTCGAAGATGACGCGGAAGAGGCGCCTGCGGATCAACCCGACGAGGACGACGCCAGTCACGAGGGCGAAGAGGTGACCGCTCACCAACGGCTGGCGGGGAGGACGCCGATGCGCGGTGTTGATCGCCCGCTCATCCCCACGCGTGCGTGGGAGGACGAGGATTCGGCGTGGGGGGAACGCGGTGGATCGTCACGTGAGGATGACATCAGGCGGGACAAGCCGCCGCATTGGTGATGAGCGCGAATACGCGCAGATCCGGGCCGCTTACGAAGCGCTTGAACTTGACGACGAGCTCGACGAACCTGACGAACTCGACGAGCCAGAGCCTGCCGAACCAGAACCTGCCGAGGCGCTCGACTTAGCGCCGCCGCCCCGCGAGTCCGTCCGGTAGAAGCCCGAGCCTTTGAATGTCACGGCGGCGGGCGAGATGACGCGCCGCACGGCACCGTTGCACGAGGGGCACTCGGTCAACGGTGCGGCATGAATCGACTGCACAGCGTCAAAGCGGTGCCCGCATGCGGAGCACGCATAGGCGTAAGTGGGCATGGCCGTATTTTACGGGGCGATACGAACCACGCGTGACGGGGTGACAACGATGTCCACGGCGACGTCATGGTGTTGGCGTGGCAGGGCGCGTTCTTCGGCGTCGTGGAACTCATCGTCAAAGACGAGCGCAACAATCGGCACGCCAGGTGTGGCATCGGCAAGTGCACGGTCATACCAACCGGCGCCTTGGCCGAGCCGGGTGCCGTGAGTGTCGGCTGCGAGGGCCGGCACCACAATGAGCTGCGCCTCTGCGATGCGCTCTTGAAGCAAGAATTCGCCCGATGGCTCAGGGGGACGGCCAGGGGATCGCTCAACAAGATCATCGGTGGACGTGTAGACGGCCCAGCCGCGCTGCAGGCCTTCGCCGAGCCGGGGAACAATCACCTCAACGCCGCGTGCCGTCAGTGCCTCAAGCAGGGGTAACGTTCCCGGCTCATGCTGACGCGACACATAAACGGAGGCGGTGGTGATGCCCTCGGCCTCGGGGAGTCCGAGCACAAGGTCGCGGAACGTCTCAGCGTGTTCGTTGTTGCGCCGCTCTCCGCGCTGAAGGCGGTTACGCCTCACCGCGCTCCGTAAAGAGGACTTCGCTTCCGTCGGGGGAAGGGTGCGCCATTCAGTTGGCGACGTCGGCGTCATACGTCCATTGTGCCAAACGTCTGTGACAGGCACATGACGGGAAGGTAGCCGGTGGCTTTCACGAGGGTCACTGTCCTGCGCGCGCGTTGTGCTTGCACCCGCTGAGCAGGCCACTCACAATGCCTAAGTGACGTCACGCAGCCTGGTCGAGCATCGAGACGATGTGATCGCGCGCCTGACGCCGCTCACCCCCCTCCATGTCTCGCTCGCTGACGCAGTCGGCAGCGTGCTCGCGGCCGACGCTGTCGCCAGTGAGGATGTGCCGCCCATCGCCATCGCGGCTTGCGATGGCTACGCAGTGCGAGCAGCCGACGTTGCGGGCGCGGCGCGCAAGGCCGTCACGTTGCCGGTGACGCAGGATCTTGTGCCAGGTCATGCGCCCACCCGCCTCGCTCGGGGCGCGGCGGCTCGGGTTGCGCGCGGAGCGACTTTGCCCTTTGGTGCCGACGCTGTGGTGGCGTTGCCAACTGAGGATCCAGTGAGCGTTCTCGTCCGGGTGCCGGTGGCGGCAGGCGACGGTGTGACCGGCGCGGGCGCGTATGCCAAGGCTGGAGACGTCATTGCGCCGGCTGGGGCGGTTGTGGGGCCAGGTCATGTGGCGGCCATGGCGGCGGCGGGCATGTCGAACGTCGTGGTGACGCCGTCGCCGCGCGTGGCGATTGTCGCGGTCGGTTCTGAACTGCGGGTGCGCTCGTCAGCGGGTCACCCTGCGTCGATTCCCGCCGAACCCGTGCCTGACGCCTCGAGTGGCCTTCTCGCGGCCCTCGTCTCCAGCGTCGGCGGCAGGGTAGTGCGCACGATGGTGGTGGCAGACGATCCCCCGGCCGTGCGCCGGGCCATTGAGGATGTCGCTCTCCAAGCGGATCTCATCGTCACCCTTGGCGGCATGTCCGACGACTGGCAGGACGTGATGATGCCGGTGCTGGCCGCGTCGTATGGCGTGGAACGCTTCACCGTGCGGCTGAGCCCGGGTGATACCCATGGCATTGGGAGCGTGGGCGATGTCGAGGGCAAAGAGGTGGTGCTCCTTGCGCTTCCTGGCCATCCCATTGACGTGGCGGCAGCGTTTGCGGGTTACGTTCGCGATGCGGTGATTGCCCTGCGCGGCGGTTCAATTGAGCGGACGACGCTTGAGGCGGGGGCGAGTTGGCTCGCGCCTTTTGGTTACTCCCAGGTGGTGCCGGTGGCACGTGCGGAGAAAGACGGCAAGGTGGTGGTGACCCCAACAACGACGGCGCAGATCGTGACACTTGCCGATCTTGCTCGCGCGGACGGTCTCGCCATTGTCGCGGAGGACGTGACCACGGTGGCGCCGCCGCAGCGCGTTGACGTGGTGTGGTGGGCGCATTGAGGCCAGCGGTGCCTCTGCTCGAGCGCAATGGTGTGACATTGCGCATGTTGAAGCCCAAGGACGAGGCAGAGTGGCTTGCACTGCGTCAGCGGAATCGCGATTGGCTCCGCCCATGGGAGGCAACCACGCCGCCCGGAAAAGTGGAGCCGCCCATCACCTTCAGGACTTTTGTGCGCAGGGAGCGGGCGTCGTGGCGCGAGCGCCGCTCTTTTCCGTTTGTCATCGAGTACGGCAGCGAGCTCGTGGGGCGCGCCTCGATGGGTCGCATCGAGTGGGGCGCTGAGCGAGGTGGAACGCTCGGTTACTGGGTGTCGCATCACGTGGCCGGACGGGGTATTGCCCCCACCGCCGTTGTGCTGCTGACCGAGTATGCGTTTGGCCAGGGCTTGCACCGCGTGGAGATTGCGATCCGCCCGGAGAACGACGCTTCGCTTGCCGTGGTGCGCAAGCTCAACGTGCGCGAAGAAGGCATCCGGCACTCGTATCTCTACATTGACGGGGCCTGGCGCGACCATCGGGTTTTCGCCATCACGTCCGAGGAACACCGCACGGGTGAGTGGTGGACAGGCGTACCCGATACCGTCCGGGACTGACACGCCGAGCGGCGTCCCGAATCCCGGGGCCTGGCGGCTTTACGGTCATTGCATGCCTCCCGCTGGACTCCTCGCCATCATCGCCGTAGGGCTGGTGTTGGCGTATGTGTTGCCGCAGCGGATCCGGGAACGCTCGGATTACGCTCTTGTGCGCACAGAGGACCGCTATTCGGCGGACATGCGTGTGGTGCGAGCTTCCGCCGCGCGGGTGGCGTCGCGTGAGGCAGTGAGTGCGTCCACCGAGGTTCCGCTCTTGGTGACGGGTCAGGCGCGCGCTCGCGTGGCTCAGGTGAGCCAAGCGCGGATGTCGCGGCCGCATGGACCGCTTGACCGTGCCGCAACTCACGCGCAACGCGAGCAAGCCCATTTGCGCCGTGACCGCTTGGGCTCGCGCGCTGAGCGTGCGGCCCGTGCCCGCAGGCGCGCGTTCGTCACCGGAGTCGTATTCGCTTTCACCGTGGTGGCGTGGGCTCTTGTCGCGGCAACGTCCTTCCCGGCTCTTGTGGCTGGCCTTGCCACTGGCGCGCTTGTCACGGTCACGGCGTCCTCCGCTCGTGCGGCGGGCGCGGAACGTGCCGCACTCGCCCGCATTGAGGGCATTGCGCGTGAGGTTCAGGCGGCGGCAACGGCAACGCAGGCACTGCGTGTGGTGACGGCGGCGCGCGCTCGTGGCGTTGAGGCCGAGCCGAGCGAGGTGGCGACGCAGGCGATTCGTATTGTCACCTCAGCGGACCTCGCCCCCGGCGAAGCGCCTGCTCTCACTCGTGAGAGTGCGGCGCAACGAGCCGCGAAGGCTGCTGCTGTTGAGGACGCGATTCGACGTGCGCAGGCGGAAGAGGCCGAGGCTCGCGCTGACGAGGCCGCAGGGTGGCGCCCGCGCACGATGCCCGTGCCCGCTTATGCGCTTAAGCCGTCCGTCCGCCAGCAGGTGGCCCGCACGATGTCCGAAGAGGACTACGCAGCGTCGTCGCGTGGTGACTACCGGGTGGCGCCGAGCGGGGCATCGCAAGCCGCCGCCCGCGCCGGTGGCGAAGCAGCTGGCGCTCAGAGTGAAGCGGCCCCAACGTCGGGCGCATTGGACGCGATTCTCGAGCGTCGCCGTCAGGCAAGCGCCTAAGCGCTCGCCCCGTAATCGTGTTTGTCCACGGCGCACCCGCCTCAACGCGGCTCATGCGCGCCTGGGTGGGGCTCGCGATGGTGATCATCTTTGGTGCGCAAGTGTGGGCGGGTGCTGGGTACGGAGCACCCACGGGTTACGACCTCACGGCCCTTTTGGGTGCGGCTCTTGGTGCGTTATATCTGGCGCGTGCAGGACGCCAGGGCATGGTGATCGGCAGCCACGAGGTGGTGTTGCGCGGGCTGTGGAATGAGTACGTGGTGGAAATGGCGCGGGTCGCTGCGCTGCTTTTTGTCGACAAGCCGCGCCGCCTCACCGTGGCTGCGACCGATGGCGGCTACGCGGCGATGGGAGCTCTGCGACTATGGCCGCCGTTGCCCGGCGACAACCGGGCCCGAGCGTCGGCCGTAGAGGCACTGCGCGAATGGGCGGCTGGCCGCGACCTCTATGTGGGAGACAGCGAACTGGAGTGGACCGCTGGGCCGGGGCGAGCGTCGGCCGCAGTACGCCACCGGGCACAGGCCTTTGGCACCCGCGAATACGCGTGGATTGGCGCCACCGTGGCGGTGTGGGCGGCGCTCGTCGCGCTGTAGCGAGCCCGGCGTGGAACCAATCACGGCGCGCATCGGTTGTTCTCGTGTCATTCCTTTGATCCCGTGCGGTCACACCAGGTGCTCCGTGGGAGACTTAGGCGTCACCGATCACGTTGGAGAACTGCTGTGAAGCACCGCCTTGCCGTGTCGGCCGTAATGGCGGCCGCCGCTTTGTCACTTGTCGCCTGTGCGCCGGACCCGATTGTGGACCCGAGCGCCTCGAACCAGTCCCAGCCGAGCAGCGCGCCACTGCCCGACGCCGTTGAGGCGCAGAATGTGGACGACGCGCTCGCGGCGATGGAATGGAAGGACAACGGCGAGGGCGCCGAGCCCACCATCAACGTCAATGCGCCTATCAACTTTGATAAGGCCGGCACGCGCGTGGTGGAAGACGGCGACGGCGAGGAGCTGAAGGACGGCCAGATGCTGTCGCTGCATTACGTGGCGATCTCCGGCGTGGATGGCGCACCCGTCCACTCGACGTACACCGCCAACTCGCCTGAGCCCGTTGAGCTCACCACCGAGCAGTTGGAGCCCACGCTGTTCGAGGCACTCACCTCGGCGCACGTGGGCGCGCGCATCCTGTACGCCGTGCCGGACAACGGTGGCGGCTCCGTCATCATGGCCGTGACCGTGGTGGCCGCCGTTGACGTACCGGACCGTGCTGAGGGCACTGCGGTGGAGCCCACGCCGGGTGACCCGGTTGTCTCGCTCGACGGCGACGGCAAGCCGTCAATTGACTTCTCCGGCACCACGATGCCCACCGAACTGGTGGCACGCGACCTCATTGTGGGCGACGGCGCTCCGGTGTCCGAAGAGCAGACCGTGACGGTGAAGTACACCGGCTGGTTGTGGGACGGCGAGCAGTTCGACTCATCATGGGACCGTGGCCAGGACTTCACCACCGTGCTGTCCAAGGCGAACCTCATTCACGGCTGGATTGACGGCCTCGTGGGCAAGACCGTGGGCAGCCAAGTGCTGCTTGTCATCCCGCCGGACCTCGGTTACGGCGACCAGGCCAACGGGTCCATCCCGGCTGGCTCCACGCTCGTGTTTGTCATCGACATCCTCGCGGCGTACTAGACCGCTTGTGCTCGCCCGGGCCCTCAGGGGCCCGGGTCGAGTGACGTTTGCCCCGTGTTGGCGCGAACGCGAGAGTGATACTCTTGACGTCGCTCCACACGGAGCGAAGGGGCTGTGGCGCAGTTGGTAGCGCGTCTCGTTCGCAATGAGAAGGTCAGGGGTTCGAATCCCCTCAGCTCCACAATTTCATACGTAGTCGAACCCCTGACATGGGTGGTTTTCATTGTCGTGACAGCGAACGGCTCCGCGAGGCGGATGGTTGCTTCCTCGTCTTCGTTGATGTCGATGCCGTTGGTGAAGGTCTGGTTCGCCAGACGCTTCCCGTGGGCGTCGGTGGTCTTGTAGAGGTGTTGGCAGTCGATCAGGAGCCTTAGCGCCTTCGCGATCTGCTTGCGCGGGCCTTGCTCCTGGTCGTGCTCGTTCTCGATGCGGCGGTCGATGTCGGCCAGGCCTGCGCGGATGCGGTCCTGGTGTCGTTTCAGGGTGGTGAGGTCGATGGCGTCGGCGAAGTGCGCGGCGAGGAGCTTGTCGGACTCGTCTTCCAGACGTCGTCGGTTCGCCGCCAGCTCGGCGAGTTCGTCGGATCGGGCCGCGAAGCGTTCGTCGAAGGCTTGCTCGACCTTCTTGGCGAGACCGACGTACTGGGCTTCGTTGATCGAGATCCGCGCGTAGCAGTCGGCGACCAGTTGCTCGGCGACCGCAACGGGGATTGCACGACGCGTGCATCGGGTTTTGCGAGTCCGCCTGCCACTGCACGAGTAGTAGGCATACTGGATGCCCTGCTTGTTCGTGGGGAGGTCGAGCTGCAACCGGGAGGCGCACGCCCCGCAGAACAGCGACCCTTTGAGGTAGTGGTCGTGGATGCGTTTGCGTGCTCGTGCTTGTTTCGCGGTGTCGAGGATCGACTGCACCCGCTGCTAGGTGGCCAGGTCGATGAGCGGTTCGTGGCTGCCGGGATGGTTCGCGCCTTTGTACGGCACGAGGCCGATGTAGTAGGGGTTCCGCAGGATCTTGAAGAACGTCGACCTCCCAACCGGCCCTGACGGGCGCTGAGGCGTTGGGATCGTCGTGAGCCCTCTCGCAGTCGCATCGGCGAGAAGTTCGACGACCGAGTACTCGCCGGTAGCGTACTGGTCGAAGGCCTACCGGATGAACGGCGCTCGTTCCTCGTCGATCTCAACTGTGCGGTACTCACGCCCCTGCTCATCCTTCGCGCGAACGTTCAAATACCCGAGTGGTGCGCGCATGGGAGTGCCGCCAGTGGCGACCTTCTGCGTGAGCCCCTTCGTCACCTCCGTCGCCAGATTCTTCGAATAGAACTCGACAATCGACGACATGATGCCGTGCAACAGCATCCCCGAAGGAGTCTCGTCGATGTTCTCTGTCGCCGACACGAGTTTCACTCCCGCGTCGAGCAGCGCACGGTGGATCTCGACGTCGTCGAGGCGGTTGCGAGCGAGACGGTCAACCTTGTGGACGATGCAATACGTCACCTGATGTGAGGCGATGTAGTCGAGCATCCGCTTCAGGTCTGGGCGGTCGGCGGAGCGGGCTGATTCCCCGGCGTCGACGAACTCCGCCACAATCCGCGCCCCCAACGCTTCTGCTTTCCGGCTGTTGGCCTCGCGTTGTGCCGGGATGGAGAACCCCTCGTCGCGGCCACCCTTCGCCGCCTGCTCCTTCGTGGAGACGCGTTGATAGGTCACCGCCGTAAATGCGGGCTTCTCGTCAGCCTCGGCTGGCGCTGGGAGTAAGAGTGTCATTGTGGTGTCCTTCCTTGGCCTCGCCAGTACTCTCGCCGGGGCCGTTGGCTTGATCGTGTCGCGCGGGAATGGCGCGGTCCTGGGCTTCTTCTTGGTGGAGTTGTTCGGCGAGGTGCAGGACGAGCGAAACAAGGGCGTCGATGTCCGGGTTCTCGCGCAGGCGTGGTGTCGCGGTGATGCGGCGACCAGTGTTGGTGGTGCGGGAGAAGGCCATGGAGGAGAGGTGCACACCCCCGCGCCGGAATCCCCGCACCCGCACCCGTCATAGTCAGAGCGCCCGCAGGTGCGCCCGCCGATCCGTTTGTCGCCCTCGCTGCTCGGGCGGCACCTCCTCGCGTACCGTGTCGAGTTGCTTGGCGAACTTGTTGCTACCGTCGAGGGCGGCGTGGAATCCGTCGATCTGCTCGTCGGTGAGTTCGACGGCGAGCTGACGGAGGTCGTAGCGTTCCCACCAGTCGGTCAGCTCACCCCAAGTGAGGACGAACGCGCGTGGGGAAGGGGCCGTCGCTACGGCGGATCGGGATCGGCTTGCGGGTCTTCTTCCGCTTCGCCCGCCGCTCTGCCTTTACCCGCGCCAAGGCCTCCTCAGCGAGCTGATGCAGTTCTGCCGTCGTGCTGCCGGGCAACGCTTCGACCTCATCGTGGACGCGAGCATAGGCAGGACCGATAGGACCGCCCGCTTCGATTCGGTCCAGCTCGGTCTTCGCGCGGGCACGCAATTCGTCGGGCATGGTGGTGTCGGCGGCGATCTTTTCGAGGTATCCGATCTTGTCGAACGTCGTATGCGAGACCCCACCTGGAACCATCGCGGCGGCCTGCTTTCGCACTGTGCCGGTGGGTCCGAGTTCCGGTGGTGCAAATCGTGCATCGCCGCCGGGCTGATGCTCACGACTGAACTGCGTGGCCTCTTGCCGCTTCTGCGCATCCTCCGCCAGCAGCGCGTTCAATTCCCGGTAGAGAGCGGCACCCTCCATCGGCGTGAACGGCTTATGCAGCGCATTCTCGTCCTGCTCGGCGAGGAGTTGCCCGAGCCGATCAGAGAGGCCGGAGCGCACCCACACGCGCACGGTCTTCCACCCGAGCATCTTGATCGCCGCGAGACGCCGTGCCCCGCAGATCAAGAACCCTTCTGGCGTGATGGTGATGGGCTGCAGCAATCCGAGTCGTTTGATGGAGGCGACGAGCGGGTTGAGGTCACCGTGGTCGCGGCGGCGGCGGTTCCCTACTTGGATCGCGGCGACTGCCCATTCCAGGCCGACCATGCCTTTGTTGTCCGACATGGCCCGCTCACCCCTGTGCTCCGGGAGCGGATTCGGAGAGCGCAGCGACAAGGTCATCGTCGGCAAGCAGCAGCCCAACGGTTTCCCCGATGAGGAGCCGCATCAGCACCCCGCGTCCGGCATTCGTAGCGGCGTACATGGGTTCGGGGTGTCCGAGCATTGCCCGCAGCAGCACCATCCAGGACGGGGCCGGGAGGTCGAGCAGCACGCGGACTTGCTTGTCGTGACGGAGAGATTCGTATGCCGTGTGGCGTGCGCCGGTGCGCATGAGGGCGTCGCAGATCTGCTCGACCCCGCTCTGCGCGACATCAGCAGGCCAACCGAGAAGCACGAGCAGTTCGATGGCTCGCGCGATGGCGACAAGCACCGGAGTCGATGTGTCCTCGGTTTCCTCGACGCGGTTGTAGCGCTCGTCAATCGACGCGAGTACCGGATGGTCGTCAACGATCGGATGCGCCCGCGTGCTGAACCGATCAGGATCATGCAACGAGGAAACGTGCGCACGGCGTGCTTGGTGGACGGAGCAGAGAAGTCCTTGGGCTCGTTCTTCGTAGATGCAGGTGATCCGCACAGCGTGGGTGATCACACCCCACGGATCACGCGCCTCCCGCGTCGACTTTGCCCGCATCACTTGGAACGCAGCAGAGACGGCCTCCCACGGGTCAAGTTCGTGCCGCCGGGCGAGGCTCGCGTACTTGTCGCGGACATACTCCATCAGTTCGCCGGCTACAGGGTCGTGAGTCCAGGCTTTGTTTCCGGCGTCGTGGAGTTGGCATAGCAGACAGCGCAGCTCTTCGCTGGTGTGGAAGCGTCGCAAGTCCTCCTGCGTTTGTCTGGGGAAGGGGTTTCCTGTGGTCATGGCTGATCACCGCCGGATGCTCTCTTCGTCGTCTGGGGAAGAGAGTTCGCTACTACAGACGGTCGGGAGAATAGCGACTTTCCGTGATGCAGTTTCGGTGTTCATAGTCGGTGGCTCCTGTCTTTGTTGGTTGTGCGGGATTGAGATGTGAACCAGTCGTTCGGTCCTGTGTCGCCTGTTCTTGGCGTTGGAGTGGGTGTTTGTTTTGGGGAGAAGACGTGCCAGCAGATGTCGTTGCGGCGCTGTTGGTCTTGGAGTACGAGGTCGCGGATCTCGGGTGGTAGCTGGTCGCGTTGCCAGTCGCGTTAGCGGATCCCTGCGAGCTCCGCTTTCTCAGGAGTTGTGGCCGCTTGGATGGCCTTGATCGCGTAGGCGGCGGCACCGAGGTCGTGTTCTACGACGTGGGGAACGCATGCGGCTTGGCCGGCAGCGTAGGCGGCGAACCGTGCCGCGCCACGGAGCGGACGCGCAGCGCCCATGGAATGGCCACCGACGGCCCGGGCCTGCATCATCTTCATGTCTCCTCGAACCCAGGTCCTTGCGGCCTCGATTGCGAGACGTGGGCGCAGGTCGTCGGGACAGACGTTCTCGAACAACGGCAGAACATGCTCAGCACAGCGCGCTGCCCACAATGTCAGCAACCGATGGTGCTCATCGGTGAGCGATCCTCCGCGACGAATGGTGATGAGCCGGGGGTCACGAACCTTCGAGAGAATCATGAGCGCACTCCCGACCGAAGATTCTCACCTGTAGCAGCCTCGCGCAGAGCGTCATCAAGAAAAGCCATGTACTCGCTGACACGACTCGTACCTTGGGAAGCTCGTGGGTATCTCATCAGCACTGCCAAGAGTCCGGGAGTCGCACGCTCGACAGCTCTCGCCAGGGCGGCTTGCGACGCTTCAGAACCGTGGACTGCCGCGTGTTCCCAGGCGCACGCGGCGTGGGCTGGCGCTCGAAGAATGTGCGCGACCTGGCTGGCATGAGCCAAGGGGTGAAGATACATCGATGCCCCGGCATCACCGGCTGCCATGGCTGCATGGCGCGCTGCAGGGGAAGGAGCGAGCTTCGCTGCCCGGTGCGCGGCAGGCGCAGCCAGACGCTGGATACGGGAACGCGGGTCACCGTCGATCACAAGCTGAGCGGCCTCGATCGCTTGCCGAGGCCTCACATCTTCGGGACACACGTCTTCGAAGATCGGCAGAACCTCCCGTGCCGCCGAGACAGCGAAGACCGTGACTGCACGCAGCTCTTCGGCAGACAAGGTGAAGTCGCCGTGTGTTGTTTGGCGACCGGAAAATGTCTGGGCGCCAGGGGGCGAGGAGGGTGCCGTCATGTGATCTAATGGTAACCCTGAAGAATCGATTGAGGGTTTGGAGGATATACAAGCGTGACTACGGTACCAACCTTCAAATCTGGAGTGCTTCGACCAATCGATCTTGCCCGAGCGGTCGGGCTATCCGCCCAGGCCGTGCGCAACTACGAAGACGACAGCATTCTGCCGCCCGCTGTCCGCAGTGCGAGCGGCTACCGCCAGTACACCTACCTGCATCTGTCGGCGCTCGAAAGCTTCCTCGCTCTCGCAAGAGCGGCCTCACACTCGTCAGCCCGCGACATCATGCGAGCTGTCAACAGTGACCGACTTGATGACGCCCTTGAAGTCGTCGACACTGTGCACAGTCAGCTACTCAAGGACCGCCAGACGGTCCGCACGATCCAATCGTCTCTCGCAGCCATCGACTCCGAGGCCCCAGTGAAGCAGTCGAGGATCTCGGCTTTCACCATTGGAGACCTGGCGCATCGCCTGGGTGTTACTTCCACCACCCTGCGGGGGTGGGAGCAGGCAGGCATTATTTCGCCAACCCGCCAGGCGAGTACAGGGCACCGTCACTACACAGGCGAAGATGTCCGAGACGCCGAGCTTGCCCACCTGCTACGGCGGGGAGGGCAACGGCTCAGCAGCATCGCGATGATCATCCGAGAGATCCGAAACGCAGGAAGCACCACCGCCCTGGGAGAAGCCGCCACCCAATGGCACGCGCGACTGAACGAGCAAGCTAGAGCCCTCTTGAGCGCTTCCGGACTGCTAGCGAACTACGTCAACGAGCGAGCCGTAACGGACGAGAACACGCCCTTCTGAAGCAGCCCTGTTTTAGCGGCCACGCGTCTTGCAGGTGAGGATGAAAGATCCCAGCCCCGTGGGGGCCACGTGCGGGTCTCGCTGTTCTGAAGAATGTCGGTGGTCATTGCCATCATCAACTCAGCGGCACCACGGTGGTGTCGCTGGAGGGATGAAGATCATGGCTATTGAGATCACACACGTGCGGTTCGGAAGTACGACTAGGTCCGAAAATCAGATCGTCCGGTACAAGTGGAAGAACGTTAGCGATGGCAACATCGGGGATAGTGACAAGCCGACATTGGTGGACTGGATCGACAACGAGAACGGAACCGCCTACGTTGGCAGCGGTTCCAGCCGCGTGAGTGTCGGTGTCGTCCGTCCGCAGTCCGGAGAGCCGTATCTGCGGACCTACGCGGACGGCAAGTGGACGAACAACTTGCTCAGTCTTCCGACCTTCTAGACTGTCGCTCCGCCTCCGGAACGGTAACCCTCTCCCTGAAGGTCTCGCGCCGCTGGTGAGTTCATCACCGGGTTGCTGACTGCCTCAGTCATGACCGTCCACCTAGACTTGCAAGAGGCGTGGCGTCTAATAACGGGGACTCGTAGGGAACGACGAAAGCTCGCAGCGTCGAAGTGAGTGAAGGTTCCACGAAGCCCTGGGTGTTTCGGTCATCCTCAGCGGTCGTTGTCGGGCTCGATGACTGCGGTCTCAGGTTTCAGGAAATGAGACGGTCCGTACTGTGACAGAGCCCAGTGCCCGGATTCCCACTCTGTAGCCGTGCTCCCCGTGTCATCCATTCGAACCCAGCGCAGATCGGTGCGGTACATGGTGCCGCTAACGAGCAACTCGACGTCGGTGTGCGCGACTGCCGCAGTAACGTGGCGTACGCGTAGGACTGTCCACTCCGACAGTTCAAGCGCCCCGTACAGGTCTTTGGCGAGGACGGCGAGTTTGCCCACCGATGACCGGGCGCTTCCAAGTTCCATGAAGTGCTCTCCGACCGGCCCCCACCGTCGCTTCTCCCAGCTCTCTAGAAAGTCCCTAGAGGTCTGTGCAACTTCGGACAATTCCTTAGCAGCAGGGTCGGGCTCGTATTCGTAGGGCTGCCAATCTTCGATTCGGGTCTTGTGGTCCTGAGTGTCTGTCCATTGACGCAACGCCTCGCGCCGTGTGGGTGTCGGCTCGACAGGCTTGGCTTGACGCTCTCGTGAGTCAGCCCAATCGGCGACGGCGAAGAGGCGGTTCCACGCTTTGGTAGCGACGACCTCATTGTCGAAGTTGACCAAGGTGCCGTGCATGATGCCGTTGCGGAATAGTTCGGTCACTTTCGTGTCGTCGGTTTTGTAGAAGCCTTTGAGGAAGGACTGATGGGCGTGGTTTAGGCCGAGGTGGTGGCCCGCCATGCTGTCCCAAGCCACCATGGCCTCCACAGGGCGGGCGTGGAGTCCTTGCCGGACTGCCGTGTCCAGATCATTTACGAATCCGTCCATCACTGAGAGAACCACAAGCACTGTGCTGTAGTAGCGGCCAGCCTCATAGTCCGTGAGCGCCTTCTGGAGCAAGCCCATGCGCGGCCGCATCGCGTCGAAGCGATGGAGGCGTCGGAGCGGGAACGCGATCCGACTGTCTTCCTTGTAGTAGCTGATGAGGCGTGCCTCGGCGGCCCCGGCATCATCGGTGTCAACGACATGCTCAATCGCGGGGAGATTCAGGTCGCCGGTAAACACCCAATTTCGTGTTCCGAGCAGTGCGTAGAACGTGTCGACGAGGCCGGTAATGCGCCTGCGCTCGTGTTCGAGCACTTTGACCTGATCTTGTTGCTCCTTGGGCAACGGAATGCCGAACAGCTTGAGCGCCGCGAGCTGCTGTTCCATCTCTTGGACCGAAGGCAGGTCTCGCGCGGAGCCGTACGGGCTCACCTGGGGGCTGTCAGCCATGGCCATGAGCGAAACGAGTAGTGAAGGTCAACGATTTCCTTAGGTAGATAGTACCCAGCGATCGTCTTCTGAAAGACGTGTGGCGGTTCCGATCAGTTGCCGACGTCCTGAACGACGTTGGCGATCTCTTCGGCGATTTCTGCCACGGTGTGATTCGCGGTGTTGCGTGCAATCTTGTCGACCAGGGAGGGTGATCTTTCGGCGATCTCGTTCCGAGAGATCTCGTGCCAGATGGGCAGCATCCGTTGGTCTCCGTTGACACTCATCCCGATGATGCCGTCCAGCTCGTACTGAGGCCAGCCCTTGGCAAAGAAGGATTTTGAGAGGACGACGACGCCGAACGTACTGTGAGCGAGGCCGAAATCTATCTTTCGACGCAAGCTGTCTCCAATTCGTAGCTCCGTCTTGTCGAGCCATACTTTGAGGCCACGATTACGAAGTTCAAAGGCGAGCGGTTCTGCGACGGCCTGCTTATCCTCACTGGCATGTGAGATGAACACGTCCCAGGTTTCTCCGTCATCGTCAGGAATGATCGACGGACGCTCATGCTGGATTCCGCTCAGTGACATCAGAGGGGCAGAATTCGCGGTAGGGAGCGGTGGTGGTTCGACCGTGGCGGAGTGCCGGATGCTCGTCGCTTTAAGTCCCATGAGGTCGATCGTTAGATACCAGCTGCCAGCGCGGGGCACGGTAATTCGGAACGGCGACTTCTTGACTAGACCGCCGACAAAACGATGGCGTCGCCCATTTTTGTAGGCGTTGAAATTGGCGCTGTCCATCAGGCGGACGTTGGCCCCGGTGCTCAGGGTGACTACGACGGTCGCACCCTTTTCCAGTCGAGTCCAGTGGTATTTGATGAACTTCTGCCCGGCCACGTTCTGTCCGCCTTTTTCAAAATCGGTTAGGTGATCGGCGGCCTGGGCAGTGGGTGCTTCAGGCCGCCGATCGATCGTCTCACTTGCCCCGCTTGGGGGTCTGGGACAGGGCGCTGCCAGCGGCCTTCTTTGCTGCGGCACTGTAGTTGCCGCGAAGGACCTTGCTGGCGGCCTTCGCGGCGGCCTTGCCAGTCTGCTTTGTGTTGCGAGCCATGATCTCTACCTCCTCTCGGGTTTCTCATGCCCGAGAGGAGAGTTCTCCACTACTGTCGAACGTGTACGGGTTCTGAGTAGTTGTTCTCGGAGCTTTGTTGTGGGTCGTCTCGTTGGAGCGAGGTGGCCCACTTGTGTTGCAGGACACGGTGTCTTGCATGAACCATGTTACTAGGGTAGCATGGTTCATGCAAGGGGTGATGAACCCATGACGAGTAGATCGATAAGGGGATGCGGTAGCGTAGACCTGACCATGTTGTTCTGGGTGAGGTGGAGCGCATGCGTGTCGTCTTCGAGGATGATGATCTTCGGCGTCTGGCCGAAGATGCGTCCTATGCGCCACGGCGCTGGGGTGCAGACACCATCAAGGCCTACCGGAAGAAGATCCAGGTACTGCGCGCGGCCACTGACGAACGAGACCTATATGCGATGCGTTCCCTCCGGTTGGAGCAGCTCAAGGGCAACCGGGCCGGAACCTCATCCATCCGCCTGAATGACCAGTTCAGGCTCATCATCAAGTTCGAAACGGATGACGACGGCCGGATGGTCATCGTTATCGAGATGGTTGATTACCACTGAAGGAGAGTGACGATCATGAGTACGCCGATGGCTGCCGAGGTGTTCCCGGCCGGGGAACACCTGGCTGACGAACTCGACGCGCGCGGCTGGACTCAGGCCGACTTCGCGGAGATTCTGGGACGACCGGCACAGTTCGTCTCCGAGATCATCTCCGGCAAGAAGGAGATCACTCGTGAGTCCGCCGCGCAGATCGCGGCCGCGCTCGGAACAAGCGCAGAGTTCTGGCTCAAGCTTCAGGACTCTTATCTCCTCTGGAAGCAAGCACAGGACTCGCGCACCAGGGAGAGCCTCGACGCCGTAAAGACCCGCGCCAGGTTACGCGAGTTAGCACCGGTCGCCTTGCTTAGGAAGCGCGGCTTCATCACCGCGTCTGATCCAGACGGCCAATCGAAGGAGGTCCTTCACCTCTTCGGGATGCAGAGCCTTGATGAGGAGCTGACGGTCAGATTCGCCGCCAGGCGAAGCAACACGGACGAAGCAGTGACAGTGCTTCAGCAAGCCTGGGTCGCGTGCGTCAAGGCCAGTGCACGCGAGCTGCAGGTTGCGCCATACTCCCGTGACCGGCTTCGAGAGCTGGCGAAGCAACTCTCGGAGAGGGCACGCAACCCGGAGGAGTTCGCCGCCTTCCAAGCGTCTTTTGCGGAAGTCGGAGTGAAGCTGATCTACATTGAAGCGTTCCCTGGAGGGAAGCTCGATGGGTGCGCACTGATCGTCGATGGGACCCCCGTGATCGGCATCTCAGGTCGATGGAAGCGGCTAGACAAAGTGCTCTTCACAATCCTCCACGAAACCGCCCATGTTCTGCTGGGCCACGTCTCAGAGGACGGGGGAGTCATCATTGATGACCTATCTGAAGAGAGCCAGGACGAGGAAGCGGAGGCCGATCAGCTTGCTGGAGAACTGGCTATCTCAGGACCGCTCCCCATAGTTCCCGAACGGCCAAGCGTGACCTGGGCGCAGACACACGCGGACGCATTGGGTGTGCATCCAATCACGCTGATCGGCAGGCTCCAGAACGATGGCCTGCTGTCTTGGAAAACTACCCTCGTTCGCGACGCGCCCAACGTTACCGATCAGCTCGAACGATGGACGGGACTCGTCCCAGTCTGAACGACCTCACCGCGTCTTCTCCCACACCGACATCCGGCTCACCTCAAATCGCCGGGCGATCGCATGACGCTCTCGCCCTTGCCTCGGGCCGTGTGAATCGCGTCTATCGGGTTGGCCGTCAGAGGCGTTCGACTCCGTCTCTTTGGTTCCGTCACCGCCTCGACGAGCCGAGACCCTGTTTCGCCAGTTCCCACAGGGCTTCCAGCCGTTCGACTCGCTTCCACTCATGTGGTGGGAATCCGCCCTGGTCCACCACCAGCGCGTACGGGCGTTGGCATCACCCAGGCTGTTGCAATGTCCGCGCCGTCCGTGCTCGTCGTGTCCCCCTAGCGTCGCGTCCGCCTACGATCGACATATGTCTGCACCCACCCCGCAGCACCCCACGCCCTCGGCTACCGAGGAGCACGCCACCTCCGGCACGGCACCAGACCTGCGCGTCACGCTCGACGCCCAACGCGAGCGCTGCCCGGTTGCACACGGCGAGGACGGTACCGTCACCCTCCTCGGCCACGCCGAAGTCCGCGCGGCTGCCCTCGATGACGCCACGTTCTCCTCAGCCGTCACCACCAGGCGAGCTATCCCCAACAGCCTTGACGGCGAGGAGCACCGCGCCTACCGAGCCCTCATCGACGCCTACCTCACCCAAGACGAGGTCGACGCTCAAGAGCCGCAGGCTCAGCAGCACGCCGCCGCGATCATCGCAGCACTTCCGCGCGGCACCACTGTGCGCACCATCACCGACATCGGCACGCCGTTCGCGGTCCGCGTGCAACGCACGTGGCTCGGCTGGCCCGAGTCAATCGATGAGCCGCTCGTCGACTGGATGGCCCGCAACCGCGACGCGACCCGCACCGGCGATCGCGCCCAGCTCGCCCAGGTGGCCGAAGACTTTGACCAGATCATCGCGGGCCTCCTCACCGAGAGCCGCAACGCGGAAGCCGCCGACGCTGGGGCACCGAACAACGATGTCACCGCCCGCCTCATGAAGGAGACGGTCAACGGCAAACCGCTCACCGACGCCGAGGTGGTGTCGATCCTCCGCAACTGGACAGCAGGGGACCTCGGTTCGCTCGCCGCGTCCATTGGCGTGATCGTCCACCATCTCGCAACCGACGTGGCACTCCAGTCCTATCTCCGCGGCCTCATAGAGCAAGGCGACACTGCCGCCTTCGAGGACGCAATGGAAGAGATCCTCCGCATTGACGATCCCTTCATCTCCAACCGGCGCATCACCACGCGCCCCGTCACACTGGGCGAGCGCGAGGTCCCAGCCGGCAACCGCGTTGTCCTCAACTGGGTGGCCGCGAACCGCGACCCTGCTGCCTTCATCGACCCGGACGCCTTCAATCCCGCCGCGCACAAGGACAGCAACCTTGTCTTTGGCGTCGGCCCCCACGTGTGCCCAGGCCGTGCGCTTACCCTCATGGAACTGCGCGTTGTCGTGTGGGAGATGCTGTCCCAAACATCGGCCATCGCGATGGCGCCAACCGAGGCCCCAGTACGCGAAAGGCCGCCCGTGAGCGGCTGGGCGCAGGTCCCGATCGTGTTGACAGACTGACCCCTCGAGCCCGTCGGCCCCTGCCAGCGAGGCTTGTGACCCGTTCCACACGTCCTCGTGCAGGGCCTCGAAATCGTGGCGAAAAACCGTCGAAATAGTGTCGAAATCGCCTCAGAATCGTGTGCCGTTCCTCACAGCAGATGGCAACGTGACCGCCGTCACTCGCGCGCGTCGCCCCTGGTAATGCTTCGACAAAAGCGCAATTCGGACAAAATGAAGCGCTCTCACCACCCCCCGCGCCTGGTTTGTCACACTCCTCCCATTCCGCGTGCCGGTGACCGAACGTGGAGTTATGGGAACCACGGCACTTCGCGTGGCCGCCACGGCGGTCACGTTTGCGCTGGGCGGAATCGCGCTCGGCGCGCCTCACGCGGGCGCGCGCGAAGCAATGCCGCCCGTCATCCAGGAAGTGCCGCAGTGGCAAGACCTCACCGCAAACGCCCGCGACGCCGCTGAGCTCGCCAATCGGCTCACCATCGAGCGAGTGCGCGCGGCCGATGCGCTCCGCCTCAGCACCGTGGACCTCGCTCTCAAGGCGGACGCGGCAGACAAGGCGTGGGAAGCGTCGGCCGGGAAGGCCTCGGACGCTGCCCGCCAAAAGCTCGCCATCGAACGTAACCGCGCGACGAGCGCCGTCCGCGTGGGCTCCGCGCTCGACGACATCCGCGCGATCGAGACCTCGCTCGCCACCGCATCGACCACCGTCGCTGAAGAGGTGCGGGCGTGGGAAGAGGCCGAGGCTGCTCGCAAGGCGGAGGAGGAGCGTCTCGCCCGTGAGGCAGCCGCAGCGGCCGCGCGAGGCAAAGGCGGCAGGGGCGGCGGAGGCGCCGCAAGCGGTGACCCAAAGGCCTACCTCGACGGCATCGCCGCAGCGTGGGGCGCATCCATTTCATGGGGTGCCACGGCCTGCGGCACAGGATCCTCCACCACCGTGGGCGGTTGCTTTGCAGGTGGCAGCACCGTGATGATCTCCAACTCGGCGTACCGCAGTTGGGACGTGGCCAAGGGTCGAGGCCGCAATGTGGTACTCCATGAGATCGCCCACATGGTGATCCTCAATAAGTGCGGAACCGTCTACGTGAGCGATCGCTTTGAGAACGTCACCGACGCCTACGCGATCCTCATCGGCGCGGGCGCCGGCACTGGGTACGGCTACAACGACGCCGACATGTCTCTCGCCAAGTCGATCAAGGACGGCGTCTGCTGGCCGTAGGCTGACGTCTCGGTTGTCTGGACTTCCAGCACTAGTTATAGTGTATCTATAACAGTTGGCTGGAGGACTTGAGAACCATGCACGATGCCGTTGTTCGCCGCTACGTCGCCGTCGCCGTCGTGTTGCCGGTACTTGCTGTCGCCGTCTCGGTCGCACTGCAACTGTCGTGGTGGCAAGAGCTGCCGGACAGGGTGGCGACCCACTGGAATGCCTCGGGCGATCCCGACGCTTTCGGCTCCGCATCATCGCTTCTCATCGCCACGCTCGTGCTCGGTTTGGCCATTCCGGCGGCGACGGTGGGGGTCACCTTGCCGATGCTTCGCCGGGGCGTGCGCGGCATCACCTTCCGATTGATGGGCGCCTTCGCCGCGGGCATGGGCGTCTTTGGCGCCGGACTCGGCACCGCACTGACGTACATCCAGCGGGGTATTGAGGACGGCTCAGCTGCGCAGGACGTCACCGCGCCTAACCTCATCGCGCTCGGTCTCGGTCTGCTTGTTGGCGCGTGCGCGTGGCTGTATCAGCCTCGCCAGGAGGCACCGGCGCCGCACACCTTCGCTGCCACGGACGTGGTGCTGAGCGGCGAGCAGCGCGGCGTGTGGGTGAGCACCGCTGCGATGAGCAAGACCTTCAAGCTGGTGCTCCTGGCTAACGGGGTGGCCTTGGTGGCGCTCACGGTGTTGCTCTGGGCCACCAACGGCATCGCCACTGGCCTCATCATGGTGGGCACCACCGCGTTGCTTGGATTCACGATTGGCGCGGTGGCCGCCTTCACCGTGCGGGTTGATCCGACCGGACTCTTCGTCATCTCCGCAATCGGCTTCCCCCGCCTCCATGTGCCGCTCAGCGAGATCGAGTCGGTAGGCACCGCCACGGTGAACGGCATCGCCGAGTTTGGCGGCTACGGGATCCGCATGGTGCCCGGCGGCACCGGCGTTGTCCTGCGCAATGGCGAGGCGTTGCAGGTGATGCGCACCAATGGCCGCCGTTTTGTGGTGACGATGGACGGCGCGCAAACTGCCGCGGCCCTCCTCAACACCTACGTCCAGCGCACCGCGAGAACGTAAGGGGTGGCCCGTGCTCATCACCATCGATCCCACATCTGAGGCATCACTCTTTGACCAGATTGCCGCCTCGGTCCGCATGAACATGGCGACGGGTCTCGCGCGGCCTGGCACGCGCCTGCCGTCTGCCCGCGACGTCGCCACCTCGCTGGACGTCAACCTCCACACCGTGTTGCGTGCCTACCAGATCCTTCGTGACGAGGGCTTGGTGGACATGCGCCGGGGGAGGGGTGCCGTGGTGACCGAGGCCGCCGCCCACCTTCACGAGTTGCACGGCGAGTTGAAGGCGCTCGTGGCGAAGGCCCACACCATGGGGCTTGGGCCCGACGCGCTCGCGTCGCTCGTGCGGGACGTCGCCACACAGGTGTAGCGCTCGCCGCCGATGGTGGCACGATGGGGAGAACGGCATCGGCGAGCGGACGCTCAGCGTCCAGAGGGAGCGGGAATGAGCAAGCGCACCGCAGTAGTGACAGGCGCATCGAGCGGCATTGGCGCGGCAACCGCGCGCACCCTTGCAGCCCAAGGATGGCATGTGGTGGTGGGCGCGCGACGTCTCGACCGCCTCGAGGCCTTGGCCACAGAGATCGGTGGCACGGCCCACGCACTCGACGTGTCCGACCCGGCCTCGGTGGATGCTTTCTGCGAACAGGTGACCGACTGCCACCTCCTTGTCAACAACGCGGGCGGTGCGCTTGGGATGCGCACCATCGCGGAAGCCGATGACGCCGAGTGGCTGCGGATGTACGAGATCAACGTGATGGGCACCGTCCGCATGACCCGCGCGCTCCTACCGGCACTCATTGCCTCAGGCGATGGCCAGATCATCACGATCGGTTCGGTCGCCGGTCGCGAGGCCTACGCGCGCGGAGCGGGTTATAACGCTGCCAAGTTTGGCCAAGCGGCGCTCATGCGGGCCTTGCGCTTTGAGCTTCTCGGCAAGCCGGTGCGTGTGAGCGAGATCGATCCCGGCATGGCGGAGACCGAGTTCTCGATCGTCCGGCTCGGCGGAGACGTGGACAAGGCTCGCGCGGTGTACGAGGGCATGACGCCGCTCACGGCAGAGGACATTGCCGACGCGGTGGCATGGGTGGCGTCCCGGCCCTCGCACGTCAACATCGATCAGGTGCTCATGATGCCGCGGGACCAAGCGGCGGCGCAGGTCGTTCACCGCAGCCGGTAGCGCCACCACCCTCCCTCACCACCGATGCCTCGCTCATTTTGCGATTTGCTGATATTGTGAATCCATCAACTCGTGAAATCGGAGCGTTCCCACCCCATGGACGATCTACCCCTCTATGAAGTGAAAGCGGATCTATTCCGCGGCCTTGCCCACCCCATCCGAGTCCGCATCCTCGAACTCGTCTGCGCCGCTGACGAGGTCCCTGTTGCGGACCTTCTCACTGAACTCAAACTCAAGCCCCCGCACTTGTCTCAACACCTTGCCGTGCTGAGGCGCTACGGCCTCGTCACGTCAACCCGCCGGGGCAGCCAAGTGTTCTGCTCGGCAGCCGATCCAAGCGTCAACGGCCTCCTCACCTCGGCGCGGGCAGTGCTCGCCCACACTGCGGCCGTGCGTTCGCGCCTTGCCGAAGCACTCGATGCGAACGTGGCCATTGCCGCCACGGCCGCTTCGTGACCGCCACCACCCACCTGCGCTCTCTCCTTCCCAGTCGCGCCGACTATGCGCAGGTGCCGCGAACGTGGCGCTCAGACCTCATCGCCGGTCTCACCGTTGGAATCGTCGCGCTTCCACTCGCCCTCGCCTTTGGCGTGACCTCAGGTGCGGGAGCCGAGGCTGGCATCGTCACCGCGATCGTCGCGGGCATTGTCGCCGCCATCTTCGGTGGGTCACACGTCCAGGTGTCCGGGCCCACTGGCGCGATGGTCGTGGTCCTCGCACCCATCGTCGCAACACACGGCGTCGCCACTGTTGGGCTCGTCTCAATCGCCGCGGGCCTCGTGGTCCTCGCCGCCGGAGCATTGCGCTTAGGGCGCGCAGTGGGTGCCATCCCGTGGCCCGTCATTGAGGGCTTCACCGCAGGCATCGCCATCATCATCTTCCTCCAGCAAGTGCCTGGCGCGCTCGGCGTCACGTCCACCCGCCACGGCCACAGCGCCCTCACCGAGGCGGGCCGATCAATCGCGGAAGCGAACGGCACCACCACGTGGTGGTCTCTCGGCATCGTCGCAGGCGTCGCACTCGTCACCCTTGTGCTCCTCAGGTGGGCACCGCGCGCTCCCGGATCGATCGTCGCCGTTCTCGCCGCCACCGCTGTCACCATTGCGGCCGACGCTCCCGTCGCCACCATCGGCGCCCTCCCGCATGGCCTTCCCGCGCCGTCACTGCCAAAGGTCTCGCTTGAGGCGTTCAGCTCCCTCATCGGGCCTATCTTGACCGTCGCGGCGCTCGCGGCGATTGAATCTTTGCTCTCCGCCCGCGTCGCATCCTCCCAGTCGACCACCGGTCCATACGACGCCGACCGTGAGTTGGTGGGCCAAGGCCTCGCCTCCGTCGCAGCGGGCTTCTTTGGGGGCATGCCGGCCACCGGCGCCATCGCGCGTACGGCGGTGGCGATCCGCTCCGGTGCGCGCACCCGTCTCGCTTCGGTGACCCACGCCGTGGTGTTGCTTGCCGTCATCGCCCTCGGAGCGTCGGCCGTATCGCGAATCCCGCTGGCGGCGCTCGCGGGCGTCCTCATGGTGACCGCCGTGCGCATGGTCTCCCCGCGCGCCGTGCGCTCCGTGGTGCGCAGCTCCCGTGGAACTGCGCTCATCTTTGCGGTCACGGCCTTTGTCACCGTGTCCGTCGACCTCATCTATGCGGTGGGCATCGGCCTCGTCATTGCGGCCCTCTTCGCCTTGCGCTCACTCGCCGCCACCGCTGGTGTGCACCGCGAAGAACTGCCCGGGCCGCCTGTCGCTGGGGACGAGCGGATCGCGCTCTTCCGCATCGACGGCGCACTGTTCTTCGGTGCGGCCGAGCGCATCCACGATCGCGTCACGTCCATCAACGGCGTGCACGTGGTCATCGTGCGCCTGTCACAAGTGCAACTGCTCGACTCAACGGGAGCGTCCGTGCTCGCCGACATCGTCGAAGGCCTCGAGGCGCGCGGTGTGCGGGTGCTCGTCAAGGGCGTTCAGGAGCGCCACGCCCCTCTGCTCACACGCGTGGGAGTGCTTGCGAGGCTCGAGGAGAGCGGGCACCTTTTCACGAGCCTTTACGACGCCGTCGCCTGCGCCCGCGAGTACGTCGCCACGGAGGCGGACCGGGCGGCAAAGCCCGACGCTCGGGCTGGCAACAGCGGCGGCCGGGCGCCCTCGCAAATGGCTCAGGACATGGCGCGAGTGCGCCGTCAGTTCCGTTCGCGCAAGACGAGCGTGCAGCACTTGGAACCGCCGCCGCCAAGCAGCAACTCGGTGACGTCAACGCCGATCGGCTCGTAGCCAGCCTCTCGAAGTTGGTCCTGGAAGCGCGTTGCGGCAGCGGCCGTCACCACGTGGCGGCCATCTGACACGGCGTTGAGACCAAAGACGTGAGCGTCGGCCTCTGCCACCTCAATTGCGTCCGGATAGCGCGACCGCAACACGTCAAGGCTGGGCGCGTCAAAAGCCGGTGGGAAGTACGCAATGTGCTCGTGGCCCGGGCGATCGTCAAGCACGGCCAAAGCCGTGTCGAGGTGATAGAACTCCGGCATCACGAGCCGCAGCGGAACCACCTCACGGTCAAAGACCTCGGCAAGCTCGGCGTGGCTTTCGCGACTCGTGCGGAAGCCGTGACCGGCCAAGATCGCGTTGCCCACGGGCAAGAGGTCACCTTCGCCCTCATTGACGTGTTGTGCCTCGTGGACGGCGAGGCCGTAGTCGGCAAACCACGCGCCGTAGGCCGGGCCCTCGGGCTGGCGCTCCGGGTAGAAGAAGGATGCGGTGTACGCGATCGAGTCGATGACGAGCCCGCCGTTGGCCGCGTAGACCATGTCCGGCAGACCCTCAATGGGCTCGATCTCGTGGACGGTGAAACCGAGCTCGACAAATACGGCGCGCAGGTTGCGCCACTGGCGCACCGCGAGCGACGTGTCGGTGGGGAGCTCCGGGTTCATCCACGGGTTGATGCGGTAAGAGACCGTGTAGTGCGCGGGCGCGCACATGAGCACCGTTGGCGGTGTTGCCGCGCGCTCGGGAGGTGTGGGCGTCACCATGTCGTCAACCATACGTGTGCCCGGCGGTACCACTCTGGAATCGATTCTGCCGTCCACACCGGATAGAAGAAGGCGCTGATCGCCAGCACAGCCACGATGAACCACCCCACGGCAAATGCGCGCAGCCGCGAGAATCTGCCGCCTAATGAGTCGGGTTGGGCGACATGTTTCAGTGCCCACGTGAGGGTGAGCACCACAAACGGAATCATCGCCACTGAGTAGAACGTGAAGATCGTGCGGTGCGCGTACGGCTCCCACGGCAGCCAGCCCGCAAGGGTGCCCACGGCGAGCACCATGCCGAGGCTGTCGCGCTTGACGATGAGCCGCCAGATTGCGTAGCACAGCGCGATGAGCCCGCCCCACCAGATGAGTGGGTTGCCCACCGACGTGATCGCCTCGACGCAGCTTGAACCCAAGCAAGATGCAGACTCTTTGCGTTCAAAGTAGAACGACGTAGGCCGGAATTGGATGATCCACCCGGCGGGATGCGACTGCCAGGGGTGGGGGCTGCTGAGACCCTCATGGAAGTCCATCATCTGCTTGTGATAGTGAGCGAGCGAGCGTAGGGACTCGGGGAGCCACGTGACGCCTTCGCCGGGGTTGTCCTTGGCCCAACTGCGGCCATAAGAGCCGTCGGTGATGAACCAGTTGGCCCACTGCGCGATGTACACGGCGGGCATGATGACAACCGTCGCCAGCGCACCCGGAACGGCATTGCGCCACGCCGCGCCCCACAACCACCCGGGGTAGCCAGCCGCCCGCCTGTCCACAGCGTCGAGCACAACAAACAGCACCAGGAAAGCGGCCGCAAAAATCGCGCCCGACCACTTGACTCCCGCCGCGAGACCAAAGGTGACAATCGCAGCGAGCCGCCACCAGCGAATCCCCACGCGAGGCCCCGCCGGGCGGTCCGATGTGGGTGGATGAGCGTCGTACATTCGCTGGGCTCGCCAACGATCTAGCCACAACAGTGCAAAGCCCGCCACCACAAAGAACGTGAGGAAGATGTCAAGAATCGCGGTGCGAGACAGGACGATGTGGGAGCCATCGACGGCGAGCAGCACGCCCGCGACGCCTCCCCACAGCGTTGAACGGAGGATGCGGCGCATGAGGAGCGCAATGATGAGCACGGTGGCTGTTCCCAGCAGCGCCCCGGCAAAGCGGTAGCCAAACGGCGTGGTGCCCGCCACGCGCATGCCCGCCGCGATGAGGAGCTTGCCCACCATCGGGTGGACCACGTAGTCGCCCTCCGTTTGGAGACCGGAGAAGTTGCCTTGGGCGAACATTCCGTTGTCCTTGTCCCACTTGCCCTCGTAGCCAAGTTCAAGCAGGGAGTAGGCGCCACGGGCGTAATAGACCTCGTCAAAAACGAGCGCGCGGGGGTGGCCGAGGTTGGCAAAGCGCAACCAGCCCGCAACCAGCGTCACGGCCGACGCCATGACACCTGCGCGCCAGCGCCACAAGAAGCCCATGAGACGCGCCGACATCACGGGCACGAGCCTACGTCCTCTATAACCACTTGCTCGGACGGGGCCGCCGTGCGCCGCCGCACATATGCCACGCTGGTGCCATGACCGGTCGCCTCGTCCTTGCCGCCACGCCTATCGGCAATGCGGACGACGCTTCATTGCGGTTGCGGGCGGTGCTCGAGAGTGCGGACGTGGTGGCGGCTGAGGACACGCGCCGGTTGCGCGACCTCGCGCGGCGCATGGGGATCGAGATCCGCGGCACGGTGCTTGCCTTCCACGAACACAATGAGCGGGCGCGGGCGGCAGAGTTGATCGACAAGGTGCGTTCCGGCCAGACCGTGGTGGTGGTGAGTGACGCGGGGATGCCAACGGTGTCGGACCCCGGTTACGGCCTCGTGAGGGCCGCGATCGAGGCTGATGTCCCCGTGACGACGCTGCCCGGGCCGAGCGCTGTCCTCACCGCTCTGGCCGTCTCGGGTCTGCCGACCGACCGCTTTGTCTTTGAGGGCTTCTTGCCTCGCAAAGGCGGAGAACGGTCCAGCGCCGTGCGTGAGCTCGCGAGCGAGTCGCGCACTCTCGTGTTCTTCGAGTCCCCGCGCCGGCTTGCGGCCTTCCTCGCGGACCTCGCCGAAGGGTTCGGCGTTGACCGAGCGGGCGCGATCTGCCGCGAACTGACAAAGATCCACGAAGAGGTCGTGCGGGGCACGCTGGGCGAACTCACTGATTGGGCCGCGAGTCGCGAGGTGCTCGGCGAGATCGTCGTGGTGGTGGCGGGGCGCCCTCGCCTCGCAGCCTCGATGGACGCCATGGTGGCCGAGGTGCTTGAGCGGGTGGCGGACGGTGAGCGTCTTAAGGATGCCGCACGCGCCGTTGCGGAGGCGGGCGGTGCGAGCAGCCGTGAGGTGTATGCCGCGGCTCTCACCGCGCGCACATCGTCCTGACGAGCCGGCCCCAACGCAGGCCAGAGCCCTCATCCAAACGAAAGCAAGCAGAAGGCCCGGCCGGGTTTCCCCGAGC